>NZ_JAQREI010000014.1:0-115040 GCF_028599215.1 Pseudoalteromonas sp. Angola-30
GTTAAAGAACGTTGCGATTAAAGCGTTAAACTTTATCTCGCTAGGGCTGCGCATCTTACGCTTTCCTATTTTTTTGTCAACACTTAATTTTGTTAAACTTGAAAGTTTTTAAAACTAAGTTTTACTCGACTCACTAAGTGGTTTGCTTGCCTCGCTAAGCGTTGCCTGCTCTGCCGTCTCAGTGGGGTCGCATTATAGGGAGATCCGAAAACAGATCAACCCTTTTTTGAAGAAAACTTGAAATAAATGACTGCTCGCTGAGTATTTGAGCTAAACGCTCAAAAACCCTACTAAAAGTAGCCTTAAGCCCACTAAATTAACGAGTAAAAATTATATATCTCTGTTTGATTGGCCGATTTGCTTTATCATTATCCAAATTACATTGTACATCTACAGCCTGGGGTATGTTTTACAAACCTTATACACTCGACTTATAGGGTTACCGCTTAATTAAGCTTTTTGAGAGTGCAGGCTTTATAACTACATTGGTTTAACAGAATGAAGGTAATAGGTAATAGGTAATAGGTAATTATTTGGAGGGATGTCAAATTTTAGGCATTAAAAAGCCGAGCATTAAGCTCGGCTTTTTGGTGTCTCTTTAAAGACTTACTCTGCAGACTGCGCGTCTTCTTGAACTTCTTCGTTAGTCGCTGGGCGACCTACTAGTTCAATATAAGCCATTGGTGCATTATCACCAGCACGGAAGCCACACTTAAGAATACGAGTGTAACCACCTGGACGGTCTGTATTACGAGGACCGATTTCGCTGAACAATTTACCAACTACTTCATTATCACGCGTGCGAGCAAACGCTAAACGGCGATTTGCTACACTGTCAGTCTTAGCCAGTGTGATTAAAGGTTCAATTACACGGCGTAACTCTTTCGCTTTAGGCAAAGTAGTTTTGATGATTTCATGTTTCACCAAAGAACCTGCCATATTGCTGAACATCGCTTTACGATGGCTACTGTTACGGTTTAATTGACGACCACTCTTACGATGGCGCATGACCCTATCCTTCTAACTAAACTAATATAGTGATTTAGATTATTCAGCTAGGCTTGCAGGCGGCCAATTTTCTAGGCGCATGCCTAGAGAAAGACCACGTGAAGCTAGCACGTCTTTTATTTCAGTTAGAGACTTCTTGCCTAGGTTAGGCGTTTTAAGAAGCTCAACTTCAGTGCGCTGAACTAAATCACCGATATATTGAATTTGCTCGGCTTTCAAACAGTTTGCTGAACGTACTGTTAGTTCAAGATCATCAACTGGACGAAGTAGAATAGGATCGAATTCTGGCTTCTCTTCTTTCTCTTCTGGCTCAGTTACATCACGTAAATCTACGAATGCATCTAATTGCTCAGCTAAGATAGTAGACGCACGGCGGATCGCTTCTTCAGGATCTAAGGTGCCGTTTGTTTCCATATCAATGATTAACTTGTCTAAGTCTGTACGTTGCTCAACACGGGCTGATTCAACCGAGTACGCAATACGTTCAACTGGGCTGAATGATGCATCAAGCAGCAATCGACCAATTGGACGCTCATCGTCATCAGAGGATAAACGACTAGATGCCGGCACATAACCACGACCACGCTCAACACGAATACGCATGCTGATCTCGCTGCTATCTGTCGTTAAATGACAAATAACGTGATCTGGATTAGCAATTGTTACATCGCCATCGTGCTGAATATCAGCCGCAGTCACAGGGCCTACACCAGATTTAGTCAGGGTCAGAAAAACTTCATCTTTGCCTTCTAACGTTACTGCTAGACCTTTTAGGTTTAGTAGTATTTCAATGATGTCTTCTTGTACGCCTTCTTTCGCGCTGTACTCATGCAATACACCGTCGATTTCAACTTCAGTTACTGCACATCCAGGCATAGATGATAACAGTATACGGCGTAAGGCATTACCCAGAGTATGGCCAAAGCCACGCTCTAGTGGTTCTAAAACTACTTTAGAACGCGTTGGGTTGATAGCGTCGATATCGACTAACCTTGGTTTTAGAAATTCTGTAACAGAACCCTGCATTTTATCCTCTCTTAACTCTTAACTTTACTTAGAGTAAAGTTCGACGATTAGTTGTTCATTAATGTCCGCAGACAGATCTGAACGCTCAGGTAGGCGCTTAAAGCTACCTTCCAATTTCTTACCGTCAACTTCAACCCAAGTCGGCTTTTCACGTTGCTCAGCCAACTCTAGAGCAGCGATGATACGTGCTTGTGTTTTAGACTTCTCACGGATTACTACAGTATCTTCTGGAGCAATTACGTATGAAGGAATGTTCACAACACGACCATTAACTAAAATCGCTTTGTGGCTTACTAACTGACGTGCTTCAGCGCGTGTGCTAGCAAAACCCATGCGATATACAACATTGTCTAAACGTTGCTCTAAAAGCTGTAACAAGTTTTCACCTGTATTACCTTTAAGGCGAGCAGCTTCTTTGTAGTAATTACGGAATTGCTTTTCTAATACACCGTAGATACGACGTACTTTTTGCTTTTCACGTAATTGTAAACCGTAATCAGATAAGCGACCTTTACGAGCGCCGTGCTGACCAGGTGCAGTCTCAAGTTTACACTTAGAGTCGATAGCTCTTACGCCGCTCTTAAGGAACAGGTCAGTACCTTCACGACGACTCAGCTTGAGCTTAGGGCCCAAATATCTTGCCATGTTATTTCTCCTAACCTATTGTTAAACGCGACGTTTCTTCGGTGGACGACAACCATTGTGTGGTATTGGCGTCACGTCAGTAATGTTGGTGATACGGTAACCAGCAGCATTCAAAGCACGTACAGCAGATTCACGACCTGGACCTGGACCTTTAATGAAAACTTCTAGATTTTTTAAACCGTATTCTTGAGCAGCAGTACCTGCACGCTCTGCAGCAACCTGAGCAGCAAATGGTGTAGATTTACGTGAACCACGGAAACCTGAACCACCGGCAGTAGCCCATGATAGTGCATTACCTTGACGGTCGGTAATTGTTACAATAGTGTTGTTGAAAGACGCATGAACATGAGCCATACCATCAGCAACTTGCTTTTTAACCTTTTTACGACGAATTGGTGTCTTAGCCATAATACTATCCCCTTATCGCTTAATAGGCTTACGAGGACCCTTACGGGTACGCGCGTTAGTCTTTGTTCTTTGACCACGTAGTGGTAAAGAGCGACGGTGACGTAGGCCACGGAAACAACCAAGGTCCATAAGGCGCTTGATATTTAGAGTAACTTCACGACGAAGGTCACCTTCTACAGTGTACTTGCCAACTGCATCACGCAGTACGTCAAGAGTTTCGTCTGAAAGTTCACCGATTTTTGTGGTCTCGGCGATACCAGTCGCTTCTAAGATAGCCTTAGAGCGAGTCTTACCTATGCCATAAATAGCTGTTAAACCAATAACTGCATGTTTATGATCAGGGACGTTAATGCCAGCGATACGGGCCACTAACACATCTCCTATATTTGAATTTGGTAATCAAAAGTTTGAAAAGCCCGTAAGGATACTCAAACGAAGACCAAATCACAACTAAAAACACAGGCCGAGAAATCTCAGCCTGCACGACTGTTTACTTAGCCTTGCCTTTGCTTATGCTTAGGCTCACTGCAAATTACGCGTACTACACCAGCACGTTTAATAACTTTACAGTTACGGCATATTTTCTTAACGGAAGCACGTACTTTCATTGCTCAACTCCGTAAACTGACCTTATCGGCCGTAGCCTTTAAGGTTCGCTTTTTTCAGCACAGAATCATACTGATGTGACATCAGGTGAGTCTGTACTTGTGCCATAAAGTCCATGATTACTACAACGATAATCAAAATTGATGTACCGCCGAAATAGAATGGCGTTTGCCATGCCATAGTCATGAATTCGGGCACCAGACAGATAAAGGTTATATACAAAGCACCTGCCAATGTCAGGCGTGTCATCACTTTATCAATGTATTTAGATGTCTGCTCACCTGGACGAATACCTGGGATAAATGCGCCAGATTTCTTCAGGTTGTCTGCTGTCTCACGCGGGTTAAAAACCAACGCTGTGTAGAAAAAGCAGAAGAAGATGATAGCTGCTGCTAGCACCATCGCATACAAAGGCTGACCTGGAGTCAACGTTGTTGCAATAGCTTGTAGCACATCAGCGACCGGACCTTCACCCTGGCCGAACCAGCTTGCAATTGTACCAGGGAACAGAATTATACTGCTAGCGAAGATTGGTGGAATAACACCCGCCATATTTACTTTTAGTGGTAAATGCGTGCTTTGAGCAGCAAATACTTGACGACCTTGTTGGCGTTTAGCGTAGTTAACAACGATACGACGTTGTCCACGTTCGAAAAACACTACAAGATAAGTAACAGCGAATACTATAACCGCAACCATCAACAGTACAAAAACATTCAAATCACCTTGGCGCGCCATTTCGGCTGTCGAACCAATAGCAGACGGCAGGTTAGCTACAATACCAACAAATATTAGAACTGAGATACCGTTACCGATACCGCGTTCTGTTATTTGTTCGCCCAACCACATTAGGAACATAGTACCAGTTACTAAACTCACCACTGCGGTGAAATAGAAACCGAGACCCGGGTTAACAACTAACCCTTCCATCATGCCCGGTAAGCTAGTTGCAATACCGATTGATTGGATAGTAGCAAGCACAAGCGTGCCGTAGCGTGTGTACTGGCTAATTTTTTTACGCCCTTGCTCACCTTCTTTCTTAAGCTCTATAAACGGAGGATACATATGCGTTAATAGTTGCGTAATAATCGAAGCCGAGATATACGGCATAATACCCAGTGCTAACACTGAAGCTCGCTCAAGCGCACCACCGCTAAACATGTTGAACATCTCAACAATGGTGCCCTTTTGTTGCTCGAAGAAATCGGCAAGTACAGCGGCGTCAATCCCAGGGATTGGCACAAATGAACCTAGACGGTAAATAATGATAGCACCTAAAACGAATAGTAATCGACGCTTCAATTCCGAAAGTCCACTTTGTGCACTTTGTGTATCTTGACCTGGTTTAGCCATTAGTACTTCCTTAGTCTTCTACCTTGCCTCCGGCAGCTTCAATAGCTTCGCGAGCACCTTTAGAAGCCTTAAGGCCTTTAACGGTAACAGCGCGTGAAACTTCGCCAGATTTAACAACTTTAACGAACAGAACGTTCTTTTTAACTAGACCAGCTGCTTGTAACGCGTTTAGGTCTACCACATCGCCTTCAACTTTAGCGATTTCAAAAAGGTTTACTTCTGCAGATACTAACGATTTGCGTGAAGTGAAACCAAATTTAGGTAGACGACGTTGCATAGGCATTTGACCGCCTTCAAAACCAACGCGTACTTTACCGCCAGAACGTGATTTTTGACCTTTGTGACCACGGCCACCAGTCTTACCAAGACCAGAACCGATACCACGACCAACACGTTTTGGAGCAGTTTTAGAACCTGCAGCAGGTGAAAGTGTATTCAAATGCATGAAATTAACCCTCTACCTTAACCATGTAAGAAACTCGGTTGATCATACCACGTACACATGCTGTGTCTTCTAACTCAACAGTGTGGTTGATACGACGTAAACCAAGACCGCGTAATGTAGCTTTATGCTTCGGTAAACGACCGATAGAGCTCTTTACTTGTGTTACTTTTACAGTTTTATTTGCCATGGTTACCCCAGAATTTCGTCTACGCGCAGACCACGTTTAGCAGCGATTGACTCAGGAGAGTTCATGTTCTCTAGAGCTTGAATCGTTGCACGTACTACGTTGATCGGGTTGGTAGAACCGTAACATTTAGAAAGTACGTTCTGCACACCAGTAACTTCTAGTACTGCACGCATAGCACCACCTGCGATGATACCAGTACCTTCAGATGCTGGTTTCATGAACACTTGTGAGCCAGCATGACGTCCTTTAACAGGATGCTGTAATGTGTTGCCATTTAGGTCTACATTGATCATGTTGCGACGTGCTTTTTCCATTGCTTTTTGAATAGCAGCTGGAACTTCACGAGCTTTACCATAACCAAAACCTACTTTACCTGCGCCATCACCAACTACAGTTAGTGCAGTGAAGCTAAAGATACGACCACCTTTAACTACTTTAGACACACGGTTTACCGCGATTAGCTTTTCAGCTAAATCAGGCTGTTGTTGCTTTGCTTCTACGTTAGCCATTGTCTACTCCTAGAATTGCAAACCGGCTTCACGCGCAGCATCAGCTAGCGCCTTCACACGGCCGTGATATTTAAAGCCACTGCGATCAAAAGCAATCTTTTCGATGCCTTTGTCAGCCGCACGTTCTGCAACCGCTTTACCAACTGCTTGTGCAGCTGAAACGTTGCCTGTGCCTTTAACTGTTTCGCTAATAGCTTTCTCAACAGTAGAAGCAGCAGCCAGTACAGTACCCTCAGCATTAACTACTTGAGCGTAAATGTGACGTGGCGTGCGGTGGATAACAAGACGCGTTGTGCCTTGTTCAATATAATTTCTACGAGTGCGTTTAGCACGACGTAGACGAGCTGTTTTTTTATCCATCGTCTTACCTTACTTCTTCTTAGCCTCTTTACGGCGTACATTCTCATCTGAATAACGAACACCTTTACCTTTATAAGGCTCAGGTTTACGGTATGCACGAATGTTAGCAGCTGTTTGACCAACTAACTGCTTATCTACGCCCTTAACTAGAACTTCTGTTTGGCTTGGAGTTTCAATCGTAATTCCCTCAGGAACTTCGAAATTAACTGGGTGCGAGAAACCAAGTGTTAAGTCTAAAACTTTACCCTTAGCTGCAGCACGGTAACCAACACCTACTAACTGAAGTTTCTTCTCGTAACCTTCATGCGTACCAACAACCATGTTGTTGATTAGAGCGCGAGCAGTACCTGCTTGAGCCCATGCATTAGCTACGCCTTCACGAGGTAAAGTTGTAATAACGTTGTCGTTAACTTGTACTTCAACAGCGTTGTTGATAGTACGAGTAAGTTCACCGTTTTTGCCTTTAACTGTGATGTCCTGGCCTTTTAATGTAACTTCTACACCGGCAGGAACATTGATTGGTGCCTTTGCTATGCGAGACATAGTTCCCCTCCGATTAAGCTACAAAGCCAATGATTTCACCACCAACACCAGCACTACGTGCTGCGCGGTCTGTCATTAGGCCTTTAGAAGTTGATACGATAGCGATACCAAGACCACCCATTACCTTCGGTAATTCGTCACGTTTCTTATAGATACGTAGACCAGGGCGGCTAACACGCTGGATATTTTCAATTACAGCTTTGCCTTCGAAGTATTTCAACTCGATAGAAAGCTCAGGTTTCGCTTCGCTGTTTACAGCGAAATCTGCGATGTAACCTTCGTCTTTTAATACTTTAGCTACTGCTACTTTCAGCTTTGAAGTTGGCATCGTTACAGATACTTTCTTCGCTGATTGACCGTTACGGATACGTGTAAACAAATCCGCGATAGGATCTTGCAAGCTCATAGTCTTACTCCCGTGATACTATTACCAGCTAGCCTTTTTAAGGCCAGGAATTTCACCGCGCATAGCTGCTTCGCGAACTTTAATACGGCTCATGCCGAATTTGCGAAGGAAACCATGTGGGCGGCCCGTAATGTTACAACGATTACGTTGACGTGCAGGGCTAGAATCACGTGGTAAAGCTTGAAGCTTAAGTACCGCGTCCCAACGATCATCTTCAGATGCGTTAACATCGCTGATGATAGCTTTTAGTGCTGCACGCTTTTCAGCGTACTGAGCAACTAGTTTAGTGCGCTTTGCTTCGCGCGCTTTCATAGAATTCTTTGCCATAACCCTACCCTTATTTCTTGAATGGGAAGTTAAACGCTTCTAACAACGCACGGCCTTCCTCATCAGATTTCGCAGAAGTTGTGATTGTGATATCCATACCGCGTACACGGTCTACTTTATCGTAATCAATTTCTGGGAAGATGATTTGTTCACGTACGCCCATGCTGTAGTTACCACGTCCATCAAAAGACTTAGCACTCACACCACGGAAGTCACGGATACGTGGGATAGCGATTGATACCAAACGCTCAAAAAAGTCCCACATACGCTCGCCGCGTAAGGTTACTTTACAGCCTATTGGGTAGCCTTCACGCACTTTGAAGCCAGCAACAGATTTGCGTGCTTTAGTGATTAAAGGTTTCTGACCAGCGATAGCTTCTAGATCCGCAACAGCGTTATCTAAAATCTTCTTGTCAGCTAGGGCTTCGCCCACGCCCATATTTAATGTGATCTTTTCGATCTGAGGGACTTGCATGACAGAGCTGAAACCAAACTTCTCTTGAAGCTCAGCAACTACTTTGTCTTTATATACTTCATGCAGTTTCGCCATCATTCTACTCCAACTATTAGATAGTTTTACCAGTAGATTTAAAGATACGTAATTTCTTACCATCTTCAATCTTGAAACCTACACGATCTGCTTTACTCGTTTCCGAGTTGTAGATCGCAACGTTTGATACGTCGATAGACGCTTCTTTCTCAACAATGCCGCCAGCTTGGTTCAATTGTGGAACCGGCTTTTGGTGTTTCTTGATTAAGTTAATGCCTTCGACAAATACTCGACCAGACTCGGTAACAACTGAAAGCACTTTGCCGCGCTTACCTTTGTCTTTACCTGCTAGTACGATTACTTCGTCATCACGACGGATTTTTGCTGCCATGATAGACTCCTTACAGTACTTCTGGGGCTAGTGAAACAATTTTCATGAACTTATCATTACGAAGTTCACGAGTCACAGGGCCGAAGATACGAGTACCAATTGGCTGCAAGTTATCATTTAAGATAACAGCCGCATTGCTATCGAAACGGATCAGAGAACCGTCCGGACGACGAACGCCTTTTTTGGTACGCACAACTACCGCGTTTTTAACATCACCTTTCTTCACTTTACCGCGAGGAATAGCTTCTTTCACAGAAACTTTAATGATATCGCCAACTGCCGCATAGCGACGGTGTGAACCACCAAGGACTTTTATACACTGCACTTTGCGAGCGCCGCTGTTATCAGCAACTTCCAGCTGAGTTTGCATTTGGATCATGTTAATGACCTCCGGTGTAGTAATTACAACTTGCCTTAAATTTGTTTAAAATCAAGGCACTTCGATTAAATCCCACTCAAAAAACAACAGAGTTGTCTCTTAAGGGCGGGCAATTGTACCAGCATTGGCTAGTGAGTGGTAGGTTATTTTTTAATTAATTTAAGGGAAGGACAGATTAAAACTGAGTAAAAACCGCTATGTAGCTATTTTACAAGTGGTTATAAAACAATCAAGGCGCAAATAGCGCCTTAATTATTTATTTGTGGGGTTTAATAGTATTAGCCAAATAAGCCTTTTAGTTTATCTTTGACTTTGTCCTTGGCTTTTTCTTTTGCTTTCTCTTTGGCGTCATCGAGTTTTTGTTTTGCTTCATCTTTAAGCGCGTTGCTTACATCTAGCTTAAAGCCAACGTCATGAAATGGGCCTTCTATACGCAGTGGGATTTTAAAGCCTGTACTATCATCTGTAGTGCCTTGCCCTTCAATCGAATCAACAATGCCGGTCACTAAGCGATAATCAACATTGGTTTTAGGCAAATCTACATCGCCCTCACCTGTAATACGAATAAGTGGGCTCATCAGCGATAGGTCGTTATTACGGCCCACGCCATTAGTAAAGTTAAAGCTACCGGAGAGCGCAGAAAAATCTGTTTGCTCTGATTCTTCAAAGCCTGTATCTAACCCTTCACTCACAGCTCCAAGGTTACCAGTAATAAGCTCTTTGCCTTTGCGAACCATCTCAGCCACGTTTGCGCCTTTAACAGCACCATCGGCAAATTCAAAGCCAACCTTGCCATTTAATGCACTAATAAAGGTTTTTTGACTTTGCCCAGTTGTGGTTAAATTCCAATTTAATGACCCTTTACCCATAAGCTTATCAAAGCCAGCCGCATCAGTGAGTAACGGTTGTGCGTCTATGTCGGCTAAATCAAAATTTGTGCTTATTTTATACGGCGTTTGCTGCGCATTTATGTTGATAACCCCTTTACCAGTGCCCTCATATGCTTTAAAGCTATCTAAGCTTAATTTAGCAACGCTGTTGTTTAAATCGACTGTAAATTGATTAGCACCTAGCTCAATATCGTTAGCTTTTAAACCGCTTGAGCGAATAACTACATTAGCATTAAGTGCATTTAATGCGCTTAAATCAATTTTAGTATCGTCCCAAACAATCGGCTGCGCGGCTTTAGGTTCTTCGCTTTGCGGCGCTTGCTGCTTAGCGACTACCTCCGGTAAGTAGGGATTCAAATCAAGCATACCTAGGTCTATATCAGCATTAACCGCTAGTTTATTTCCTAAGTTTACTTCACTTTTTCCTTTAATCTCTAATTCATCTAGGGTAGCAATCAGCTCTTCTAAGTTAAACGTATCATCTATAAGATGCATTTTACCGTTTACACTAAACGCATTAAATGCATTTTCTTTAGCGTTTAAGTCTACCCCTTGCCAAGTTGCTAGCTCTTTAACAGAGTCGCCACTTAGCGCTAACTCGCCTTTTATATCTTTACCTTGGCGAGCAATACTGCCGTTAAAAGTAAGATCGACCAAGCGAGAGTCTACGCTTTGAGTAACCTCAAACGTCGCCCCTTCAATTGCTTTTGCCGGCGTATCAAGTTTTACATCAAGCTCAAAGCGCTCTTGCATATATGTAATGCCGCCTTTGATCTCTAGTGTCTTACGTAGTGAAGGAAGTAAAATAGCCAATTCCAAGTCACTAATTTGCTGTTTAGCGCCTGTTTGCCCATCTAGGTAAGTAAACGTACCACCGTAAATAGCCACTTCACCTAACTCTATATCAAAGTTCTCTGGTAGTTTAACAGCCTTACCTGATTGAGTTTGCTCTTGCGGCTGCTCTGCTACAGCATCAAACAACTGCCAGTTAGCTTTACCGTTTTTATCAGTTTCTAATAAAATATTGGGCTCGTTAATAACAAACTTATCAAGTTTGAATTCGCCGCCAAATAACGATAACCATGGTATATGTACAGCTAATTGCTCCATACTTGCCATGTCGTCGCGCGAGCCTGTCTGCATGTTTGCAAAGTGCACATCGTTAAGTTCTAACTTTAATGCAGGAAATACACTAAGCGTTTTATCACCTTTAATAGTAAGTGTGCGCCCTGTTGTTTTTTCAACCTGCTCAGATACTTTATTAAAAATAGTATCGGTTGGGATTAAAAACGGAGCGGCAATAATTAACGCAATACAAAGTAAGAGTATTACACCAACAATTTTGAGTAAGGTCTTCATGATCATCCTTTCAAACGTGCAAATAATGTTCTTATCATAGCGAGTGTTAGCTTTAAAATCATTGTCGTTGTGACAAAAAACCACTTTATTGTAATTTATTTAATTTGAAATGAATTTATGCTTAAAAGTAAACGTTGCGAAATTGGTGACTAAAAGTAAAGCTCATCAAGTTTAAATCTAATCAAGTATTAAACCCTACAACATTGCATCCCTTGAATTGTTAGGTATGATGCACGGCCCTGTTGCTATTGGCGTATTTGCGCTAAAATAAAGCAGCTAAAAAATGTATCTACTCGGAGACTCTACAAGGCATGAAAAAACTGCTAATTTCACCGTCAAAAATGGCGCTAGGCGAACAAGAAAGTCAAATTTACCAAAACATCTTGAAGCAAGCTTCAGAACTAAGCCTAAACCTAATGGCCGTGAAAGTAGAAAACCACCCAGAGGATTTTTTAGGCTGGTGTTATGAGCTGCTAAGTGCAAGTAAAGACCGTATAAATTACGATTTACTAGAGCCACAGCAACTACCACTTTTAAAAAAGCTGCATGACCAGTTAACTTCTGCAATTAGCTTTTTACAGCTTAAAACACTACGTGTAGCACCTTGGCCTGTTATTAGTATGTTTGTAGAACAACACAAAGAACTTATTGCACTGGACGAACAGCTTCGCCTTACCACGTATTTGCACAGCATCCGTGAGCAAGCACTAAAAGATATGATCCCAGAGGATTTACTGGCATTTAGTGGTAAACACACTGCCACGCTCGACCCAAGCACCTATAACTTTGATGTTGAATGGTTCGCATCAACAAAAAGTGCAAAGGGTTTTCATCAAATGCTAGCCGACTTGCCTGGCGCGTTTGACGATGCACTTGCTAACATCCCGCTTGAAGGTGATGTGAGCGAAGCTGATTACCAACAGTTTGTTGTTGCTTATTTACTTGCCTTTAACGGTAGCGATGAAAAGCCAACCCTTGCCCCTGCTACACGTTTATTAGCAATGCGCCGCCCAGATGTGTTTACGCCAATTAGTAATAGCCGTCTTGATGCATTATGCGCAGCTTTAGGTATTACAAAATTAAACAATCGCGACTTTGAGCGCTACTGGCAAGATATAGTACAAAGCATTAATGCTATGTCGTGGTTTAAAATGGCTAATGGCAGCAATGAACTAGAAGAGCAACTAGTTAGTATAAAAGCATTATTACCATGCTTTTTTTACTATGCAGATGCCAGTACGGCCGACAACTCAAATTATATTAAGCTATTAAATAAACCTAAACGCAGCACAACAAGTGCAGGAAAACCACAGCGTAGAGGTAAAGAGTCAGCCGAAATACTTGTAGACCGTGCACTTGCAGCCGATGACATTCCCGAGCATATTCGTAGCAAACGCGACTCTATTATTAGCGAAGTACAAAAAGGCCGCGGAGTAAACGAAACAATTAGTCTTATGCGCACTATATTTGGCTAAATTTACCTAACCTAACTGTATTTTTCTGGTGCAGTTAGGTTAATTTATGCACCAGCAGTGTGCGTTTTTTAATTAACCTCCTCAATCATTCCCTCTTCTAAAACTTCTCAACATATTGTTTTATAAAAGTAAAAAAACAGTTTTATAGAAATTATTTTAAGCTGGCACATACAGTGCAATTGCATTCCCAGTTAAACAATAAAACACCGCCAGTCAAAGGGTTGCCAATAAGAGAATAAAAACCTAGGCGATAAAAATCATATAACGGGAAATGGACATGCTAAAACTAAAAAAAACCATCGCAATTAGCGCAATAGCTTTATTAGGTGCTACATCTTTAACATCAACAGCCGTACATGCAGAAGTAACAGCAAACGCAGCGGCTACGTCTAACTACTTATGGCGTGGTCAAGAGCAAACTGGGGGCGATGCTGCTATTTCTGGCGGTATTGATTACGCTGACGAGTCAGGCTTTTATGTAGGTACTTGGGCATCAAATGCTTCATGGGCCGATGAAATGACTTACGAGCTTGATGTTTACGCGGGTTTTGGTGGCGATATTAACGACACATTTAGCTACGATGTAGGTTACATTTATTACGCTTACCCAGATGCAGCTTCTGAGGCAGATGCTGATTTCTCTGAAATTTACGGTAGCATCAGCGCAGAAGGTTTCACCTTTGGCGCTGCAATCCTTGCCACTTCAGCGGCAGATGGCGATGGCACCGACTTTGGCGATTCATTATACCTAAATGCCGATTACAGCTTTGCTGTTGGCAGCAATGGTACTGAGGTTGCGCTACACTTAGGTCACTACTCTGGCGACTTTATAGGCGATGATAATATTATTGATTACGGTATCTCTGTATCAAAAGATGGTTTTACTTTTGGCGTATCTGACACCGATATGGATGAGTCAGATGTTAAAGTTTACGTAGGCTACGCTGTAGACTTTACGCTTTAAAACAAAATGTGTTACTTGCTGCAACACTAAGGGCCTTTTGGCCCTTTTCTCGTTTAGGGCACCTAAATACTCACAGCGCCTTTTAATTTTAGCGACTAAAGCACCTTACTATAAAACCCACTTCAGTTAACCGCCGAGCTCCTCGCTGCTATTACCTCTTTTTACCAATATGCTAATTCGCTTTATTAAGCTTTATTGCGCATTGGTATTAGTAATTCGCTAAAACAAAAAAGGCCGCATTAAAGGCGGCCTTTCAGTTAATTACTAATCGTTAATCGTTAAAACTTAGCTAGGTTGTTTTTACTGTCTTTATCTACAAGCTTAATGTACGGGTCTACCCCTGCGTACACTGGTTTTTCTTTTACTTTTAGCTCAATAGTATTAGTACCAGAGACTATTTGATGCTTTTGCGAGTAAATAACAAAGTCTTCAGCAAGTAGGTTTTCAGGATCATCGCTAAATAATGCAATATCAATTAGCTCATCAAGTGGTTGCTCGGTTTCTTCACCTTGTCCATCGGCATGCTGCTTAGTTGCTTCAACGCTCAGTGTTACTGTATAAAAACCTTCGCTATCAACATCATCTGTAACCGAAACTGCTTTCATTTCAAGCTCATAAAGCGTTATATATTTAAACTGATCATCAATAAAACGTTGCTCCGCTTGCGTTGCGTCTTGTTTTAAATAGCTAAGTAAATCAAGCGTAGTTGGGTATGGCGTTGACTGGTATTTAAACTCATTCAAAAACGCTTTAAGTGCTGCATTTAAGCGCTCTTCCCCTAATCGGTCATAAATCGCCATCATCGCAACTGAGCCTTTATTGTAATGAAGATATTGTTGAGACTGCGTTTTATACAGCGGCATTTCTTCAAAGGCTTCGCCTGTGCGGCCCATTAAGTATTTATCTAACTCGTACTTTAAGAATTTACGAAGCTTCTCGGCGCCAAAGCGTTTTTTTAGCACCATAAGCGCACTGTATTGGGAGAGCGATTCAGAAATAACGGCACTGCCCTCTACATTAGCCCCAGATACTTGATGCCCCCACCATTGGTGCGCAACTTCATGTGCGGTTACATAGTAAGGTAGGTCAACTTTACTCTCATCTCTTAAGTCTGTGATAAAGCCAATACTTTCTGAGTAAGGCACCGTATTAGCAAAACTTTGCGCAAACGAGCGATACTTAGGAAACTCAATAATACGTAACTGCTTATGCTGATATGGCCCAAATGCTTGCGTGTAGTAATCTATTGAGTCTTGTACTGACTCAATCATACGGTCAACATTCCATGCATGATCTTTGTGGTAGTACACCTCAATATTTACACCGTTATGTTCAACCTTTTTGCTTTCAAGCTCCGCCGAAAGAACAGAATAAAAGTTTATAATTGGAGCATCCATTTCATAAACAAAAGTACGTCGTCCGTCTTTTACACTCTCACTTTTTAAGTAACCAGGTGTAATAGCAAATTGTGACTCATCGGTGGTTACTGTTGCCTTGTAGTTTATAAAGCCATTAGCAGGCCCAAACTCATTTTGCGTATAATAGCGGCTGTCTTCTAGTTTATGTGCACGTTCAAGCTCGGGTAAATCGTGCTTACGGCGCTCATACTTATCCGCAATTTGAAAATACTTTTGATAACCAAAATTTGGTAATAATTCTCTATTATTTACAAATGTACCGTTATGCACGAGTTGAGTATCAGATCCTCTATCAACAAAACCGTCGTGTTCACGAGAAACTGAAAGCTCACCTTCGCGTACTTCATTAGGCATTAGCGGTTGTTCAAACTCAAACCATACCATGCCAAAATCGGTTAAACGCTCAACTATTTTTCCGCCCGCCATTTTTACATCCCAGCTTTTAGATTGGCTAGGCTCGTTAATTAACACACGGGTTATTGGCTCGTTTGCAGTATTGGTAAACTTAATTTTAGCCACGGCATTTAAAGCACGTTTTTTAGGATAAATATCAATGTGTAAATCAACATCAGTTATTATAGGCAGTGGCAAGTCTTTGTATTGTGAGAACTCTTGCTCATACCTTACTTGTAGCGCTTCGTTATCATCACTTGTTACAAACTCATTGATTACACGGGTGTTGTAATAAATGTTATAACCCGCGCCCACAAATACCAATAAACTTATAACGGCTGCAATCTGGCCTTTTAAAGACATGTTGTAACTCACTAAAGATAAACGCGTACGCAATGTTTGCGATGGACCACGATGCCATAAAGCAAACCCTACAATAGCTAAAAACACACTCAATGCGCCCCAATATAGGGTATACCAATGCGCGCCTAGTAAAAAATGCCCGTAACCGTTTATGTCTGAATACGGTACGCTACTGCTTTGCGAAAAATGATACATATGATGCTCAAATCCGTAAGCACCCATTACCATTTGAGCAATGTAATACAGAATAAACAAACCCATACCTATGTATTTATTAGGGCTAATTATTTGTAAAAAGAACGCCAAAATAGCCATCATAATTAAAGGCAATAATGTAAGGTAACCCAACCTAAATAAGTACTGGCCAAGCTCTAAGTTAAATTGCCCCTTAAATAGTTGCACCGCAATGGTAAACATCATACCTACTAAATAAAGGCCACAAACCGCAGTGATTAGCGCAATAATTTTAGATACCCAAAACACACTGTTATGCACCGGGTAGCTGTCAACAATATCGCCCATACCACTGTGGCGTTCTCGCCAAACCAGCTCTGCGCTGTAATAAGCAATAATAATAAACATAAATATAGCGGAGGCGTTTTGAATAATGCCCACCATGTTTTGTGTGAGCGGCCAATCTGTTGTGCCATATGCGCCTATAGGCGCAAAAAGTGGTGCGAGTAACGTAATAATACTGACACCCGCTAAAATCATAAAAGGAGCACTTAATATAACCTGCTTAAGCTCAAATAAGCTGCGCATTACTAATTGCGATTGCGTATTGACCCCTTTTGACTTGTAATTTTTAGCGCTGCTAATAAGTGCTGCTTGTTTGTTTTTTACAAACGTAGAAACAGCAAATTGCTTTTTTTGCTTTTTAGTGACTACGCGATTACCTAACTTTCCGAGGCCAAAAAACATCGCTAAACTTATTGCTACCCATAAAATACGGTTAATTAAAAAATCGCCCGAAAGCGTTAACACTTCAGTATTTTTATCACTTACAGTCCAGTAACGGGTTAAGTCAATTAATGAACCAGTGCCAAATGGGTCTGCGTAAACAACAATATTTCTAAACGCTAAATCGTCAAAATAGATACTCGCCAATTGGTAACTTATATAGATCACCACGGCCGTTACATATACCGCCATTATGGTTTTAAAATAAACCGCCACACTATTAAAAATAGCACTGAGCACCAATAAGCTTGGCACCGCCAAATATAAAAAAGGCGCAGCGTAATATATAAACTTATTAGGGCCTACTAGTTCACTATCGAGCCAGCCAACCAACAAGCCAAACTGAGATCCCAAAAATACGCCTAGTGGCACGCTTAAAAACACGATAAGTACAACTAAGTAAGAACCAAAAAAACGCCCTGATTGATAAGCAAGCGGGTTAACGGGCTTACTAAACACCAGCTCATCCATTTTGGTCTCGCTGTTGCGAATCGCTGAGCTTGCAACAAAGTTAACCACTAAAAACATAGCAAGCGTACAAAAGGTAACCGTTAAAACCATAATGGTATAAGGCGAGTTCATATGAACATTAGCCCCACCTAGCGGAAACTTACTACTGGAGCTTATAAAAAACGCCATAAAAAAGAAGATTAATGAGGTCACATAAAACGAAGGCTGGCGCACAAAATAGCGCAGCTCAAACGCGAGCATATTAAAAAACATAGCGCCCCCTTATGCCACTTGGCTGTTACGATGATTAAGCAACGTAGAAAAATACACATCTTCTAGGTTTGCACTGCTGAGCTCAAAACCTTCAGGGGCTTCATTAGCTAATACATGTAATATGGTTTGCCCAGCAAATAAGCGTTTTGAAATAACAGGCAGTTGCGGCTCAAGCTCTAGTGCTTCTTCTTGGCTCATGGCTTTGCGCCAAATTTGGCCTTGGAGTTTATCGGTAAGGGCAATGGGGTTACCCTCTAATAATATTTTTCCGCCTGCCAGTACGGCCATGTTTGGGCACAGCTCTGCCACATCTTCAACAATGTGGGTCGATAATATAACGACTTTTTGCTCGCCTAAGCTTACTAGCAAGTTATGAAAACGATTTCGCTCTTCAGGATCTAACCCTGCTGTTGGTTCATCAACAATTAGTAAATCAGGGTCACCTAGTAAGGCTTGTGCAATACCAAAACGCTGGCGCATACCGCCCGAAAAGCCACTTACCGCTTTTGAGCGATGTTGATATAAATTAGTATGTGCAAGCAAGCCTTCTACCGACTCTTTACGCTCGCCTTTGTTATGAATGCCCTTTAAAACAGCCATATGGTCTAGCAAGTCGTAAGCACTAACACGTGGGTATACACCAAAATCTTGCGGTAGGTAACCTAAACGTTGGCGCAGAGCCTGTGGGTCTTTAAAAACATCAATACCATCAAAAGTAATTGAACCCGAATCGGCAGATTGCAACGTAGAAATAGTACGCATTAGTGATGATTTACCGGCCCCATTTGGCCCAAGCAGCCCAAACATTCCTTTTCCTATAGATAAATCAACACCTTGTAGTGCATGTACGCCATTATCGTAGGTTTTAGATAACCCTGTTATTGATAGCATTTTTACTTCCTTGAATTTTAATAGTTTTTTTATTGCGCTTTTTATATCACATTAAAAAAAGGAACATAAGTTACGCAGCGGTTAATTTTGTAACAATAAATAAACACGATAGGTAATAATACTTGCCTCGCATTTATTCAGTCGGTATAAAAACCACACACACACTTTATAAGAAGCGTAAAGCCATGCAAAAACATCAAAGCCAACCACTAAACGACTTTATAGAATACCCTCACGATGAAATGCTAAAACGCGCAACCGAATTTTTACAAACCAGCCAGCGCCGCCATAGTATTCGCAGCTTTAGCGACCGACCTGTGCCTAAAAATATAATTGAAGCCTGTATAAAAGCAGCAGGTACCGCGCCAAGTGGAGCGAATCATCAACCGTGGCATTTTGTAGCTATAAACAGTAGCGATGTAAAAAAACAAATAAGAGAGGCCGCCGAAAAACTAGAGCGCTCTTTTTATGAAGGCAGAGCAGGTGAAGAGTGGCTTGATGCGCTAAAACCATTAGGTACCGACGCCAATAAACCCTATTTAGAGCATGCGCCTTGGCTTATTGCAGTGTTTAGTCAAAAAAAAGGCGGTGTGAATACGGATGATAAAAACACCAATTATTATGTGCACGAATCAGTAGGACTAGCTACTGGGTTTTTAATACAAGCCCTGCACCGCTGTGGCTTAGCTACGCTTACCCATACACCTAAACCAATGAGTTTTTTAACCGACATTTGTAAGCGCGACAAAGACAACGAACGTCCTTACATGTTACTTATTGCGGGCTACCCAAGTGACGATGCAACTGTACCTGCCCATGCACTTGATAAAAAGTCGCTTGATGAGATTGCCACTTTTATTTAAAGCAAATTACTCAGCCGTACTTTGCTTACAAAACCATTCGTAAAGTAACGTAATAATCGACTCAACCTTTGGGTCGATTAACGAATAATAAATTGTGTGTCCCTCACGGCGAGTTGCCACTAGCTGGGCTTTACGTAAACTCGCCAAATGCTGAGACAAAGCAGACTGCGCCAACGGAACATTTTGATTTAACTCACCTACACTTTGTTCACCTTGCAATAAACTACATAAAATCATTAAACGGTTTTTATTTGCCATTAATTTTAAAAATTGCTCTGCCTGCTGAGCGTTTTCTGCAAGTTGTTCAATATTCATTGTGATACTTAATTATTTTGCGTGTTTTAATTATAGACTTTTACATTAGTAAGTTCTAATATAATTAACATTAGAAAAAACTAATATTAAGGTCAATTCATGAAAATAAGTGACGCCATACTCTTAATTGGCGGAAGTGCCGTTACAATTTCTGTGCTTTTAAGCTACTTTGTTGATAGTAACTTTCAATTTTTAACGTTATTTATTGGTATTAACTTAGTGCAATCCGCCTACACTAAATGGTGCCCATTAATGACTTTTTTGCGCAAAAGAGGATTTACAGACTAATGCTTACTTCAATTCCTGATTTACTAAAAATTATCACACCTAACCAACGCCGTATTGATGCAGCGCAAGCTAAGCAAGAGTTAGAACAAAATAAAGGTTTACTTATTGATGTACGCGAACCCGCTGAGCATGCCAATGTAGCTGCGGTAGGGGCAATAAATATTCCACGCGGATTACTCGAAATGAAGCTAATGGAAATAGAAAAAGACGCTGCACGCCCTATTTACTTACATTGTGCCAGCGGTGCCCGCGCCACTTTAGGTGCAGAAGCGCTAACCCGCGTCGGCTACGAAAACGTTACCGTTATTACGTGTAATGCAACGCAAGTAAGTGAAGTTTTTTAATTGCTTCACAAAAAAGTAACCTAAATTGCCTACACTTTGCTTTTTACACTTTACAGGTACAAAGCAATGGCATTTACACGGAGAAGTTTTTTAAAAGCATCGGCAGCAGGATTTGGCGCTGCCGTATTATCACTTGGTTTAACAGGCTGTCGTTTTGACGATGATGACGACACACCCGTTAGCTTTGACCACGGCGTTGCCAGCGGCGACCCGCTAAGCGATAGCTTAATTATTTGGACCCGTGTAACCCCACTCGATGTAACAACTAAATCGTTAAAAGTACAATGGCAAGCCGCCACCGACCAAAGCTTTACAAATATTGTTCACGATGGTGAAACACATATCAGTGATACCACCGACTTTACTCTTAAAGTTGATTTACAAGGGCTTGATGCCAACACCGTTTATTACTATCGCTTTAATGCACATGGAAAAACCTCCCCTATCGGACAAGGAAAAACGCTTCCTGTCGGTGCGGTTGATCAGGTGAAATTAGCCGTTGTATCGTGCGCAAATTATCCTGCGGGGTATTTTCATGTATATAGCGAAATTGCTAAGCAAAGCGATTTAGATGCGGTACTGCACTTAGGTGATTACATATACGAATACAGCAATACGGGTTATGCAACCGAAGACGCCGAACAGTTAGAGCGACTGCTACCATTAGATAACAGCAGCGAAATTATCGCACTGACCGATTATAGAAAACGCTATGCAAATTATCGCCTCGATGCCGACTTACAAGCAGCCCATAGCCACTGTGCATTTATAACAGTGTGGGACGACCACGAAATCACCAACGACACATGGCGCGAAGGCGCAGAAAATCATAACGAAGGTGAAGGCGAATTTAGCCAACGTAAACTCAATGCACTACAAGCCTACTTTGAGTGGATGCCAATTCGTAATGTAGCCGACAAAGAGCGTATTTACCGACGCTTTGAGTTTGGTAATTTAGTCTCTTTATACATGCTAGATACCCGTGTATTAGCGCGTGATGAGCAGCTTAACTATAGTGATTTTGATCTTACCTCCCCTGCAGGGCAAAGCGCATTTGCTGCAGCAATAGGCGCAACAGACCGTGCATTATTAGGCAGCGAACAACTTACATGGCTTAGCGATGCAATCACTACCTCAAGCACACAGTGGCAAGTGTTAGGGCAACAAGTGCTAATGACAAAAATGCACTTACCAGTAGAGGTCATGTTACTACTTGCTAGCTTACAAAGTGCTCAGGCAAACGGAGGCGATCCAAGTGAATTGCTCGCACAGGCCAATGTATTATTTGCAGAGCTGGCGCAAATTAAAGGCCGTGTATTAGCGGGCGACCCAAGTGTAACCGAGGCAGAGCTTGCCCGTGTTCAAACCACCATACCGTATAACCTTGATGCGTGGGATGGCTATGCCTACGAGCGAGAAGTATTATTAGGTACCGCTGTTGCAGCACAAAAAAACTTAGTAGTTTTAGCCGGAGATACTCATAACGGCTGGGCGGGACAGCTTAAAACTGATGCCAGTAACCCTATTGCAGCCTCACAAAATGCTGGGGTGGAATTTGCAACGGCATCGGTTTCATCACCAGGGCTTGAAGAATATTTAGCGCTAAACACACAAGATGCGCAAACCGTAGCGCAAATAGAGCAAGTAATTGCCTTATTAGTTGATGACCTTGCTTATAATAATTTAGTGGAGCGCGGCTATTTAACCGTTACATTTACACCTGCAAAAGCCAGTGCTAAGTGGAATTATATAAGTACAATTAAAGCGCGCGAATATCAGGTTGTTGAAAGCCGTACCAAAGAGCTAAGCATGCTGGCAGGTCAGGCTCAATTATAAAACGCTTAACGCTTCGCTTCTAAAGCTGCCAAACGCGTATCTATGCGCTCTACTACCTCAACTAAGCGAGCAAGTAATGCTTGGTTGAGGTGATTTTCAGCAAGCTCCTGTGTTTTAGGGGCTTGCGCAGCTAAGTTATCTTTTTGCTCAAGTATGGCTTCTCTAAACTCACTGGCATTTTCAACACCAAGTAATGACACCAATGCACCATGACCCGACTGCCCTGCAGTTTCAAAGCTTAAGCGGTATAACCCAAAAAAGCGCATAAGCGGCCCTTGGTTCAGCCCCACATCGGTTATTTTTTCAAGTGGTATAGATTTTTCTTCTTTAAATAAAATGCCGCGTTTAACAACTAGCTTTTGCGTGAGTAATTGCGCCGACATAGCGGCCAAAATTTTACCTGCCACCAGCCATACAACAAATAACACCACAGGTATAAGTGGAATGGTCACTAATGCAACGGCACTAAAAAAGCATGCCATGGTCATCCAGTATTGCTTCACTTTGGGATCAAAGCTGGCACTTTTTAAGATAGGGTTACTCATTGGTTTATCCTCATTCCCATTTTATTAATCTAATCAAACGTATGCCTTTATTCAACTTATGTGATCAACGTCTTCAATGCAATTTAGCCACTTACATTCAGATAAACTTTCATACACTCTCTTACAAACGCCAATCAAAAATATAGCTACACTAAAGCCTAATAGCGTTGCGGCACACTTTACTTATCGCAAACAATTTTCACTTTTTACTTAACACCAAGGCTCCCATGAACACTTATATACAAAACTCACTACGGTTATTAGTTGGCACACTTGCACTTGGCAGTATTACTGCTCAAGCTGAGTCGCAGTTTTCATTAGGGGGCGGTGTCATTTCTACCAGCTCACCTTATGCAGGTACCGACAGTGAAACGCTATTTTTACCTATCATTACTTACGAAGGTGAAAGGCTTAGTTTTAAAGGTTTGTCGGTTGATTATAAATTAGTGGAGCAGCAAGGTTTTAACTGGTCATTAGTTTTAGAGCCAGGTGATAACTTTGATACCTCAGATTCAGACCTTGCAGCCATAAAAACCTTAGACGATAGAAAGCTATCACTCTACGCTGGTACGCAGGTTAGTTACACTGCAAGCTTTGGTAAAATAAGCGCCAGTGCTACTCATGATGTAATAGGCCACGGCGATGGCGCTAAATTTAAAACCAATTACAGTTACCCTATTAAGTTATCTAAACAACTAATGCTCATTCCTTCTGTGGGTCTTGAGGTAAATAGCAGTGATGTATCTAACTATTATTATGGTGTAGCACAGGGCGAATCTACCACCTATGCGCCTTACGAATTTGGTTCTACGGTTAACTACAATGCGGGCTTATTTTTAATGTATTACATTAATAAAAACTGGAACGTAAATGCCATGGTTAACTATAAGCAGCTCGATTCTGATATTGAAGACTCACCCATTATTGATACCGATAACACCACAACTGTTATGATGTCGGTTAACTATCGTTTTTAATATCCCTTTTGTTAGGTATTAATTAGGCATTAAAAAAGCCGAGCATACAGGGCTATGCTCGGCTTAGGTTTGGGAAAATATAACTGCTACTGCTTATTAATAAGTATGCTTACATTTTCTCTATCTGGGCCTATTACATTAAACGTGTAGGTACCTTGTTCGGTAATATTCAGTGCTATATTGGCGCCTACCGCTTCAAGTGGTGTTAGTTCATCAATTACCACTACCGGCGTATCGCCTGCTCCACCGTAATCCACTGTGCTCCAATCTTCAGACGCTACTTTAAATTCGTAGTCGCCTACTTCTAATTCAATAGAAGCAGAGTAAATTGCATCACCCTCGTAAATAAGTGGGTTATCAGTACTCCAGTCATTTAAGCTGCCGCGTATAAACACCGGTGTTTGTGCAAACATTTCTCCGTTGAGCACTTTTAGCGATACGTTATTTAAATCACTGGCGTCAAATATAAACTGGTATTCACCTTGCTCGGCAAGGTCTATGGTCATATTTGCCCCCGCAACCGACAACTGCTCGGCGGTGCCAACCATTACACTGGCATCTCCCTCAGCCGAGCCATAATCAACCGTGCTCCAATCTTCTGACGCTACTTTAAATTCATAGCTTGCAGCGCTCAGTGTTTTAGTAAAGGTGTAAATGCCTTTACCTTTATAACTTAGCTCATCGGTTACTCCCCAATCATTAAGCGTACCGCGCACATAAATGGCAGTGCCTACAAATGGCTCTTCGTTGTATAAAGTAAGCGTTGGATTTTCAGGGTTTGAAGCATCAAGCGAAAATACATAGGTTGCATCAATAGCAGCGCTAAAGGTCATGTTTGCACCTGAGCGCGTTAATGGCTCACTTTGATTTTCAACTACCTCTTTATCAGCGTCAGTAAGCGCACCAAAATCAACTGTAGACCAATCTTCTGAGGCAATTTTAAATTCGTAGTCGCCAGCGCTTAGCGCAATTGCTATACGGTATTCACCCTCGCCAATATATTCAAATGCATCACGTGTGCCCCAGTCATTTAAAGTTCCGCGCACAAACACAGCGGTGCTGCCATAAGGTACTACATCAGGCGCGCCTACGGTCGCATTTGCACTTAAACCAACACCTTGGCTCTCACCTTGGTTTTTAGTAAAAACAGCTAGTGTGTAAGGCGGTACAGTAAATGTGCCTTCGTTATCGCCTTGGGCAAAATTGGCGCTGGCCATGCTTGCATCAACACTGTTTTTTAATACGTCGTGTAATTCAAAACCCGCTGCCGTGGCAATAGTATGGCTAAGGGTTTGCTCGGTTGCGTTAATCACCACTACAAGCGCATCAAATGCTGGGTCTAAGTCTGTTAATCCTTCGCCATCATCAATGTTCATTACAATTAAGCCATGTTGCTGCGCTTTACCTACGTTATGAAAACCCACTCGCTCAATGACATCTTGCTCTGTGGTTAATCTAAATAGTGGGCTGCTGCTACGTATTTGTAAAAACTCGTTAAATACATCGCCTGCATAAGCTATGTCTTGCGGCATTGCCTGTGCATCTGG
Organism: Pseudoalteromonas sp. Angola-30; assembly: GCF_028599215.1. Taxonomy (NCBI): domain Bacteria; kingdom Pseudomonadati; phylum Pseudomonadota; class Gammaproteobacteria; order Alteromonadales; family Pseudoalteromonadaceae; genus Pseudoalteromonas; species Pseudoalteromonas sp. Angola-30. The sequence continues at coordinate 25,235 of NZ_JAQREI010000014.1, forward strand.
ATTAGCAGATATAGGCATAATTTCAGACCATTTTTCTTGGTTCTTCTCTGCGTTTGGTAAACCAATGTTCCAGTTATTATTCTCTTTGGTTAAATCAACAGCATTAAACCAATCACCGGCATTATAGCTATCACGATCCATTGACTTAGAACGCAGTAAATCAGCGCCTAATTGCATAAAAGGAATGCCTTGGCTCATAAGTGGAATAGATAATGCCATGTTGTGCGCGCGCACACGTTGCTCAATACTCATGCTTGATGCATGTTTGTATTGCAACTGATCCCACAGTGTTTCGTTATCGTGTTTTGATACGTAATGAATGCTATCGGCAGGGTCTAGTGCATACGCCGTTGGCTGAGTATTCCAAGTAAAGCTATTACCTTTAGATGAATTACCTTTAAAGTCTTTTAGAATGTAATTTTGTAAGTTGCCCGCCAGCGATAACCGTAACGTGTCTTGTTCGGCTAGGTTGCCATCTGTCGGGTTATTGCTAAACATTGCACCACCACGCACGGCTTCACGAATACGGTCATTAAATGTACCCACCTCTGAGCCTGCCATATCAGCCTGTTTAGCTTGTGTAAATAAACGATTGTTAGCTACTTCACCAAAATCCCAGCCTTCACCGTAAAAATAGTTATCTGGGTCAACTGCTTGCACGGCTTCACGCGCAGCTAATATTGATGATTTAGGCATATGCCCCATAACATCAAATCTAAAACTGTCGTAGCCAAATTCACGCGCTAAAATAACTAATGAATCAGTAACAAACTTATCCATCATTACATGCTCTGTAGCTGTATTTTCACAACATGTTGAGCGCTCTATTTCACCACTTACTTCGTTATAGCGATGGTAATAACCCGGTACAAGCTTATCAAATACCGACTTGTCCCAAATACCCGATGATGTTGTGTGGTTATAAACCACATCCAGTACAACACGAAGTCCTACTTCTTGCAGTGATTGCACCATAGCGCGGGTTTCTTTAACGCGGGCAATGCCCTCTGGGCTTGAGGCATACGAGCCTTCAGGCGCTATAAAGTAATGCGGATCGTAACCCCAGTTAAAGCCGTCTAAATCACGCATCGCACTGGCTAATGCTTGTGCATCATCTGAGCCAGGGAGGTAACTTTGCATAATATCGACAATGGTGCTGTTTTTATCTTCGATTTTACATGCATCAGCTTCATCGTTAATACGCTCACATAATTTACCTAAGGTGTCTGTAATTTCCACACGCTGTGAGGCATCCTCTTCAATGGTGCCAATATCAGTCACTGGCAGTAAATGAAAGTGTGTTAAGCCTTTATCTGCTAATTGCTTAAGGTGCTGCATTGGCACGCTTTCAAGTTCAGTGAATGCAAGGTATTTACCGCGGTTTGCTTCGCTTACTGACTGATCACGCACACTAAAATCACGTACGTGGCCTTCATAAATAACCGCATCTTCTGGGCTAGTAATAGTAGGCACGATACGCTCATCCCAGCCTTCTGGTTTAGTGTCATCATCGGCTAAATTAATCAGCTGGCTGTATAAACCATTGGTAGATACATTGAGTGAGTAAGGGTCTGTACTCCAAAGCGACTCTATTTGCTGAGTCAGTGGGTGGTAAACATCAAAATTAAAGCGGTAGTAATGGCGGTCGTATTGCATATCTAAACTTGCTTGCCAAATACCTGTCTGTGTATTTAATGTCATTGGTATAGAGTGCACTTGTGTTTTTGCATCATCAAACACGTTTAGCACCATGTTATTAGCAGTGGGTGCCCACACAGTTACATCAATCGCGTTATTGCCATAAGTTACGCCAAGTACAGCTTCGTTAGCGTCGTCTTCGCCTTGTGTGTAAAGGGCATCGAGTGCTTTAGCGGTTTGCACATAGCTTGCTTCTAGCAGCTTACCTTCACTATCGTAACCGGCAATAACAAGCTGCGACTTTATAAGCGCTTTAGCCGTGTTTGTATCCCAACTTCCTTCGTAAGCGTTCCAAGTGGTTAAATGCGGTACTTTTGCCGCTTGCTCATCAGTTAAACTGCTTGATTGCAGCGTAACAGTATCGCCGTTTAAACCAGTATCAATATCCACTTCAAGCTGAGCCGTAGCTGATGAATGCAACTTAATTAGGCTTGTAAGCTCGTTACTTGGTTTATACAAAATAGTATTTAAATCAATCCAATGCGCTGAAGCACCTGTTATAGCAACTGCGCGTTCGCCCAAACTTAAAATAGGGTATTCAAACACCGAAGGCTCACCATGAATGGTAAAGTTCATACGTTGAAAGGTTTCATCGTCTTGCATCAGCGGCATAGTTAAATCCACATCACCAAACGCTTTACCTGACCCTTCTGTACCAATATGAATAATAAAATTGGCACATTCGTTATAACCCTCTTTAAGATTAATTATCCAATACGCACCGTAGTTAGGGTCAATACCATCGTACTCGTGGCCGTTAGCCCAATCGCTGGTATCAAATGGCGGTGCATAAGCATCGCATACCTCGTTATTCCACGAATGTAATCGGTAGCCTTCGTAGTTATCATCGGCTAAGCGGTTGTAAAATAAAACCGCCTCTCCTTCCCCTGCAAATACCACAGGGTCTGGCAGGGTTGGGTCGGCGCCAACCACACAGCTTTCGTTATTTTCATCAGGTACTGTCGGTGCAGGGCATGATATAGGTTCGGGATCGACACATTGTGTCCCCGCTTCATTAGGGACTTGTGGCACATTACAGGTAAGTAATGGTTCACCAGATTCAACATCATCTGTTCCACCACACGCTGCTAATAGCATTAACGCTAACGTTATTAGCAAATATTTAGGCATAGTTATAATTTTCATTTTTAAACGCTCCGTTTGCTAATTAATGACTGTATGTAAAACCAAGGTAGAACTGACGACCAAAGTACTGAGTCGTCCCTGTTCGTTGCTCTGAGCCAAAGTAACTTTGGGTTGGTTCATCGGTTAAGTTATTAACTTGCAAAAGCATTGTTAGCGAGTCGCTAAAGCGATAAGAGGTTTGAAAGTCGACTACGGTTTCGGCATCAAAATTAACTACTTGCTCGTTAATGGCAACCTGCTCCGATACAAATTCATCGCGGTAACGCACATTAAGGCGGGTTTCAAAATCGTCTAAAGCATAAAACACTGTGGCATTAAGCACGTTATTAGACAGCCCAGGTAAAGATTGCGCTAATGTATCGCCCCCTAAACTGGTAATCGATTCAATTTCACTTTCTGTGTATGAGTAACTTGCGTTAGCGCCTAAGCCATTAAATGGCGAAGGTAAAAAGCTAAACACTTGCGTATACGCAAGCTCTAGCCCTCTAATGTAGCCACCTTCACCGTTATTAACTGCCGTGGTGTAAATACCGTTAGTTGTGGCAACTTGCTCGCCACTAACGGGGTCTTCTATAAAATCAGGAACGTTAAAGCCGTTGCCTTTAAAGTCGAAGTTTTCGATTGATAAGGTTTCAACAAACGAGTCTATATTTTTATAAAATAACGCCGCAGCGATAGTGCCGTTACCTTCTTCAAAATAATATTCGTAAGATAAGTCGTATTGGTCGGCATAAAAGGGTTTTAAAAATGGGTTATTAGTACTTGAACCATTAATAATCCCATCATCACTCACATTTGCACTGGCATCGCCCGCTAAGCGGTTAATTGGCGCACGCGACATTACTTTAGCCGCAGCAAAGCGTACAAGTGAATTGTCGTTAAGTTGCAGGTTTAAATTTAATGATGGTAAGTAGTCGGTGTATTTAGTGCCTAATACATTAGGTGCGTATAAATTATTTACAATGCCGTTCTCATCAACAATATTTTGCGCACCTAAGCGCGCATCGCCTGCTACGTTCTCTAGTACCGTTGCAGATTGATCGGTTTCAACGCGGCGCACACCCACATTGCCCGATAAGTCGAGCCCGGCAATTTGCGTGTTAATGTTTATCATAACGTACGCAGCTAACACATCTTCAAACACCGAGCCGCTTTGCAGCACTGACCACGAATAGTTAGTTGTGTAACCTTGCGCGTCGTCTACGCCATCGGCGTTGCCCCATGTTTGAACAGGCTCTGGCGTACCATCTGGAAACCATGCGTTAAGTGCTTTGTCTAAATCAATGGCTAAATACGAAGGGAAGTAACTAAACTCACCCTGCCAGTCAACCACTGACGCCATATCGTCGGTTAAACGCAAAGGGGGTTGCGTTGCTGAAAACGCCCCGTCGTTACCGTACTCAAATACCGAGCGTTTACGGCTGTACTCTCTATCTGAGTAGCGCGCACCAAACTCTACTGAGCTAAATATGTCGCTTTCTAGCTCGTATTTAAAGTCGAGCCTAAATGCAGTTACTTCATCTTCTGTTTGATCTGGGTAAATACCATATTTGCTGACCATTACACGGTCTATATCACTAAAGGCGGCTGCCTGATTAAACCCAACGTCAGGTAAGTTTAAGCCGTTTAATTGATAGTTAATTGCTACGTTGTTATCAAATACTGGCGTTTCTGCATTGGCATCTTCTGCTACTAAGCTCCACAGTAAGCCATTTCTAAAATTACTTTTTGCGCGAGAAAGCGACACATCGGCATTTACGTTTAGTCTATCGGTTACCTGCCAATCGGCATTCACGCCAAAGCTGTCTACTTCGTCAAAGTCTTGGTTGTCGTCGTTCACTATTTCAACGCGGGTATAACTTTGCGAAGTGCGGTTAACCGCTGCGCCTATTACGGCATTACCATCAAGCTGAGCGTTAGCATATGCAGCTGTTGGCCCGCCTAATTTAACCCTCAGACCGCGGGCAAATGACTCTTTATCAAAGCGCGATAAAAACGCATCACCTTTTAATTTAAAGTTATCTACCGGCGCCCACTCTATAGCTGCTAAGTAACCATTACGGGTTTCTTCGCCGCCTAAATGCTGTAGCTCAAAGCCTTCGCTAATGTATTCGTTTTCTGGATTAGCTAAAGGGCCATTGGTGTCGTTAGCTGCGCCATCAACGTCTTTTGTGTCGTTGTACGCAAGGCCAATAAACTGCGTTGCTACACTTGGCTGAAACAAACGCGCATAGCCCAGCGCTACGCCTAATGTGTCGTTTAGGTATTTGCCTTGATACGAAAAACTAATTCGGTCGCCAAATTCTGTGGCATCCGATACCTCTGAGGCGCGGTCGTTATACATACCGCGCACATTAGCTACAAATTTATGCGTTTGATCATTATTAAGTGGGCTGGCGGTTTCAAGCTCTACCGTACCGGCCACGCCACCTTCAATAAGCGATGCCTTTGGCGATTTGTATACCGCCGCAGAGCTAATTAATTCTGACGGATATTGGTCAAACTCAATACTGCGGCTGCCACTTGTAGATACTTGCTCGCGGCCATTAAGTGTTGAAAATACAAACCCGCCCGACAGCCCGCGTATATTAATTTGCGCCGCTTGCCCACCCGTTCGCACCGCTGAAATACCAGGTAATCGTGTAAGTGCATCGGCCATTGAAATATCAGGCAGTGCCCCTAAATCATCGGCAGAAATTTGTTCTGACACCGTATCGCTAAAACGCTTTTGATTTAAAGATTGAATTAAACTGCGGCTAAAGCCTCGCACTTCAATAATTTCTAAATCTTCAGCTTGTGTGCTGGGTGATTGATTTGTTGAGCCTTCGTTTGCAGCCAATGCACTATTAGCGGCAAATAAAGCCAGCATAAGTGCACTTAGTTTAAACTTGTCCATGTGTGTGAACCTTTGAGTTATTGTTGTCAGGTGTTGCTGTGTTGTTTAAAACACAACCAACAAATTGTAACCAAAAGGTAAAATTAATGTGATGAATACGTATGCAGGGCATGAGGGTTAGGCTGCAGGGGCATACAGGCACGCGCCCCTGCATCGGGAACGCGATTTAAAGGCTTAGCACCACTTTTATCGCAAGGGCAATAAATACGACTCCCAGTATTTTATCAAGCCACGGACTTTGCTTGGTAAAGCCAAAGCGATTTTTTGAAACCTCTGTCAGCAACGCCACCAGCAAATACCAGCCGGTATCAATTACAAACACGGTTAAACACATAATTATGCCCACGCTTAAAGTAAGTAACTGAGGGTCAATAAACTGCGAGAACAAGGCTAAAAAGAAAATAGCGAGCTTAGGGTTCAAAAAGGCAATAGCAAAGCCATCTTGTAAAGCTTGGCCAGCACTTACTTCACTTTCTTGTACTTCAAGTTCGTTATTGCTCGATTTTGCTAGCAATATTTTTACACCTAAATACGCCAAATAAGCTGCGCCTAAATACACCAGTATTTGATAAACAGTCGGAAACTGCATCATTAAAGCGCCTAGCCCTAATAACGATGCACCTGCGTATAACCCAACACCGGTACCATGGCTGAGCGCGGCTAGCATTCCGTTTTTCATACTGCCGTTAAGTGAGTGCTTTAAAACCACCGCTAAACTTGGCCCTGGCGACATTGCCCCCATCATACAAATAGCCGCTAGGCTTAACCATACTGTAAATGTCATTTAAAGCTCGTCAATTTCAATAAGTAATGTATAACCGTGCACTTGGCCATAAAAACCTGTCAATGGCACTGCGTTTATTACTTTCCAGCCATCTTGATTTAATTCCTGTATGCGGTCATTCAATGCGGCTATATCTACGCCACCCAAAAAACGGGTCTTTCTAAATTCGATTACTTTTTGCATTTTAATCCTTGTGTATCTTATACCAATTCGCTTATTTAAGTGATCTTTTTTGAGGACGGAAAAACGTGTTGATAGCTAGGCAAAAAATTCGCTATTTAGTTGTTCTAAATTAGAATTTTTTAACGCAGGTAGCGACACGTTTAGGCCCGCAAAATGATTAAGTAATATTGCGGATTGGTATTATAAGGTGTATTCAAAATCGTAGTAGTGAATCCCTTGCTCAATACGTATTTTCATACTGCCCGTTAACCCTTCTAGCTCATGAGTGCCTGAGTCGGGAATTACATTTAAAATCAGACTGTCTTGGCCTTTATCCATAGTACCAAAATGCTGTAATACAAAGCTGCCTTTTTTACCTTCAAGCTCGCCTATTACTTGCTCTATAGCAACATAACCGGCACTGCCTTGTGTAGGAGTCATGGCGCTTAGCATTTCGCCTTGGCTGGTGGCATTTAAGCTGCCTTTAAATGTTTTATCTATCGACATACGCCCTAAATTAACGCCGTTTTGGCCGCTTGCGTAGCCTTCTATTGGGGCCAGATTTACATTAAATTCTCCACTTACGGTTGCAGTAGTCATAACGTTTCCTTATTGATGCTAATGTTTAAAAGTATTGATTTTTATTATCTTAGTGCCATATCTATACCTTAACCTTTAAAAAGAATCCACTATGTCAAAAACAAGCCCTAAGCCCGAAAAAGCCGCTTTTAGTAGTTTATTACCTATTTTTGCGTTTATTAAACCGTATAAATGGATGGTAGTGGCGGCACTTGGCGCCCTTTTAGTCACCGCTGGTGTTAACTTATCATTAGGGCAAGGGGTTAAGTTTGTCATAGATCATGGCTTTATTGCTGGCTCCCAAGCCCAGCTACAACAAGCTGTATTAGTGCTTATTGGTTTAATTAGTTTATTGGCCGTGGGCACCTTTAGCCGCTTTTATTTAATGTCGTGGATTGGCGAACGAGTTAGTAACGATATTCGCAAAGCGGTGTTTAATCGCATTGTTACCTTGCACCCAAGTTACTTTGAAGAAAACCGCAGTGGCGAGCTTATGTCGCGTTTAACAACCGACACCACCTTGCTGCAATCGATTATTGGCTCTTCCTTTTCTATGGCGCTGCGCAGCGCATTAATGTTAGTGGGTGGCTTGGTAATGCTATTAGTGACTAACTTAAAGCTTACGCTCGTAGTGGTTGCGTGTGTGCCGCTAGTATTAGTGCCGATGATGGTATTTGGCAAAAAGGTTCGCAAACTTGCAAGTTCTAGCCAAGATGCAATAGCCGATATAAGCACCTATGCCGGCGAGATCATTCAAAATATTAAAGTAGTACAAAGCTATAGCCACGAACAGCGTGAGCAACACGCCTTTGCACTTGAAACCGAAAAAGCCTTTAACGTTGCCAAAAGCCGTATTAAACAGCGCTCTTTTTTAATTGCTGCGGTAATATTTTTAACCTTTAGTGCGATTAGCGTAATGCTCTGGGTAGGCGGTAGTGACGTACTGGCAGGTACTATAACTGGCGGTGAGCTAGGTGCATTTGTGTTTTACGCCATTATGGTGGCCATGTCGGTGGCTACCGTAGCCGAGGTTTACGGCGAGCTACAACGAGCTGCTGGGGCGGCAGCGCGCCTACTTGAATTACTGGCCGTTAAAAGTGAAATAGAAAACCCTGCCACTCCACAAGACAAAAAGCTATTAATAAAGGCTGACAGCCCCGCTATCGAACTTGAAAATATTAGCTTTAACTACCCATCTCGCCCCGATGTAAGCGCCCTTAACAAAATAAGCTTAACTATAGAGCAAGGTAAAACAGTGGCTATTGTAGGCCCCTCTGGCGCAGGTAAAACGACGTTATTTGAATTACTACAGCGCTTTTACGACCCTGCTCACGGCGCGATTAAGTTTCATGATGTAAATATTAAAGACATATCGCTTACCACCCTGAGGAACAAAATGGGCATGGTGGCACAAAACCCTATTTTATTTAGCTCAGATGTAATGCATAACATTCGTTACGGCAACCCAAACGCCACTGACGAGCAAGTATATGCGGCCGCAAAGCATGCTCATGCCGATGAATTTATTAAGCAATTACCACAAGGTTATAACAGCTTTTTAGGTGAGCAAGGCGTAAGGCTATCGGGTGGACAAAAGCAGCGTATTGTATTGGCACGCGCTATTTTAAAAGACCCAGAAATACTGCTTTTAGATGAGGCAACCAGTGCACTCGATGCGCAAAGTGAGCACCACGTACAAGCCGCGCTTGAGCATTTAATGCAAAATAGAACAACGTTGATTATTGCCCATAGGCTGGCAACGGTTAAACATGCCGATGTGATTGTAGTAATGGAAAATGGGGAAATAAAAGCAACTGGGAGCCACCAGCAATTGCTAGCAAGCTCCCCTTTGTATCAGCGTCTTTGTGAATTGCAGTTCAACAAAAACTAACCTTCTGTGTTTGGCACTATTTGAATTTCTACACGGCGGTTTTGAGCTCGGCCATTAGCGCTATCGTTAGTGGCTATTGGGCGGGTTTCGCCGTAGCCTGTAGTGCTAATACGTGCAGCCATAATTTGCTGGTTCACTAAGTAGTTTTTAACGCTTTGCGCACGCTCGCGCGATAGGTTCATATTGTAGCTGTCTTTACCTGTGCTATCTGTGTGGCCTTCCACACTTAGGTAGGTTTTTTCGTATTTGTTCATTACTTTAGCAATGGCGTTTAGGGTATCGTTAAAACCTGATGAAATATAAGATTGGTCTGTCGCAAAGGTAATATTAGATGGCATAACTAAACGTAAGTTATCGCCCTCACGTACAACTTCAACCCCTGAGCCTGCTAGTTCATCACGAAACGCTTCTTCTTGCTTATCCATGTAATCACCTACAGCAGCACCGGCTAGTGCGCCAATAGCAGCACCAATAAAGATGCGCTTGTCTTTATGATTACCCGTTGCTTTACCTAATACGCCACCTGCGGCTGCGCCAATTGCGGCGCCTTTGCCTGTGTTGTTCATTTCGCAACCACTTAGTAATACAGCTACTACGGTTACGCTTAAAAGTGATTTAGTTAAAGTCATGTGATGTCCTATTCATTAAGAATTATAAAGCGAGTATGCAAATACATGTATGAACAAACTATGAAGAGCATGTTAAAAGCAGTTCGCTTTATACCAATCCTCTTAATTAAGTGGGTTGGTATTATTTGTAGATTACGAATTAATGTATGCATTTAATAAAAGTGTCATACTCCTTTGTGAAAATTTAATGAACTTTAAAAAAGGATATAAGCTCAATGTTAGTCGCTATTTTTAGACAGTTTTTTTTACTTGGCTGCATGAGTTTTGGTGGCCCTGCTGCCCATTTAGGCTATTTTAAACGCCACTTTGTAGACACATTAAACTGGTTAAGCGATACCCGCTACGCGCAGCTTATTAGTTTAAGCCAAGCGCTGCCCGGGCCTGGTTCAAGCCAAGTGGGCTTTGCAATTGGTGTGGAGAGGGCGGGGGTTATTGGTGGCATTACCGCATTTATCGCTTTTACCTTACCGTCTTTTTTAATCATGTTGTTACTAGCGGTAAGCGCGCATCAGTTTGATGCTGTTTACTTTGCTATTATTGCGGGCTTAAAACTGTTTGCGGTTGTTATTGTGGCCGATGCAACACTCACTATGGCAAAAAGCTTTTGTACCAGCGCTGCGCTCAAGCTTATCGCAGTAATGAGTACCTTGGCTTTATTACTATTTCCTTTACTTGGCACGCAAATAGCTATTTTAGTGAGTGCCGCTGCTATAGGCGCAATTTGGCCTCTGTTACAACTCAACACCCATACAGAGCCTAAAGCAGATACTAAAAGCGCGTTTAGGTGGCTCCCTTTAGGCTTATTTGTATTACTACTCGCTATTAGCTTTATACCTTTAGGTGATGACCTTGCTTTGTTTGCTCCTTTTTACCAAGCGGGCGCTATGGTATTTGGGGGCGGGCACGTGGTATTGCCTGTATTGCAAGCTGGCGTACCGGCGCTAAGTAACGATCAATTTTTAAGTGCGTATGCCAGTGCTCAAGCTATCCCTGGCCCCATGTTTACAATAGCCACTTACTTAGGCGCGCAACTCACTTCAGAGCAACCCTTAATAGGGGCCATAGCTGCAACCCTACTTATTTTTACACCGGGTTTTTTATTAATGCTGGCGTTTCAAAAAAGCTGGTTAAACCTGGCAAGTAAACCTCGCTTTGCAAGCTCTATTGCGGCGCTTAACGCTGCCGTAGTTGGCTTTTTAGCGGCGGCTTTGTACTCACCTATTTGGACATCGGCCGTTCACAACCTATGGCAGGTTGCACTGGTTATTGCCGCTTTTGCATGGCTAAGAATGAAAAAGCCACCTATTTGGTGGCTATTAGCTTTATTTATTAGTGTGGGCCTTGTTCAGCACTATTTGCCATTACTTTAAAGGTCGGCTTATCGGTTTGCTGTGCATTAGGCGGGCTTAATTGCCCGCTAACACTTTGATACGCTCTAAGACCAAATACTGGCAACACTGCCAATAAGTGATCCATAATTTCGGCTTGTAAATGCTCGTAAGATATCCAGCGTTTGTCTTCACTAAAGCAATAAAACTCAATCGGTAAGCCGTGGTTCATTGGTTGTAGCTCACGTACCATAAGCGTCAGTGAGGTATTTATTCTGTTATGCTGCTTTAAATAGCCCTCGGCGTAGCGGCGAAACAAGCCTAAGTTAGAGACCGGATCAGGCAGCGAGGCAACACGTATATATTCATGCAGTGGTATAGCTGCATCTATTTGTTTTCTAAATTCGTCACTTACTAAGCATATGCTGTGCATATCAATATTAAGCGAGCGCTTAATACGTCGGCCGCCAGACTCTTGCATTCCTCGCCAGTTTTTGAACGACCCTGCTACCAGCATATAAGTAGGAATAGTCGTAATGGTGTTATCCCAGTTACGCACTTTTACGGTGTTTAGCCCTAAGTCTATTACTTCACCGTCGGCGCCGTAGTTTTCTACTTGAATCCAATCGCCGTAAGTAACTAATCGGTTTGCCGCAATTTGAATACTGGCTACAAAGCCTAAAATAGTGTCTTTAAAAACCAATAAAGTAACAGCGGCTATCGCACCAAAACCCGACAAAATATAGGTAGGCGATTTTTCAAGCACAATGCTGACTATTAAAATTGCACACACAATAAAGGTGATCAGCTTAACAACTTGTAATAAGCCCTGAATTGGCACTTCGCGGGCAAAATCTAGCTGGTTATAAATAGCGCCGGCAATGCTTACAATGCTGCTAAAAATAAAGCCTACATGAATAATTAATATACCTTGGCCAATGGTTTTTAGTATTTCGGCACTAAGCTCATTAACAGGGTAAACGCTGTCGAAGGTTGCTAAAAAAAGCACGCTACATAACATACCGGCTATGCGCTTATTAAGTTTTGTGAGCAACGGAGAAAGTAACCCTATGCGCTCTGGAGATAACTTAGTCACCACTTTTTGAATGCCTGGCAGCATTAATCGGCGTGTAAATAAATACACTACTAACAACGAAAACACACCAATAGAGGCTGCAGTAATTGCACTTAAAAAATCTGCGTCGGGTACTTTTTCAAACCAAGGAGCGATTAGCTCCTGCAGGTGGGTATTGGTCATAGTGTTTCTATTTCCTTACAAATGGGTGGCTCAGGTAAATCGTGTTGGGCATAAATGCTGGCAAGTTGCGCGTCTTTAGCAACCCATAGCTCATTAACGTACTTTTGAAAGTGGCTTCTAAATGCTTTGTCGTGTTGGTAACTACCTAACATTTGCTGGTTTATAGCAACCACGTCAATAGAAACATAAATTGAATCAAGCTCGCCCTTTAAAATATTACGACAAACATGGCTTGTGCTGCCGCTGTACACCACACTGGTATTTAGCATGGCGTCAAATTGCTCGCCAAGTACCTCAAGTGCAAAGGCAATGCCACCCGCTTTGGGCTTGAGTAAATGTTTAAACGGGCTTTGCTGGCTTGCATGCTTTGCGTGCGTGTAGCGGGTGCCTTCAACAAAATTAATTATGGTGGTGGGATTATTCCTAAAATTACGACAGCTTTGCTTGGTACGCTCAACATCTAGCCCTTTAAGCTTGGGGTTTTTAGCAAGCTGCGCTTTAGTTACGCGCTTCATAAAAGGCATGCCCATAGCCCATGCACCAGAGCCAATAAATGGCACATACTTTAATTCGTCTTTTAAAAAAAACTTTGGTGCTGGTAATACATTAATTGAGCTAAGTACCACAATATCTAACCAGCTCATGTGGTTACAAATTAGTAAGTACCAACTTTTTGAATTTACATCGCCGTTTATGTTTACTTTTATGTTGGCACAACCCAGCCACAAGCCAAACCGATTGCCATTACACCAGCCTCGGTACACGCTATGCAGTATGGTGTTAATTATAGAAAAAGGCAGGACAAGCTTTATTAACCCTAGCAGTAATACTAAGGTGCCAAAAATGATTACATTTGAAAAAATCACGCAGCCTACAATTAAGCCGCTGAGCCAATTTGGTAACCACTTTTTTAGCATAATTGTAAGCCCATTTTTTATTAACTTATTATTTATGGTTTTGTTCGAGCTGCAAAAGCGTGTGCTCTTTTTCTTCCCATAAACGGTTTAATTCACTTTGAAAGCCGACTCTAAACTCAGAGTCGCCAGTGTAATCACCAATCAACTCCTCGCTTACTGGGCGAATATCTACATGCACATTAATTTGCTTCACTTTGCCGCCGGCAAAGTCCATGAACGTAGGGATGCCATCGGGGTAATGAATGGTCACATTAACCACTTTAGAGATTTGCTCACCCATGGCTTGCATTACAAATGCGATCCCGCCTGCTTTTGGCTTTAATAAATGCGGAAAAGGGCTATTTTGGCGAGCATGTTTTTGTGTTGTAAAACGTGTACCTTCTACAAAATTAACAATGCTTACTGGCATTTCTTTAAATTTTTCACAGGCTTTGCGGGTTGTTTCTATGTCTTTACCACGTAGCTTTGGGTTCTTTTTTAGCTGCGCTTTGCTGGTGCGGGTCATAAACGGAAAGTCGAGCGCCCACCAGCACAGACCTAAAATTGGCACGTAAATTAGCTCTTTTTTCAAAAAGAAATTTAAAAAAGGTATTTTACGATTAAATACACGTTGCAGTACTAATATATCTACCCAGCTTTGATGATTAGCAATTACTAAGTACCAGTCTTTTAATTTGGTTTCTTCAAGGCCGGTAACGTTTATTTTTGTTGGCGTGAATAAGCGTTGGTTAATGCTATTAACCGACACCCAAATAGTGGCACACTGTTTAGCAACCCAGCTTAAAAGCTTTTGCATAGGCTTGATAGGGATTAATTTTAATAGCCCACAAACAAAAATAGGCACAAACCAAATAAGTGTGTTTATTGTATAAAGCATAATACTTAATACACTGCGGATTACTGACATTTATTTACTTTCCTTTAAACAATGCGCGCCAAACAGCGACGCTTTTAATTCTGAGAGTGTACGGTTAATCTTCGAAGTAAGTATAACCTTCAAGCCCGGCATTAAGCTCGGCTAAATACCCTGCTTTACACTGCTCAGACACTGCTAGCTTGTTGACCAATAATTCAAAGTTTTGTGCCAAAATGGCGCTATCATAGTCAACAAACTTTAATACATCCTTAACGCTATCACCTTTAATGGCATTGGTTAATACATAACCGTCGTCATTAAGCTCTACATGCACTGAGTCGGTGTCGCCAAATAAGTTATGTAAATCACCTAAAATTTCTTGGTAAGCCCCTACCATAAACATGGCTATATGGTATTGCTCGCCATGCTGGTACTCAGGTATAGGTAAACTGGTTTCTATGCCCGCGCCTTCTACGTACTCACGAATTTGCCCATCTGAGTCACAGGTAATATCTTGAATAATAGCGCGCTGGGTAAGCGGTTTATCTAAATTCTCGATTGGCATAACCGGAAACAACTGCTCAATGCCCCATACATCAGGTAACGACTGAAACAGTGAAAAGTTAACAAATAGCTTATCGGCTAGCTTTTCGTGTAAATCGTCAAGTACCTCACGGTGCGCACGCGCGTTATTGCTAAGTGATGCGCGTACTCGGTGCAAAATAGTAAAGTATAATTGCTCTATTTTCGCCCACTCTAGCATGCTTACTAACCCATGCACGTATTGGTCGTGCGCTTCGCTAAATAAGTGCATCGCATCGTGGTAAATCTCTAGCGCCATACGCGGGTTTAAACGCTGTAAACACTGCCACATTTCATCAAGCACTAACGCACTGTTTTTAAGTGGCGGTTCTGGATTTGGATGATTTGGCGCTTTTTCTACGTCTATCACATCGGTAATTAACACCGCGTGGTGCGCTGTTAAAGCACGCCCTGATTCGGTGATAATGGCTGGGTGCGTAAGTTGATGTTGGTCGCACACCTCAGCAAAAGCATTAACCACATTACGTGCGTATTCTTCAACGGTATAGTTCATCGAGCAAGCACTGCGTGAGCCTGAGCCTTCGTAGTCAACCCCTAAGCCACCGCCTACATCAACGGTATTAAGCGGCACTCCTAGCTGGGTAAGTTCAGCAAAGTGGCGCGCGCATTCTCGCAGGGCGCGGTGTATATCGCGTATGTTGGCAATTTGAGAGCCAATATGAAAATGCACCATTTGCATTAAATGTAATTTATTATGCTTTTTAAGCACCTCAACAGCACTAAGCACTTGGCCTGCGGTTAAGCCAAATTTGCCTTTTTCGCCCCCGGTATTTTGCCACTTACCTTTGCCTACTGAGTTTAAGCGAATACGTATACCAATGGCAGGCTCTATGCCTAGGTTATCTATTTCTTCAAGTAAGGTTGTCAGCTCTGAGAGTTTTTCGACGACTATTTTAACGCTGTGTCCCATGGCTTGACCAATACAGGCTAAACGTAAAAATTCACTGTCTTTATAGCCATTGCACACAATAGTAATGGGTTTATCGGCTACCCCTAAAATTGCCATAAGCTCAGGCTTTGAACCGGCCTCTAGGCCAACTAAACCACTTGGGTGCGCCAATAGTTTACTGACCACCGAGCGTTGCTGATTTACTTTTATAGGGTATACACACGTGTACTTGCCTTGGTACTCGCGGCTGCTGCGCGCTAAGGTAAATGCATGAGTGAGTGTATCTACTCTATTTTTTAAAATATCGGTAAAGCGCACCAACACCGGCAATGTTAAACCTTGCTGCTTAAATTGCTCTGTGAGCTGCGTTAAAGAAATCGCATTTTTAGATTGGTCACCATCTGGGTAGGCAACCAGCTCGCCTTGTGCGTTAATATCAAAATAGCCATCGCTCCAATGAGCAACATTATATGTAGCGCGTGCTGTTTCTAAACCCCAAGTCATGGCAACTCTTCTTTAATCAATTAGCTATAAAGGCGCATTTTAATACGTCACTACCCCCTACGCTAACAAAAATTGAACTTTAACTCGATACTGGCTAACTTTATTGGCAAAGCAGTTAAAATTTCATTGAGCAAAACGCGAAGCACTGGCAGAATTGCCCCTTTTTCATACTCAACTTAAAAAGTGTAAAAGCAACTATGGCAAATTTAGATCAAAGTAAGTGGTTTACAGAAATTAGCGACCGCGATGGCAGCGCATTTTCATTACGTATTAACAAAAAGTTGGATGAAAAACAGTCTCCTTTTCAAAAGGTAGAAATGTTCGAAACCACAGACTTTGGTAATTTAATGATCATCGATGGCTGTACTATGGTAACTACCCGCGAAAACTTTTTTTACCATGAGATGATTAGCCACCCTGCACTTTTAGCGCACCCAAATCCTAAAAACGTGGTAATTATTGGCGGCGGCGATTGCGGTACATTACGTGAAGTTTTAAAACACCCAGGTGTAGAAACCGTAACGCAAATAGATATAGACGAAGTAGTCACGCAAATGTCGTTAAAATACTTCCCAGAGCTTTGTGAGTCTAACAACGATGCACGCGCAACTGTTATGTTTGATGATGGTATAAAATACATGCGTGACGCTGCGGGCGAGTCTATTGATGTTGTTATTGTTGATGGTACAGACCCAGTAGGCCCAGGCGAGGGATTATTTAACCACGCGTTTTACACTAGCTGCTTAAATGCATTACGCCCTGGTGGTATTTTAGTGCAGCAAAGCGAATCGCCATTAATGCATATGCCACTGCTAGTAGAAATGCGCGAGGCCATGCTAAGTGTGGGCTTTAACGACTTGCAAACACTGCCATTTCCACAGCCAATTTACCCAAGCGGTTTATGGTCAGTAACGCTTGCTCGTAAATCACAAGCATTTAATGGCTTTAGAGAAGCCGATGCCGAGCAAGTTGCACAACAAAGCGAATACTACAACAGCGGTATTCATCACGGCGCACTTGCTACACCGAACTTTATGAAACGCGCATTTGATAAAAAATAATTCACACTTTTTTTGAAACTAAAAGGGAGCTTTAAAAGCTCCCTTTTTTGTACTTTAAAAGCGCCATTGAGCGTTGAGCATAATTTGCTGCTGCGATATTCGCTGAGCAAACCCACTACCCGGCCTATTTTGTACAAAGCTATGCAGCGCCGAGCCTTCAACACCTATTTGTAGCGTATCGGTTAATTGGTAACGCCACGTAGCTGTTAAGCCTTCGCCGTGGCTGGCGTTAGGGTCAAACGCGGTGGTGTCATCGTCATCTACTTTAAAATAATCATACCTAAGCGATAACCTATGCTTACCCGCTTTATGGCTGAGCATTAAATAATGGCTATAAAAACGGTTATAAATAAGCTTATTAGCCCCCATTTCGGTTTTACCATCGAGTAGCTGGGCAATCAAACGGGTTTTACCTGTAAATTTATATAACCACGCTAAGCTGCTAAAGCGAGTATGCCAAGCATACTGCCCTGTTGTGCGATTAAAAATGCTGGGATCGGCGTTATTATCGTAATAATAAAACCTAAACTGCGAGCGTTTTAAATAATCCCAATGCACACCGGCATAGTAGCCAAAGCGGCCATCTACTTCTTCAAA
Organism: Pseudoalteromonas sp. Angola-30; assembly: GCF_028599215.1. Taxonomy (NCBI): domain Bacteria; kingdom Pseudomonadati; phylum Pseudomonadota; class Gammaproteobacteria; order Alteromonadales; family Pseudoalteromonadaceae; genus Pseudoalteromonas; species Pseudoalteromonas sp. Angola-30. Next base: position 43,033 of record NZ_JAQREI010000014.1, read on the forward strand.
AGGCAGCACTTGGTTAGCTTGCCAACGTAATTCGTCACTATTTAATGCCGCAATAGGTGCAAATTGTACACTTTCGTTAAATGTTGTTTGCCTGTCGTGCAGCGCAAAGCCGCGCCAAGATAGCAACGTCCCTGTTGGGTCGTTCCCTTTATAAATAGCAGCGCTCACACTAAAGCTATGCTTAGAATTAAAACGTTTACCTGGGCGCTTAATGCTAAGCTCACCACCTATGGTGCGAAGCTCTTCGCCAAGCCAACTGTTTATGGCCGAATTAGTATAATTGTAAGGCGAGGTCCAGCCTATATCGGGGTTTTCTAGCGACATACTAGGGTAAAACCCACCAAGCTTTACATGCCATTTATAACGGCTGTTTACTAACGGCTGATACTGTAAATACGCTTGGCTTAAACCTAATGTGGTTTTCGGCTCTTGATTAGCATTAACAACGGCATGTGCGCTCCACGCACTACTTAAATCGGCCTTAAAGTCTATAATTCCTTGCGATAACAAAATGCTATCACTGCTATCTCCATGGCGATATAAACCAATACCGCCATCTTGAAAGCTTTGTGTGTCGTCGCTTGCAACCGCACGTACCTGAATAAGCCCTTTAACCTGCGAAAAAGCCGGTAGGCTCATAAAAACTAAGCCAAGTAATACTGTATTTTTGCGCTTAATAGTCATCAAATTCATCCGTAGCAAAGTCTATTTGCTCGGCTATGGCCTGCTTTACGGTGTAGTGTAAAGGTGACTCGCTTACATTAACGCTGTGGGTTTCTACGTTGCTTATATCGCTAAAGCCAGAATGCCATACACTCATGCTGTATTGCCCATTAGGGGCAGTTAAATTAACCATACCGTTGTCGTCGGTAATTGCAAAAACGGTGCTATCAACCACCACAATATAGCCCAGCATCCAGTCATGAATATTACAGCCAAGCTCAACCACCCCAGTTTGATCAAACGTTATGGGGGCTTTAGGTTGCTCTTTGTAAAGTTTCAACTCAAAGGTTTTAGCTTTAGAAAACGAATAAACGTGGTGCATGATAGAGTCGGCATTAGGAAACTCTACCTTTGCATTTTGCGGAACAACTAACGTACGCGGCGTAAACTCGCGGTTTTGTTGGCTCATTGCGTAGGTTTTACTTGCTTGATTGCCGGCCTGAATTGATGCCCCGCTTAGCCACACTACCGCATTTGCTAAAGGCTGATTATTGGCATTTTTTATAGTTATTGTTGTTGCTGCTGCGCAAGTACTCATACATAGCAGTAACACACTTAGTAAGGGTTTTATCATGGGGCTAATCGCTATTATCAATTTGTTTACATTATAGACCGATTAAACCGTTAAATTCTTTCTATTTTTTAAAACATTGAATACGTATGTAGACAGTCGTATTAACAACTCACTGCCATTATCCTTAAAGGTCACCACCGACTCATCAAAGGACACACAATGAGAACATCCGCACTTTTACTACTGGCGTTTGCTGGCAATAGCTTTGCACAAACCGCTGTAGTTGAATCACCAAACTCACAAATAAAAGTGACTATTTCAGATGAAAATAGCACACCCAGCTACGCTATTAGCTTTAAAAACAAACCAGCTATAAACGCATCGCGCCTGGGTTTTGAATTTAAAACCCAAGCCGCATTTAGCGATGGTTTTAAAATTACCCATGTTAAGCAGCAAAGCGTAAATACCCAGTGGCAACAGCCTTGGGGCGAGCGACAAACGGTTACTGATAAACACAACGAAGTTGCGGTTACATTTACAAAAAACGAGCCTAATGGTGCAACCTATACAGTGCGCTTTAGAGCTTTTGATAGTGGCGTTGGGTTTAGATACGAAGTACCAAAACAAGCAGGCTTTGAGCAAACACACATTACCAAAGAGCTCACCGAATTTGCCATTAACAATAACAACAATGCCACCGCCTGGTGGATCCCCGCTCGCGGCTGGAACCGATACGAATACGTTTACAACACCACCGCATTAAATGACGTCCCCCTTGCACACACGCCGTTTACCTTAAAAACCAATGACGGTACCCATATAAGCATTCATGAAGCAGCCTTAGTTGATTACGCAGGCATGGTGCTTAATCAACGCCGCCCAGGCACTTTTAATGCCGATTTAACACCGTGGTCAGACGGCATTGCCGTTAAAAAACAAGGTGCATTTAATACCCCTTGGCGCACCATTCAAATTGCCGACAGCGCGGTAGGCTTAGTCAATTCAGACATAATATTAAATTTAAACGAGCCTAATAAACTAGGCGATGTGTCGTGGGTAAAACCTGGCAAATACGTGGGTATTTGGTGGGGCATGCATATAAACACGCAAACCTGGGGCAGCGGCGAAAAACACGGCGCCACTACACAAACCACTAAGTACTACATGGACTTTGCCGCAGAATATGGCTTTGATGGCGTACTAGTAGAAGGCTGGAACATAGGCTGGGATGGTGACTGGTTTTTTAATGGCGATGTATTTAGTTTTACACAACCCTACGACGACTTTGATATAGCGGCCCTTACTCAATACGGCAAACAAAAAGGCGTGCAGTTAATTGGCCACCACGAAACATCGGGTAATGTAAGTAACTATCGCGACCAAATGGAGGATGCCTTTGCCCTTTACGAAAAATCAAACGTAAGCCAAGTTAAAACGGGCTATGTAGCGGATGGCGGTAACATAAAACGCATAGACGAAAACGGCATTGCCCGTCATGAGTGGCACGACGGCCAATTTATGGTTAACGAGTACCTTTACAACGTAAAGCTGGCTGCTAAACATAAAATTAGTATTAACACCCACGAGCCAATAAAAGACACCGGCCTGCGTCGTACCTACCCAAATTGGATTGCCCGCGAAGGGGCACGCGGCCAAGAGTTTAATGCATGGGGCACGCCGCCCAACCCACCAGAGCACATTCCTATGCTGGCGTTTACCCGAATGCTGGCAGGGCCTATGGACTTTACCCCTGGTATTTTTGATATGGGCTTTAATGGCTTAGGCGATGATACAAACCGCCCACAAACAACGCTTGCCAAGCAGCTTGCACTTTATGTTGTGCTGTATAGCCCGATTCAAATGGCCGCCGACTTACCTAAAAACTATTTAGCCAAGCCTGATGCATTTCAATTTATTCAAGACGTACCAACCGATTGGCAGCAAAGTATTGCGCTTGATGGCGAAGTGGGCGACTTTATTGTTTTTGCCCGTAAAGAGCGCAAACGCGATAAATACTCAGGAAACGATTGGTACTTAGGCGCCGTAACCGACGAGAAAGCCCGAACTATTGAGGTAAAACTCGACTTTTTAGAAAAGGGTAAAAAGTTTGAAGCGCACATATACCAAGACGGTAAAAGCGCTGAATGGAAAAACAATCCGTACGATTTAGATATCGAAAAGCGCGTAGTTAGCGCAAACGATAAGCTAACTTTAAAACTAGCAACAAGTGGTGGTACAGCAATCCGCTTTAAAGCACTTTAAGTTTTAATACTATTAACGTTATGGAAATAGCCAACTCTGCACAGCTTACTGTGCAGAGTTTTGTATTTTTATAGGTAAATAAATTTGTGCACTTAGGCCGCCTTCTGGGCGGTTTTTTAGCTTAACTTTACCATCGTGCATATCAATAATACGCTTAATAATGGCAAGGCCTAAACCACTCCCCTCACTACCACGCGCAGTGTCACCTTGTTTAAAAGGCTCAAACACCGATTCTAGTTCGCTTTCTGGTATACCGGGGCCGCTATCGTTTACCGCTATCACAACGTATTTTTTGTTTGAATTAAAGTAGCTTAATACTTCTATATCGCCATCTGAATAACGCAGCGCGTTTTCAATCATGTTAGTAATTACACGCTTAATAGCCACACTACTTAACGGAACAAGCCCCACGCTGGGGTTGCCTTTAAAGGTAATAACGCGTTGCTGTTTAAGCTCACAATTAACCACTTCAGTCACTAGCGCGTTTATATCTTCGCAAGCAAGCTCATCTGTTTTGTGGTGGCGTAAATACTCAATAAATTGATCGATAATGCCATTCATATCTTCAATATCGTAAATAATGCCTTCGCGAAGGTAGTCATCTTCATCGTTCATCATTTCGGTGGCAAGGCGGATACGAGTAAGCGGAGTGCGTAAATCGTGAGAAACACCAGCCATGAGTAAACGGCGATCGTTTTCAAGAGCGGCAATACCCCGCGACATTTGGTTAAATGCACGGGTAACTTCTATAACTTCACTGGAGCCTTCTTCTTCAAGCTTGCTACTAAAATCGCCCTTACCCACTTTCACGGCTGCTTGCTGCAACGCCTTTAATGGGCGGTTTAAGTGCCGAGCAAATAGCCAGCCGCCTAACACACTTAAAAAACCAATACTTGATAAGTAAAACGTTAAAAATTCAAGGTTGTTTTCTTGATACCCGCTAAGCGGTACTTTTACCCAATAACCGGGTGCTTGCGGCGCTTCTACCCAATAAATCAGCGGGTCGGTTTGACTAATACGCACCCGAGCAGAACCATTTAATTGCTCAGACATACTACGCGACAGCATCGAGTATTCTCGGGTTTGACCCAGCCCTTGGCGCATTGCCTCGCGCTGCGTCATCACTTCTATACCTGTAATTTCAAAAAACTTTTCAGACACTTCGTCGTTGATTTCTACGCCGTCTTCCCAGTCTATAAATACCGTTTTAATTTGCTTAGCGAGCATTAAATTTACTTGCTCTATGGTTGGTTTTACAACGTAAAAGCTCACCGTTACATACGACACTATTTGGTTAATTAGCAGTAAAGCGGCCACTAAAAATACAGTTTGGCCAAACGCACTACGCGGAAAAAATCCCATATAAACTACTTATCACCGTCAGGAACAAACACATAACCCAAACCCCATACAGTTTGAATATAGCGCGGGTTGGCGGCATCTACTTCTATCATGCGGCGCAGTCGCGATACTTGCACATCAATACTGCGCTCAAGCGCACTGTAATCTCGCCCACGGGCTAGGTTCATTAGTTTATCGCGGCTCAGTGGCTCGCGCGGGTGCGATACAAGCGCTTTAAGTACGGCAAATTCACCGCTGGTGAGTGAAATGGTTTTATCGCCCTCACTCATTTCGCGCGTGGCTAAATTAAGCGTAAATTGACCAAAGGCTATTAAGTTTTCTTCTGCTGCGGGTGCGCCCGGTACTTCTTTGGCGCGGCGGCGTAAAATAGCTTTTATGCGAGCCAGTAATTCGCGCGGGTTAAACGGTTTCGGGATGTAGTCGTCTGCGCCTAGTTCAAGGCCTATAATACGGTCGACCTCATCGCCTTTTGCTGTCAGCATCACAATAGGGATTTCGTTTTCTTTTTGGCGTAGCCGGCGGCAAATAGATAAACCATCTTCGCCTGGTAGCATTAAATCAAGCACCATTAAGTGAAAGTTTTCTCGCTCAATGAGTCTATCCATTTGCTCTGAGTTTGCGGCGGTTCTAACAATAAAGCCTTGCTCTACTAAATAACGCTCTAGTAAGCTGCGCAGGCGCATATCGTCATCTACAACTAATACTTTTGTGGTTTCGTGTCCCATTGCGTGTTTCTTATTTTTATTTCCAATTAATAGTTAATATAAATGAAAAACTTAATAATCAAAATCTAATTGCGCGCTTAGATTGTTACTGAACATTTCAAAGTTATAATATTAGGGCGTGTTGACCTTTGCGGATTGAAATTTGTTCAATCTAGGGGCGATTAAATTGCGGCGCGAGCTTTGTAACCTAGTGGGCTAAGTAAAAACCGAGTAACAAAGAGTTTATCGCCCCTAGGCAGAACCCGAAGGGCAGCGCATGTTTGGCATTTATGCTGCGTTATCAACTATTTATGGGGAATAACCACACTTCATAGGCTCTGCCTTGCCTAAAAACCAAACATACTGCTGCAAATTCGACCATCAAAGAACAACACGCCCTAAAGTTTACACTCGACAAATTTTAGCAATTTTAATAACGTGCACAGCATTAGAGTTAATGAATAAAAGCCCATGAAAACAAATTTAATAACCCGCGAAGGTTACTTACAATTACAGCAAGAGCACGACCATTTATGGAACGTTAAACGCCCTGAAGTCACTAAAATAGTGAGTTGGGCGGCAAGCCTTGGCGATCGCTCAGAAAATGCAGACTATCAATATAATAAACGCTTACTGCGCCAAATTGATCGTCGTGTTCGGTATTTGCGCAAACGCCTACCCGATTTAAAAGTTATTGATTATTCGCCGCAGCAAGACGGTAAAGTATTTTTTGGCGCATGGGTAGAAATAGAAAACGAACAAGGCGAGGTTAAAAAATTTAGAATTGTAGGGCCTGATGAAATATACGACCGTAAAGACTACATATCAATTGACTCACCTATGGCGCGCGCCCTGATAAAAAAACAAGTAGACGATGATTTTGAGGTACCTACACCGCAAGGTAAAAAAGAATGGTATGTAAATAGTATTGAATATCAAAAATAGTCCCCCATAACATTATTAATAAATAACTACTTTGATTCAGATCAGGTAAATTTTTTATTGTGTAATATATCTCATTAGGATATATATTGATTTAGCAGGTTTATCTTTAACCTGATTTTTAAGGTAGTGGCTATGTCAAACTTAGTACAGCGCATATGTAGTAATGCCGTATTGTTTGCACTTTTAATGAGTGTGAGTTTGACTCTGCATGCCAATACCACCGAAGTAAGTATAGATAACGCCAGTGTATCTAATCATTTTATCGCTTGTGAATTTCCTGACCAAGCAACCCCCGACATTGACTTAGATTCTCATGTTAATGCATTTGCTATTAGGTTGTTTCAACCGCTACCTAATGCTGTTTCATCTTTTTACCAAAGTACAAACCTAAGCCGTCCTTTTAGTACGGCATATCAACGTGGTCCACCTAGCTATTTAATTTAATTCACAATTTTACTTTTTGATTAAATTTTATAACTAATAAGGTGACTACTATGTCTAACTTTAAAGAATTACGTACCCAAAATATTTCTCATGGCGTTATTGCAAGCACGTTTGAAGATCAGCAAGCCACTATTGATTTAACATCTCCGGCTTTAACTGTAATCAATAACTTTACCCAAAAAACGCCAATTCGGGCTCAATACGACACTCCTATTAGCGAGGCGCTTAAACAAGTACTAGCTGAGCACTCTGACTATGTATTAGTGACTGATGATGCGCAAAAATTAATTGGTATTGTTTCAAGTGCTGACCTACAAAGCGCTAAAATTACGGCCATTGCACAGCGTTTAAATACCAGCCGCAATGAAGTGAGCTTACGCTACATTATGACACCTATTAGCCAACTTAATGGCGTAAGTATGCAAAGCCTAAGCTATGCAAGTATTGGCGATGCACTACAAACAATGGAGCATCAAGGCAGCATGTTTTTATTAGCAACAACCACTAATAACGAAATATGCGGGTTAATCTCGGCGCGTCAAATAGCTAAAACGTTACACATTCCAGTGCATATTACCCCTATTGCTCACACGTTTAGTGATGTTTTAGAAAGCGTAGAGCACCCTCACTAAAGCGCGCTTTTACGCTTTGTAAGCTCAGCCAAGCCAGCCATCTTAAAGCAAGCAAAATTGCTTGCTTTAAGAGCTTTTTATTACAACCTGCTGTGATATTATTCAACTAATAAATACCTACCAAACTCATTAAATAGCAACTTTAATAAGCTGGGTATAACAGTACCAGAGGGATTTTCTGGTTTTATTTTTTGTATTAAAAGGTTTATGCATGAGCGATATCTCTGCACGTTTAGCCACTGAGCTAAATGCACAACAGCAACAAGTTGTTGCTGCTACAAAATTACTTGATGAAGGCGCAACGGTTCCTTTTATTGCGCGTTACCGTAAAGAAATTACCGGTGGATTAGACGACACGCAATTACGCCTTTTAGAGCAACGTTTGTCGTACTTGCGCGAGCTTGAAGAGCGCCGCAGCTTTATTTTATCAACCATCGAATCGCAAAATAAATTAACGCCAGCACTGAGTGCCGATATTACCAGCGCACAAAGTAAAACTGAGCTTGAAGATTTATACCTTCCTTATAAAGCTAAGCGTCGTACCAAAGGACAAATAGCCATTGAAGCAGGCCTTGAGCCACTTGCCGATGCGCTATTTAACGACGCAAACTTAGAGCCAGAGCAACAAGCGCAGCAGTTTATAAATGCCGACAAAGGCATTGCTGATACCAAAGCAGCCCTTGATGGCGCTAAATTTATTTTAATGGAACGCTTTGCAGAAGATGCCAAGTTATTGGCTAAATTTAGAAGCCATATTAGCCAACACGGCGCTATACAAAGCACACTTATTGACGGCCAAGAGCAAGCCGGTAGTAAATACCGCGACTACTTTGACCATCAAGAACCTCTTAAAAAGGTCCCTTCTCACCGCGCACTTGCTATGTTGCGCGCGCGTAACGAAGGTATTTTGCAGCTGAGTATTAACCCAGAGCCAAGCAGCGAAAATACAGCCCAGCTATGTGCGCAAATGATTGCTGATCACTACCGCTTAGATGTGAAATATAAAGCAGCTAGCGCATGGCTATTAAGTGTTGTGCAATGGGCATGGAAAATAAAGCTTGGCCTACACCTAGAAAATGAATTTTTAGCAGCCATGCGAGAAAAAGCCGAAACCGGCGCTATAGATGTATTTGCTAAAAACTTAAAAGACTTACTTATGGCCGCCCCTGCTGGGCCGCGTACCACGCTTGGTCTAGATCCTGGTTTGCGAACTGGCTGTAAAATTGCCGTAGTTGATGGCACAGGTAAATTGCTTACAACCCAAACTATTTTCCCCCACGCACCACAAAATCACTGGGAAAAATCGTTACGTACATTAGAGCAACTATGTCGCCAGCATAAAGTAGAACTTATTGCGATTGGTAACGGAACCGCATCACGCGAGTCTGACAAGCTAGTAGGCGAACTTATTAAGGCCAATGCTGAGCTTAAATTAAACAAAATTATGGTAAGCGAAGCCGGCGCGTCTGTTTACTCTGCGTCTGAATTTGCAGCGAATGAATTTCCTAACTTAGATGTGTCTTTACGTGGCGCGGTATCTATTGCGCGTCGCCTGCAGGACCCACTTGCCGAGCTTGTTAAAATTGAGCCAAAATCAATTGGTGTAGGCCAATACCAGCACGATGTATCGCAAAGCCAATTAGGCCAAACACTGACCGCAGTAGTAGAAGACTGTGTAAACTCAGTGGGTGTTGATTTAAATATGGCCTCGGTGCCGCTTCTTACTCGCGTATCGGGGTTAAATAAAACCTTAGCGCAAAATATAGTAAATTACCGCGACACTAACGGCACGTTTACTAAGCGTAGCGAACTTAAAAAAGTTGAGCGTTTAGGACCAAAGGCGTTTGAACAAGCAGCAGGCTTTTTGCGTATTAATCAGGGTAAAGACCCACTTGATAACTCATCAGTTCACCCTGAGGCTTATCCTGTTGTTAAACTTATTTGTGAGCGTAACAACCTTGATGTAAATAGCTTAATAGGCAATAGCGAGTTTTTAAATAAGCTGGTTGCTAATGACTACACCGACGAGAAGTTTGGTTTACCTACCGTTACCGACATCATTAAAGAGCTAGATAAGCCTGGGCGCGATCCTCGTCCTGAGTTTAAAACTGCTGAATTTAAAGCCGGTGTAGAAAAAATCACAGACCTAAAACCCGGTATGATTTTAGAAGGTGTGGTTTCTAACGTTGCTAACTTTGGTGCGTTTGTTGATGTAGGTGTTCACCAAGATGGCCTAGTGCATATTTCGGCAATTACTAATAAGTTTATCTCTGATCCGCGCGAAGTAGTAAAAGCCGGTGACATTGTAAAAGTAAAAGTGGTTGAGGTAGATGCCCCACGTAAACGCATTAGCTTTACTATGCGCTTAGATGATGAAATAGACACAAGCAATAAACCCGCTGCCGCGCCGCAAAAGCAACGCAGTAATCAGGGCCAGCAACCGCGTGCAGCAAAACCAAAGCGCGATAACGGTAACGCCATGATGGGTAATGCCTTTGCCGATGCATTTGCTAATGCAAAGGTAAAAAAATAATACCCTTTTGCTTCATTAAGTGATGACTCCTTAAACTAAAAAGCCGCTCAGTGAGCGGCTTTTTTAATAATGCTTAGCTGGTGTTAACCAAACGCAGAAAAACCACTCTCGTTTTGGGGTGAGCTAGTCATTTGATAAAAATTAGCTATACGGCCAGCTCGTGCGTCTACTTCTGGGTCGCGTGATTGCTCGGTATTAGTATCGCTTTGAGACTCAGCAGTGCTGGTTTCGTTTATTGACAACGCACTTTGTGGCTCTTGTGCTTGCGCTTCATCGTCAGCAGGGGCTGATAATTCAGCTTGCGCTGCGGCCATTTTTTGGGTTGCATCAGCGGCAATGGCTCTATCGGCACTAGAAGGTTCAGCAGGGGCAAGTGCGGCTGCACGTACCGTTTGCATTTTATCTATAGTGGCTTGCGGATCGCCGGGGATTTCAGATACATCAATTTGTACCTCACCGCCAACAGCGTAATTAGTGCCATCTGGTCCACGTTGGTATTCATAACTTGGTGAGCCTGCATACTGCCCACCCACCGATGCATGAGCTTGTTCGTGCACACGCACTTCAGTATCGCGCGCTTTAAGCTCTTCAATTTGCTGTTGTTCTAATTCTAGCTGTTGCTGATCTTGCTCTTCTTCGGGGGTATCTTCGCTTGCTTGTTGGTTTTGTTGCTGTTCGCTATCTGAATCTTCGCTGCCTTGCTGGCGCTGCTCAACAGCTTGCTCATCACTGAGTTTACCGGTTGCATCATAGGTGGCGGCTTCTGCACTGCTTGGCAGTTTTGCTTTATCAGCATCGCTTTGCGCTTTGGTTTCGGTATTACTGGCGCTATTGGGTGCAGGGGCAGGAATAACTTCGCGCAGTTGGTTGTCACGCCGAGCGGTTTCCGTATAAACATTGGCGGTGTTTATATTGATAGACGGAAATGGCGTGACAATATTCATAACGTTTAAACTTTAATATCGATTAGCGTACCAAGCACTTCATCTGCAGTTTGAATAGATTGCGTGTTTGCCTTGGCATTAAACTCTTCAACTTTTAAATTAACAAGCGCTTCGTCAACCCGAGCTGGTTGTGCAACAGGCGCTGTTACAGCCTCTTCAGGTCGCGCAGCTGTTAACTGGCGCTGTTGGGCTAGTTGCGTATCGTCTTGCTCTTCAATGGTGGCACGGTTTATCTCTGCGCTTGCTCGTTCTATACCTTGGCTTGCACGATTAAACCCTTCTACACCACTATTAAATACTGAACCAATAGCCATGCTGTACCTCCAAAAAAATAAATATTGTTTAATTATCGCTCACTTCATGGGCAAAATAAAGCTTTAAACAGTACCTTTCTTTAGGCTATTTTAAAGCATTGATTTAACGGCAGATAAAAACTCTTTTTTATGAGAAATAAACGGTGCATGGGAGGCTTTGTCTAGTACTTCGTATTCAAACTCAGTATTTAGTGCTGCCATTTTATTAATTGCTTTGTAAGGTACCAGCGCATCTAAACGGCCAAATATCGCTTTTATAGGCACTGGGCAATGCGCAAATACGTTGCGTAAATCATCATTTTGTAAAATATTTAAACCCGCACTTAACGCCTCACTTTTAGGGGCGCTGTACTGATTTAGCAAGTGCTTTAGCTGCTTTATATCATCGCGTGCCGACTCACTACCCATGGCCTGAATAGCTAAAAAGCGCTCTATGGTTTTTTCTCGCTGATTAACTAATTGCTCTTTAAATTGCTCAAGCACGCTGGCTTTTATTCCAGGCCAATCATCTGCCTCGGCAAAAAAAGGGCTTGAGGCAACTAAAATTACTTTTGATACTTTATTTGGCCAATGTTTAGCAATATAAAGTGCAAACAATCCTCCTAGCGACCAGCCCATTAATATAGAGCCAGGGCTAAGTTGCTCGCTTACGATTTCAGCTGCATCGTGTAAATTATAAGGACTTGGGGAGCTATTGCTGTTGCCAAAGCCAGGCAGGTCAATGCTGCGCACCGAGCCACTGTATAAAAACGTTAACTCTGGCTGCACTAATTGCCATACGCCTTGGTTCATGCCCCAACCATGTAATAAAACTAACTCGCTTTGCATATTTGCCTAACCTTAACCAAACTTAGCCACATCATAACGCTTACATTGACGAAAGCAACGCAAGGAGCAGCCGATGCAACACTCATTTTTTAATTGGTTATTTCCCTCTTATTGCGTGCAATGTCAGGGAGTTGTTAGTGCTCAAGAGGGGTTGTGCGACTATTGCTTAACGGATTTAAGCGTGTTTGATTTAAATAAACACAGTAATTTATTGCACCGCCCGGATATTGTAGAAATGTTTCCGCATTGCGAATTTGATAAGCTCTTTGCCTGTGCTTTTTATCAGCCCCCATTTGAGCATTGGCTTAAACGACTCAAATTTAATAATCAAATTCACTATAAAAAAGCGCTGCAACAAGTAATTAAACGCCAACTATCGGTGTTTTTTGAAAATTTAACTACCCAGCCCGACATAGCTATTATTTTACCTTTGCACCGAGGACGCTTTTTAACGCGCGGGTTTAATCAGGTAAGCCAAGTGTGGCAACCGTGTTTGGCAAAACATATTTGTATAAGTAATGCGCTAATACGCAATAAAGCGACGCAAGCACAGTCACAATTATCTAGAGCTAAGCGGGTTAAAAATGTTAAAAATGCCTTTATATGTACACAAGATATGAGCGGTAAAACGGTGGTTATTATAGATGATGTAATGACCACAGGCGCCACGCTCAACGCGGCTACCCAGGTATTAAAGCAAGCGGGCGCTAAACAAGTCTGGGCTTTTGCTACGTGTTTAACGCCACTTTAAAGGTGTAGTTAATCACCTCTTACTCTAAATGTGTGGCCAAAAAATAAAGCATTACTGAGTAATCGGCTTGTGCCGTACCAGTATCCTCTAAATACAGGGTTATCTGTCATCGCAATAACACTGCCACGCCCGTATGAGTGGGCCATCATGGCTGCTGCACCGGCAATTTGCTGCTCATTTACGCCATCGGTAAACCCTGCCAACAGTGGTTTTTGCGGGTAAGTGAGTATGTTTACAAACGGGGCGGATGATTTTTCTAATAACCAGGTGCTATTTTTAAATACAGGCAGCGTTTCGCGATTAAGCGAAAACGTTAGTGGATGCGTGGTGTCTACATCGGTATTAAAAATAGCGCCGGCTATACGTTGTCGCCCTGCTAAATGATCTTTATCTGCGTAATTTAGCCCTTGAGTATTAAAAGCGCTGGCTACATCTTGCCTAGATAAATAATTAGCCTTGAGTAATTGCTGATCAGCTAAAAATTTAGCGCCGCCTTTGTGACCCCAAATTACGCCGCCTTTTCTTACCCAGCTTTTAATAGCAACTTTATCACTATCGGGTAAGCCCGAATAATTACCATTAGCTAGTACAATGTGGCTGTAATTATTTAAATCTAGGCTACCTAAACGTTCCATTTCTACTATGGTCGGAGAAATACCAACAAAGCGGTCAAGGTAATACCATACTTCACCCGCTTCGTATTGGCTTACGCCTTTACCGCCCACAAGCAGTACTTTTGGCTCGTTTAATACCGCCATAGTGCGCGAGCCTAAATCGGCGCCTTTCCCTGTAAGACCAGTGGTAATAGGCTTTATCGCAATACCAAACTGGGTTTGAGCATCGTTTAAAATAGCCACCCAATCAGGGTTCGTCTGCAGCCCTGCGGGGACAATAATGCTGCCAGGTGCAAAGTCTATTTCGGTGGTGCTGCTTTTAGCTGTTAAGGCGCTTAACGCGACACGCGCTTTAATGCCTTGCTTTAGCAAGCTATTTAGCATTTTAGGCGCTAAGTAATCGTCCCAGGCAAAGCCAAATGCATAACTTTGCTTTAACGCAGCAAATGATGGTTTAACTGCTTTTTGCCACGCAGTGCTGGCTACTTCTAAGCCCCAACTACTTTTTACTTGTGCAAACTCTAAATTAAAAGCATGGGCGAGTGTCCAGCCCGACACATCATAAAATGTGTTATCGGCAAAACTTTTTTGCTCACTAAAAATAGCTTTTACTAAACGAAACTGTGGCTGAGCTAACGGCACAAAATAGCTCTGGGTGCTAAAGTTTTTGCCATTGGCTTTTAGCGCTTTTGTAAGTGGATAGGCGTTAATTTGATGCTGCTTTAACAGGTTTAAAAATAGTTTAATCCGGGTGTTATCTTTAGCGCCCTCAACCACATAGCCTTCAAAACTTTCATCATGTGCTAAATCAACTGCTTGGTTATAAAATTTTGCCTGATAGGTTAATAGCGCCTCACGGTTATCTACCGCTGCTTTAAAGGTTGATAGGCTTGTTAATAACTGATTTTTAATAGTAAAAGGAAACGTAAGCGTACCATTTATGGTTTCTTGTACATGCCCACGTGAGCTGGCTTGCTCAAATAAAATACCTATACCGCCGTTTACATCGGGGTAGGTTGAACCCTTGCCGTAATAAAAGTCGTCAAAGCTTTCTTCGGTAAAATAAAGGGCATTATTTTTATCTAAAGTTTTAGCATGGTAATTGGCTATGGCTTTAGTAAGCGTTACGTTTTCATCTGGGGTAATTGGGTGCTTGCGACTGGCAATGCCAGGTTGAAAAAAGTAGCTGCTGTTTGGGCCCATTTCATGAAAGTCGGTAAGAATATTTGGCTTCCAATGATGAAATTTAGCAATGCGTGCACGCGACTCTGGGTGTTGTAGTAATAACCAATCGCGGTTTAAATCAAACCAATAGTGATTTGTACGGCTACTTGGCCAGCTTTCTACGTGTTCACGCGTTTTAGGGTCGCTTGATAAGTTCATCCCCCGATTACTATTAGCCCAATTGGCAAAGCGAGCCAAGCCATCAGGGTTAAGTGATGGGTCGAGCAAAATAACGGTATTATTTAATAGTTTTTCTATTTCTGGGCCTTGCGCTGCAGCAAGGTAATACGCAACCAATAAAGCGGCATTGCTGCCTGATGACTCATTGCCATGCACACTGTATCCCATCCAAACTACAGCAGGCTCATTTTGTGTGTTTTTAGCTTGCTCACTGTTTGTTAAACGGGCTAAGTGCGCTTGGCGAATTTGCTCTAAGTTAGCTAGTTTTTCAGCGCTGCTAATACTTAGCATCACAAGCGGACGTTGCTCGTGTGTGCGCCCTATTACTTCAAAATTTATACGATTACTTTTTTGCGCTAGAATTTCCATGTAACGCACCAGTTGGTCGTGCCTTACATGCCACTCACCTACTTCGTAACCAAGTACGTCTTGTGGGGTGGGTATTGTTTTATCAAACTCTACATCTTGTTCAAAATAATACGAAAGTGGTTTTGCCATACTTGAAAAGCTAAGTATTGCCACCATTATAGTTACTATCCAGCGCATATAAATCACTCTAAAAATGTTTGTTATTTGCACGCTAGCATTGCTTAAAATAGATGCCAACTTTTTACGCTCAACACTAGCCGCAACACGATGAGCGGAGTATGATATGCAGTATCCGAGTAATTTAGTCAAGTATAGACGGTTTTATGATTTCTATTTCCGAAACAGCACAAGCGCATTTTGCTAAACTTTTAGCAGATCAAGCACAACAAACTAATATTCGTGTGTTTGTTGTAAACCCTGGTACATCACAAGCGGAATGTGGTGTTTCTTATTGCCCAGAAGACGCCGTAGAAGACAGCGATATTCGTCTTAACTTTAATGGTTTTGATGCCGTAGTAGATACAGAAAGCGCTCCTTTTTTAGAAGAAGCTGAAATTGATTTTGTTACCGACAAAATGGGCACTCAGTTAACTTTAAAAGCGCCTAATGCAAAGGCACGTAAACTAGGCGATAACGCATCGCTAAATGAGCGTGTTCAACACATGCTAGAAACCGAAGTAAACCCGCAGCTAGCTAACCACGGTGGCCAAGTAAGCCTAGTTGAAGTAACCGCTGAAGGTATTGCAGTACTTCAATTTGGTGGTGGTTGTAATGGCTGTTCTATGATCGATGTAACGCTTAAAGAAGGCATCGAGAAAGAAATGATTGCAAAGTTTGATGAAATCACCGGTGTTGCCGACATTACCGAGCACCAAGCGGGCGATCACTCTTATTACTAAGCAATAATGTTAAAGCCGCTTATTTATCGCTTAGGGAGTAACCCTAAGTTGAGTTTAACGCGCTTTTTTCGCGGCTTAGCACTGTTTGTGCTAGCCGTGATATTTATTGCCCTTGGCTACTACACCCACTTTAGTTTACAAATTATAGGTGTGGTTATTTTAATCCCGGCATTATTTTTTGCTGCATGGGGTTATAGCGGTATTTTTGCCAATCGTTTCTCGCAAGTTTTAAAAGATATGGGGCCAAAAGATCACGACCCCGACCTATGGAAATGACACGTTCGCTTAATCTAGCAGCTGATTAGTTGCTTTTAACTGCAAATACTTAATAATTAACGTAACGCCGCGCATAAGCATAAAGCAACTCATAGCCAGCCATAACGCATTATTTTGCCACTCTATAAACACCCAAAACACCCCAAAAAAGCCAACAGCAGCAGAAAGAATCATACTGTTACGCATATTTTTTGCCCGTGTAAGCCCTACAAATACGCCATCAAACAAAAAACAGCTCATTGCTAACATAGGCAATACTATTACCCACGGTAAGTAATTTGTCGCAGCTTCTATCACCTCGGGTACATTGGTTAAAAGCTTAATAATAGCGCTGCCAAACACAGCAAAAAATACGCTGTAAAGCACGCCAAAAAGCATCCCCCAAAACACACTTATTTTTACCCATAATCTAATGTTATTAACGCTTCGCTGGCCTTTAGCTTGACCAACTTTGGCTTCGCTTGCATAGGCTATTCCATCAAGTGCAAAGCTTACTAACATTAAAAAGTTAAGTAACACGGCATTCGCTGCAAGCGTTGTTTCGCCGATGCGGGCGCCATAAAAGGTCATAAAGCTAAAGCATAATTGCAAAATTAAAGAGCGAATAAATATATCTCTATTTAAACTAAGTAGCTCTGCCATTTTGCTAACACTGAGCCAGTTGGGCACGCTTAGCTCCACGCCTTGCTTTTTAGCGAGCTTAATCACTAGTAGCAACGCAAAAGCCAACGCGCTGTAATCTGCAATTAACGACGCCCACGCTGCTCCCGCTACTGCCCAGTCTAAATACACCACAAAATATATATCGAGCACTATGTTGGTAATATTGGTCACTAGCAGCAAGTAAAATGGCCCTCGCCCATAATGTACGCCAAGCATCCAGCCAAGCAGCACTAAATTACAAAGTGCGGCAGGGGCACTAAATATACGAATACTAAAATACTGATATGCTTGAGCAAGAACCTCACTATTTGCGCCTGATAAAAATGCAATGGCTTGTTTTATCAAAGGCGATAAAGCTATAAGCGCTAACGCCACACACACGGCAAGCAATAAGCTGCGTTTTAAAAGCGCTGCCAACTGTGTTAAGTTATTTTGCCCGTATGCTTGGGCCACTAACCCTGTGGTGCTCATACGTAAAAAACCGGCGAGCCAAAATAAAATAGAAATAACAGCTGAGCCAAGTGCGATGCCCGCTAAGTAATGTGCGCTACCTAAGTGGCCAATAACAGCGGTATCAACAATTCCTAACAGTGGGACAGTAATATTTGATAATATCATTGGACCCGCTAGCAACAGCAAGCTTTTATGGTGTGCCTTATTATGTTTAAGAAATTGTTTCATTTAGTTTTAATTACTCTCATTTGTTTATCAGTACGTGCTCATGCGGCGGTTATTTTACAGTATCACCATGTAAGCGAAACCCTTCCGGCTGTGACCAGTGTAAGCGCAAATACGTTTACCAAGCATTTGAGCTACTTAAAAGAGCATAATTTTAATGTTATTGCACTAAATGAGCTAATAAGCGCTATACAACAAGGCAAAACCTTACCTGAGAAAACAGTCGCTATCACCTTTGACGATGGTTACAACAATAACTACGAACAGGCAGCGCCTATTTTAGAAAAATTTGGTTACCCCTATACTATTTTTGTAAACCCGACCCTTATTGATGAAGGTAAAGGCTACGTAATGGGGTGGGATAAATTAAAAGAGCTCGCAAGCAAAGGGGCGTTAATTGCCAATCACACTGCCCAGCATGACTACCTGCATATTAAGCTAAAAGGTGAGAGCGATGCACAATGGCAAGCACGTATAAAACAAGATATTTTGCGTTCTCAACAGCGTATTAAAGAAGAAATAGGCCACGACTATAAATACCTAGCGTACCCGTATGGTGAGTTTAATAACAAACTACAAGCGCTTGTAGAAGAGCTTGGCTTTATTGGCATTGGTCAGCACTCAGGCGCTGTAAATAAAAACGCTAACTTTACCCGCTTACCGCGTTTTCCAGCCTCCGGCTTTTACAGTAAATTAGATACGCTAATTACAAAATTAAACTCTCGGGCGTTTAGTATTAAAACCCTAGATTACCAAGACAGTGTAACCTCACAAAACCCACCAACGCTCAGCATTGAGTTTGTAATGGGTGATTTTCATAAAAGTCAGTTTGCGTGTTATGTCTCAAGTGTGGGGCAGGCTAAGTTAACTTGGATAAACGACACAACTGTAAAAATTGACTCACCAAAGGCGCTAAATAAAGGCCGTTCACGCTTTAATTGTACCGCCCCTTCTATTGAGCACCCTGGTAGTTACTATTGGTTTTCGCAGCCGTGGGTTATTCAGTAGCAATTACACTTTTATAGTCTGATGCAATAAGCGCTGGGTTACTTTATCAAGCGCAACAATTTCGTGAGCGGCACCTAAATCAACCGCCGCTTTGGGCATTCCCCACACCACAGAAGAAAACTCATCCTGTGCAATGGTGTAACCACCCGCTTGTTTAATACTAAGCAAACCCTTTGCTCCATCGCTCCCCATACCGGTTAGTAACGCTGCCACAATGTTTTTTGCGCCGCACTCAAGTAACGAGTTAAATAATACATCTACTGCCGGTTTATGGCGGTTAACTGGCTCAGAATCATCAAGCTCGCAATATAAACTTGCTCCTCTTTTTTTTATGCTTAAGTGCAAACCACCTGGGGCTATATAAGCCCATCCCGCAGTGAGCTTGTCGCCGTGCTGCGCTTCTTTTACGTTAATTGCACAGGTGCGGTCCATACGCTGGGCAAACGAGGTACTAAATACCGGAGGAATATGCTGGGTAATCACAATCGCAGGGCAATTGGTCGGCATTTTTATAAGCACTTCTTTTATTGCTTCTGTGCCCCCTGTTGAAGCCCCTATCGCTATTACCTTGTTTAATAAAAATTGTGCATTGCCAGGTAAAGGCTCACTTACGGTGCTTACCTTTTTAAAACTTCTTACCCTTGCACCTGCCGCCACGCGCACTTTTTGCTGCACAACATATGCATATTGACTCATTTGCTGCTTAACATTCACGGTTGGCTTGGCAATAAAATCCACCGCACCAAGCTCAAGTGCTTCTAAAGTGATAGGCGAGCCTTGCTGGGTTAATGTAGAAATCATTACAACGGGCATAGGCCTTAAGCGCATTAGGTTTTTTAAAAAGCTAATGCCGTCCATTTTTGGCATTTCTACATCGAGGGTAAGCACATCTGGATTGAGCAATTTAATCATTTCTCGTGCTTGATAAGGGTCTTCAGCACAGCCAACAACCTCGATATCGCTAGCCTGAGATAATATTTCGCTCAGCAAACGCCTTATCAGTGGTGAATCATCTATTATCAGAACTTTAACCATTACGGCTCCTAAAACAGCTCTATGTTAGTCTCGGTGGCTTTATCTTGTTGCTTAAGGTTTTGCAGGTAGCGCACTTCGCGTTTTTCAATTGTATTGTTGTGCAAATTCTTCAGCTTTTTTACGTGGACTTTGCCCGTATGCGGATGAAAAAAAATTTTTCGAGGCCACGGCCCCCCCATATCTTGTGCAACAAGATTGAGCGACTCTTCCTGAATATACGCATTGGCAAAGCTAATATTACCTATCCCTATGTCGGTCATTGCGCTAATTATTTTGCCGCCACCAAAGAGTTTTATTTTTAAATTTTTTCGCGCAGCACCACCTTTGAGTACTTCGTTGATCAGGTATTCCATTGCCCAATTTCCGTAGCGGCAGCTCAAACTATGGGCACTGTTTAATTCTAGGCCTTTTTTTACCGGCAACATAAAATGATTTACGCCACCTATACCGGCTTTTTCATCGTAAACACACGCGGCTATGCACGACCCAAGCACTGTAGAAATAAGCTCATCATTTTTTGAGACATAAAATTCGCCAGGTAATATTTTTGCCACCACGCTTGTGCGCCCTGCATCCCAGTAACGTTTTATATGTTCAAACCCTGGGAGCACCGGCCTAAACTGTGCGTGCATTGTGTTGCTTTTGATACATGGTTTTCCCTAAATTTTTAAACTCAGAATGCTCTTTTCCCATACTCTCTGAGTGCCCTAAAAACAAATAACCGTCACGATTAAGTGCATTTGCATAACGTTTAAATAAGGTGTCTTTTGTTTCTTTATCAAAATAAATAACCACGTTACGACATAAAATTAAGTCAAACTGCCCTTTCATGGGCCATTCTTGTAAAAGGTTAAGGCGTTTAAAAAAAATGTGTTTATTTAACTGTGGTTTTACTTTATATGTTTGCCCATCTTTGCTTTTTAAAAACCACTTTTTAAGTACATTGTTTTCTAAGCCATTTACATTAGCCGCGGTATAAATACCCGCTTGTGCTTTGGCTAATACATTAGAATCTAAATCGGTTGCTAAAATTTTTACATCCCAAGAACTTGGGAATAAATCGGCAAGGGTTATTGCTAAGCTGTAAGGCTCTTCGCCTGTAGAGCAACCCGCTGACCATACGCGTACTCTTTTTGTTACTTTGTTACTGCTAAGTAACTGCGGCACTATGGTGTTTTTTAAAAACTCAAAGTGGTGGGGCTCTCTAAAAAAGGAGGTTAAGTTAGTGGTAATAGCATTAATAAATGCGTCAAACTCAGCCTCTTTATTATTGTGTAAGTACTCTAAGTATTGAGAAAAGTTTTTAAGTTTATGCTCTCTTACTCTTCTTGCTAAGCGGGAATACACCATTTCGCGTTTATGATCGCCAAGCACAATTCCGCACGCGTTATAAACTAAAGTGGCAATGTCTTTAAAATCTTTATCGGTACATAAAAATTCTTTCATTGTCATACCATCCCTTGTAAAGCAGGCTTGCTAGGGTATTAACTAGCAAGCCAGTAATGACTAAAACTCTTCCCATTCATCTGCTGAGTCTATAAAGTTTTCGCCTTTGGGTTGGGTATTTTTTAAATAGCCACTAGGTTGGCGCGCAGGGGGCGCTGAGCGTTCAAAGTGCGTATTTGGCAATGTGTTCATGCCTTGCTGCCCGAGTGAAAAAAAGTGCAATAACTGACGCATCTCGTTTGCTTGCTCAGCCATTGACTCGCCCGCCGCAGACGCTTCTTCTACAAGCGCCGCATTTTGCTGGGTCATTTCATCCATTTGGGCAACCGCTTTATTAACTTGCTCAATGCCTGCGCTTTGCTCTTCAGAGGCCTCGGTTATATCCGAAATCATTTGCGTAACACGTTGTACGCTTGAAACAATTTCTCTGAGTGTTTCGCCCGACTCATTTACAAGCACAGAGCCATCGGTAACTTTTGCAACGCTGTCTCTAATAAGCTCTTTAATTTCTTTGGCTGCTCCAGCTGAGCGCTGCGCTAAGTTACGCACCTCACCAGCAACAACGGCAAAGCCACGGCCTTGCTCACCCGCTCTAGCTGCTTCAACGGCGGCGTTAAGTGCCAGTAAATTAGTTTGAAAGGCAATTTCATCAATCACGCCAATAATGTCTGCAATTTTTTTACTCGACTCGTTAATGGCCGACATACTCGTTACAGCTCTATTAACTACTTCACCACCTTGAATTGCTTTCTCGCAGGTTTCTTCGGCTAAATCGTTAGCGACTTTTGCGTTATCTGCATTTTGCCTTACAGTACTGGTCATTTCTTCCATACTTGAGGCGGTTTCTTCAAGTGATGAAGCTTGTTCTTCGGTACGCTGGCTTAAATCGGCGTTGCCTTGCGAAATTTCCTCTGCACCACTGGCTACTAACGTGGCCGATGAGTTAATTCGGTTAATTACATCGGTCAATTTATCTGCTGTGGTATTAGCATCTTGCTTGAGCTTATCGAACGAGCCTTGATACTCTTTTTCTATGCGTTTTGATAGGTCGCCATTGGCCATTGCATCAAGCATTTGCGCGGTATCACTAACGGCATCATCCACAATTTCAACTAAGCTGTTTAAGCCCTGCGCTAAGCGTAAGAAAAAGCCTTCTTTTCCTTTTTCATCTACTCGGGTTTCTAAATCGCCATTACCTGCATCGCTGACTAATTGTGCAATTTCTTTTTCTATTGCAACTTCGCCCGTTCTATCTTCCCACTCAACTACGGTGCCTATGCGTTCTTGTTCTGGTGTAAAAATAGGGTTTGCAACTAAACCAAAGGTACGCCCGCCTACTTTTATTTCGGCTCGGTAAGTTGTTGTAAGCTTAGCTAGTAGGTTTTGTTGATGAGCCGGATTTTTATGGAATATATCAATGTTTTGCTGCATTAAATTGGTGCTATCAAAGTTTGGCAGCTCCTTTTTCAAATCATCTTCAGCGATACTCATCATCGATTTAACCGCGTTGTTCATGTATACAATTACATTTGAAGCATCAGCTATCATGGTGTTTGTTGCTACGGTATCAAGCGCTTGTTTTACTCGTAAGTTTTCTTGTGCTTCAGCACGTTCTTGCTCTGCTTTTGCTACGCTATCGGTAATATCTTCCCACTCAACAATGGTGCCTAAATGCTTACCTTCATGGTTTATCCACGGTGTAGCAATTAAACTAAAAATAAGCCCCGCTAAACGTAACTCAGTTTTATAAGGTTGTTTTAAGTTTTTTAATAGTTCGCGTTGATGAGCTGGGTGCTTATGAAAATCATCAACACACGTGCCTATTAAATTATCAACAGAAAAACTAGGTAGCACACCTTGCAACTCAGTTTCTCGCGCTTTGAGCATTAACTTAACCTGATCGTTTACAAATACAATATTTAGGTCTTTATCGGCAATCATTACATTGGCTTGGCAAACAGTTAACGCACTTGCTAAATCGGCAGCCTTTTTAGACTCGCGCTCTAGCTGTTTTTGCGCGGTGATATCACTGGCGTATTTAATAACTTTATAAGGCTTGCCATTTAAATCGAAAATAGGGTTATAAGAGGCTTGAATCCATATTTCTTGCCCTTGTTTGCCTATTCGCATGTACTCGCCCGAGTCGTACTCGCCTCGTCCTAACTTATCCCAAAATTGTTTATACTCGTTTGTTTTAGCGTATTCTGGGTCGACAAATAATTTATGATGCTGGCCTTTTATTTCGCTAAGTTGATAGCCTAAACCATTTAAAAAATTATCATTGGCAGTAATAATTGTGCCATCAAGATTAAACTCAATCACCGCCTGAGATTTACTAATTGCCTCAAGTTGGCCTTGCGCTTCAGCGGCCTGTTTCTTTTGTTCGGTAATGTCGGTAGCAAATTTAATTACTTTTAGCACTTGCCCTTGGCTATCAATAATTGGGTTATAGGTAGCTTGGATCCATACCTCTCGCCCTCCATTAGCAAGACGCTTAAACTCATTAGAAATAAACTCACCACCGCGCAAGCGTTGCCAAAAATTTTTATACTCGCTGCTTTGTGCTTCATCTGGTTCAACAAACATAGAGTGGTGCTGCCCTTGCACTTCCTCTAAGCGGTATCCCATTGCATTTAAAAAGTTTGAATTAGCCGTAATTATTCTGCCACTGGGTTCAAACTCAATAACCGCTAATGATTTATTTAATGCATTAACGATTAAGTCATTACTTGATTCTGACTGCTTCGGATTACTAAACCATCCCATGCCCATCACCACCTTTATGTTTGTTTTTGTTGCTACATAGCGCTGTGGCTATATATCCATTGTTCTTTGTAAATCAATTAACGAGACCATTTTTTCGCCCACGTTCACCAACCCTGCGACATATTCACAATTACTCGAATCAGACAGGCTAGGGACGGGCTTGGCGTCTTGCTCTGCAATGCTGTAAACATCTGACACCGCATCTACTGCGATGCCCATTATTTTTGAATCGTTTTCAAAAATAACTTTTACAACAATAACAACCGTTAATGGCCCATATTCAGTGCTTGGCAAGCCAAAACGTAAGCGTAAATCTATTATTGGCACTATGGTGCCGCGAAGGTTTATCACTCCTTTAACAAAATCCGGCGCGTTGGGCAGTACGGTAATTTCTTCCCAGCTCCTGATCTCTTGCACGGTTAATATATCTACGCCGTATTCTTCGCCAGCCATAATAAAGGTTAAAAACTGCTTAACGCCTTGCTGTTGCCCTAAATCAATTTTGTTGTTTAGCTCGCTTTGCTCACTAATCATGAAGCCTCCAGAGGTGTTTTAGATTCTATGATTAGCTCTTGGCTACCTGGTTTTTTAAGCCCTGATAATTTTATTAAGCCGCTAATATCAACAATTAACGATACACGCCCGTCGCCTAAAATAGTTGCTCCAGACACCCCATCTACTTTTTGGTAATTGGCCTCTAAACTTTTTATGACTACCTGCTGCTGCGAAAGTAAGTCATCAACCAGCAAACCCACTTTTTGGTTATCGGTTTCAACAACCACCAGCAAGGTTTTGTCTAATGACTCTATGGCGTTTTGATGATTAAAAATTTGATATAAGCGTAAAATAGGAATGTATTCGTCACGCAGCCTTAGTACATCTAAGTCTTTACCCACTCGGCTTACTTTAGTGATATCAATCTGTAGCGATTCAACAATAGAAATAAGCGGAATAATATAAGTATGCTGGGCAACTTTAACTAATTGACCATCTAAAATGGCAAGCGTAAGGGGCAGCCTAATTGTAAAGGTAGAGCCAACGCCAGGTGCTGAAGAAACCTCAACAGAGCCATTTAAAGATTGAATATTGCGCTTAACAACATCCATTCCTACACCACGCCCAGATAAGTCGCTAACCGCATCGGCGGTAGAAAAGCCAGGCATAAAAATAAGCTCGTTAATTTCATCATCTGTTAAATTACAATCAGCGGTGATCAGCTCATTAGCAATGGCTTTTTCTTTAATTTTTTGCGTATTTAAGCCTTGCCCATCGTCCATTATTTCTATCACGATATTGCCACCTTGATGAAAGGCATTTAAGGTCACAGTGCCCACTGGGTCTTTACCTGCGGCAACCCGCTGTTCAATTGTTTCAAGGCCATGGTCGAGCGAATTTCTGACAAGATGCACCATAGGGTCAGATATTTTTTCCATTACCGTTTTATCTAGCTCGGTTTGCTCGCCTAATAATTTTAACTCCACCTGTTTATTTAGTTTTTGCGCTATATCGCGCACTAAACGCGGAAACCGGCTAAATACAAAGTTAATCGGTAACATACGAATACGCATAACATTTTCTTGCAGGTCTCGGGTATTGTGCGCCAGTTGTGCCAAACCTTCTTGTAATGACGTAATGGTTGATTCGCTAATTTCTTGCTCGCTCAACTGATTTAACATGGCTTGTGTTATCACCAGCTCACCGACCATATTTATTAACGAGTCTACTTTGTCTATTCCTACTCTTATGGAGGTAGACTCTGGTGCTGATGTTGGCTTTTTATCGGCTGTGGGTTTGCTTTTAGGTTTGTCGGGTGCTTTTTGAGCATCGCTAATAGGCGGTGTTTGAGCTGTGCTATCGCTGCTCTTTTCATCAGCGTTTGCGGTGTGAGAAGTGTCTTCATCAAATAACCCGCCACAGAGCTCTATTTTTATATCGGCATCATCTTCTACCCATTCAAATACCTCTTTAATGGCGGCTTCTTTTTCGCTGGTATTTAAAAAAAAGCGCCAGTGTAAGTAGCACTCGTCACTGCTTAAGTCTTTAATATCTGGGATGTCGTCTAAAAATGCCTGTGTTTCAAGCTCGCCGAGTTCAGCTAATTCGCTGATCATAAATAAAGGCTCGTTGCCTGTTTTAAAAAGGTGATGATGCGGTTTAAAATCAATTTGAAAGGTATTTACCTCAGCAGCAACCGTGACTTCGCTTGCCTCGCTTGCCTCGCTTGGGGCTGAATCGGCTTGCATTTCCAGTACAATTTCAAACTGTTTTTTTAAGGTTGTAGCGTGTGATAAATCAGGCTCTTGCTCTGCTTGCAGCTCACCGAGTAACCCACGCAAGCAATCAACAGCTTTAAGCAATAAATTAACGTGCTCGGTGGTGAGTTCGCGCTCACCTTGGCGTATTTGATCCAGTAGGGTTTCTAGCACATGGGTAAACTCAGCCACAGAGTTAAAGCCAAAGGTGCCACTGCCCCCTTTAATTGAGTGCGCAGCTCTAAAAATAGTATTTATTGTTTCTAAGTCTTCTTCGCCGGGCTCTAAATTTAATAGCTCGGCCTCCATTGTATCTAGGCCTTCAAAACTTTCTTCAAAGAACACTTCAAAAAATTGACTTAAATCTATACTCACGCCGCACTCCTCAGTTAACGAATTACTTTTTTAAGTACCGCTAGTAACTGATCCGGGTTGAAAGGCTTTACAATCCAGCCTGTTGCGCCAGCTGCTTTACCTTCTACTTTTTTATCTAATCCTGACTCTGTGGTTAGCATAAGTAGCGGCGTAAATTTGTAATCAGGAAGGCCTCTGAGCTCTCTGATAAGCGTAATGCCATCCATAATGGGCATATTTACATCTGAAATTACCGCATCAAAACTTTGCTGCTTGGCAATCGCGAGGGCTTCGCTGCCATCTTTTGCTTCGGTAACATCAAAACCTGCGGTTTTAAGCGTAAAGCTCACCATTTGACGCATTGACGCAGAATCATCAACCGCTAAAATTTTCTTCATATAAACCTCTAACCTTTACTTTCAAGTGTTAAATATTGACTTAAGCCAAGTTGATTAATGGCGTTTTGAAGTGCATCACTGCTGCCTACCCATACAATTTTATGGTGTATGGTAAGTAGGTGTTTTTGTAAGGCACACAAAAGTTGAATTGACGCGGTATCGGCTGAAACAACCTCACTGACATCTAAACAAATATCGTTGTTGCTATTGAGTTCTTGTAATAAATCTTGGTGAAGAGTCTCTACTTGCATAATCGCAAGTTCGCTTGGAAGTTTTAGCATTTTTTCAGGACTTTCCCTGTCAATTCAATTCATAACAAAAGCTTAGCCTTAGTTATTAAAATTGCCATAAAAGGGTCAAAAAAATTAATAAAACTTTTAAAAGTGGCGCTAAAAAGCAAAAAAGGAGCCTAAGCTCCTTTTAAAATGCGTGAAAAGTTTAAAACTAGTTTTTATAGTAATCCGCTATTTGTTTAAATTCGCTAATAAGTTGAGTGGTATTAATAAGGGGCACATTTCCTTGTTGGAATTCAGGCTTAAATATGGCTCTTACCGCTCCATTTGCATCAACTAAAGCCACCGAAGCACTATGATCGACCGCATATTCTGATTCTTGCGAGTCACTAATGGCATAAATTAGACCAAGCTCTCTAACCACCGGGAATAGGTTTTTGTGCTCACCCGAAACAGCTAAAAAGTCAGGGTTAAAATAATCAATATACGCTTTGCGTTTTTCCGGCGTATCGCGTTGAGGGTCTACCGACATAAACCAAATTTGCAGTGGGTATTCGTTATGTAACTTTTTATACACGCTGTTTAGTTTAGCAAGCGTTAATGGGCAAATATCTGGACAACTGGTATAGCCTAAAAACACTAAGTTCCACTGCCCCAAAAATTGCGCTTTGGTGACTAACTCACCGTTTTGGTCGTTAAGTGTAAAATCAGAAAGAGGCTTTGCTTGCTCATACACTAAGGCTTGCACATCGGGTGCACTATTTTGCTCTGAGCAAGCGACTAATAAAAACGAAAAAATTACAACTAAGCTAATCCGTAACTGCTTCATAAAGGGAGCCATTTATCTATAAATAAGATCACGAAGAGTACCATTAAATGCACAATTGAAAAGCGAAATAAGTCCATTGCGGTGTCATCGCTCGGGGCTAATTTAAGCTTAACTGCTTTATACAAAAAGAGTGCATTGAGCACACATGCGCCGACTAAATAGATACCGCCCGACATACCAATTAAATAAGGTAATACGCATACAAGTGCCAGTAATATAGTGTAAGCCACAACACACGTTTTACAAAAGTCGATACCGTGAGTCACTGGCAACATAGGAATTTTAGCGCGTTCGTAATCGCTTTTGCGTGCTATTGCCAGTGCCCAAAAATGCGGTGGGGTCCACGTAAATATAATCATTACGAGTAACCATGGCGCGGCTGCCATTTGATTGGTTTCAGAAACCCAACCCAATAAAGGAGGCATTGCCCCAGCTAAGCCACCAATCACAATGTTTTGCGGTGTGGCACGCTTTAAAAAAGAGGTATAAATAAAAGCATACCCAACTAATGCAAACAAAGTAAGTACGGCTGTTAGAGTGTTTGCCCAAAGCATTAGCATTATAAAACCAGCAACCCCTATCACGCCTGCAAAGCTTAGCGCATGGGTTTTACTAAGCCGGCCTTTGGCTACAGGGCGGTGGCGTGTACGCGCCATTTTTGTATCTATTTCGCTATCAACAACATGATTTATTACCGCCGCAGCGCCAGAGAGCAAACCAATGCCTAATAAACTAATAAATTGTACTGCAATGCCTCGCCCTACATCAGGCGCCAGTGCCAAGCCAACCCAGGCAGTAAGTACCAACATAGCCACTACTTTAAACTTGCTAATAGCTAAGTAATCTTGCAGTAAATTATAAGCACGTTGAATAAAAGGGTGTGCGCTAATAACCTGTAGTTCTTTTTTGTCGAGTGTGAGTGCCATAATTATTCCCCTTTAAGTGCGTGCTTTTAAGTAGTAACACAACCTAACCATAGTCAATAACAAGATAGCTGCCATTAAATTGTGCGCCAGCGCCACTCCAAGCGGAAAGTGCCAATGCACCACCGCAAGCCCCAAACTAATTTGGCAAAGTAGCGCAACAAGCACGCTGACAGTACAGTGTTTTATTTTTGCAGATTGCGCCTGACTGTATATACGCCACATAATTAGCGCCAACACAACACATGTAACTAGCGCCCAAATTCTGTGTAGTAGATGAATAGACATACGCGCCTGTTGCGATAGCACTCCGTACTCATAATTACTGTGCTCAAGCGGCAGCTGAAACACACTACTGAGTGAAAATGGCTGCGCATAACTACACAGCGGTAGGCCATTACAGTGTGGCGCCGCATAATTTGCTGCAAGCCACCCACCTAATGCAATTTGAATAACCAACACAGCCAATGCAACTAAGCTCATTGAAAAATAGCCTTTAGCGCTACTATCTCCGCCCTCTATGGTTTTACTGGTTAAACGTAAGTATAAAAGAGTGATTAGCGATAAAATACTAAATCCCCCCAGCAAATGCCCCATTACAATGAGCGGTTGTAAGTTCATAGTAACGGTCCACATACCCAGCGCAGCCTGAAATATAACTAACAACAATAAGGCTAGCGGTAATTTAACCGGCGTGTTTGAGTAATGGCGCTTAACAAATGCCAACACAAATAGCGCTAAAATAAGCAACCCCAGCGCGCCTGCAAAGTAACGGTGGATCATTTCTTTCCACGCTTTGGCGGTTTCAAACATCATATCTGGATAACTTTGGGTAGCTAGTGCGATATCGGCTTCATGCTTTGGTACAGTTAAAAAGCCATAGCACCCGGGCCAATCAGGACAACCAAGCCCTGCGTCACTTAAACGTGTATAAGCACCTAGCCCTACCACCAACAGCGCAAGTAACCCCGTTGCAAGTACCCAGTTTTTATAATTTTTATACATAGGAATCTCCCATTAACAATGCGCTATTAATTAGCTTGAACGAGAATAATTAAGCAGTTTTTTTAAATCTTTTAATAAACCTTTTTGCACTAAACGGTTTTCTTGTGGCTGCTCTTTAAACGGATACTCAAGCACCACTAACCCCATATGATCGATTAAATATAGGCTAGCGGGCTGCAAATTTTGCTGAGCGTTAAAGGTTTTCCAAGGAATGTTTTTAACTTTAGGCGCCCCCATTACAGCCATATCAACCTTGCCCTGATTTTTTCCTAAGGCGATATATAAGTTATCAAGCGCATTGAGCTGCTCATTGCACGAAGTATTACATTTATTGGAGTAATTAAGCGCAATTGTCCATTGCTTAGGGTTATGCTGCTGCCAGTTTTCAAGCTTTACTTCGTGCTGTAAAAACTCGCCATTATTGGTAATGGCGCTCGGCAACCAGTCTAGTTTTAGCGCACCGTATGCAAGTACTAGCGGTACAGCGCAACATACAACAAACAAAACTAAGGGGTTATTTTTCATTGTTAGTCCTCTTTTTACTGGCAAAAATGGCCACCACTACACAGGCTAAGGCTATTAAAAACCATTGCACTGCATACGCTTGGTGCTTTTGCGGACTCATCACCACCGCTTTATAATGCGGTATAGCTAGCGCATCTCCTGCACCTTGACGATAAGCCATAAAATTAAATAACGATTGATTACTCTGCTCACTTAGCTTTTGTAAATCTATTGATTGAATTCGTTTTTGAAGGTCTTGTTTTGTCGCATTGGTTTGTAAGTTAAAGCTCGTTAAATTTCGCTCTTTTATCTGCGCTTTAAACGTAATATTACGTTTAGGAAGTTGGATGTTAGGTAATTCACTGCGTGAAATAGGCGCTTTTACCCACCCTAAATTAACGAGTAAAGCGTCACTTGCTTGGCTTGGCTTAAATAACACCAATAAATCGTAACCGACTTGCCCTTGGTAAACTTGGTTATCTAAAAGCCAGTATTGCTGATTTATTATTTTTCCGGCAAGCTCAACCACTACACCTGTTTTATTCCACTTTGAAGGCATTGCCTGTAATTGCTGCCAGCTCATTACGCCTTGGGTTTGCATGTTAGCTATAGCTGTTAACTGTTGCTGCTTTTGCTCAGCCCTTGCTAATTGCCAATAACCTAAACGTACACATACCAGCACCACAGCTACCACAACGCAAAGTGCGATAAATGAGCTAAGCTTTTGTTTACGCCTTAAAATTAACTGCATAAAGGGTCAACCCAGTGATTATTAAAATTATTATTGTGCTGCTGTTACTATTTATACTTTTCAACTTGTTTAGAGCGCTATTTATTATGGTGACCGATAAATCTGGCGGTCGGCCTATGTCGCATTTTTTAGGCCGTCGCGTGCTGTTTTCTGTGGTGGTTTTGGTGATGGTGATAGCCGCTGTAAAACTTGGTTTTATAAAGGCTAATCACTCACCATTAACCGTTACAACACATACACAAAAACAAATAAACACAGCCACACCACATCAACAAAATGCCAGTACCAAGCCGCTGCTTGAAACGCAAAATGTTTATCTTTCGTAAAGTGGCCTTTTAAAATACGCACAAATACAACAAACAAAATGATGGCGCCAAGGGTCACATGCATGCCATGAAAACCTGTCAGCAGAAAGAATGTATTCCCGTAAATGCCTGCATCTAGTGTTAAGTTTAAGTCGTTGTAGGCATAAATATATTCTTCCACCTGCAATGCTAAAAAGCACACACCCAATAAAATGGTTGCCCCCAGCATCACTTTTAGCGGTTTACGTTTATTGTTTTCAATGGCTACGTGAGCAAAATGCAAAGTAACCGAAGACGCTAATAAAATAAGCGTATTAATAAGGGGTAAGCCTTGCCACCCCATAGCTTGTGTGGTTTCACCTGCGGGTGTGGTTAGTAGTGGCCATACGGCCTCAAAGGTAGGCCAAAGCACCTCGTTGGTCATCGCATTATTCCCAGCGCCGCCAAGCCAAGGCACCGACAGTATGCGGGCGTAAAATAATGCGCCAAAAAAGGCCATAAAAAACATAACTTCAGAGAATATAAACCAGCTCATTCCTTGTCGAAATGAGCGGTCCATTTGCGCTGAATATAAGCCCTGATCAGACTCGCTAATTACATTTTTAAACCAGCTAAAAATCATATACAGCAGCACTGCAATGCCTGCATATAGCAAGTACACACCGCTGCCCCCTTCACTTTCTAAGTTCATGACTGTTAAAGCCGCACCCACTGCAATAAAAAATAACGCCACCGCGCCCACTATGGGCCAAGGACTTTGCTCGGGTACGTAGTAGTTTTCATAATCTTGATTCATGTTACTTGCTCCTAGTTTTACACTAGACATGCAGGCTAGTTATTACTTGCTACTAGCTGCTCACTAATATCAAATACGGTGTACGATAAAGTTAGCTCTTCTACATCGCTCGGCAGTGCGGTATCAACATAAAAAAGCAGCTTAAACTCAAGCTCTTCACCCGCTTTTAGCGGTTGTTGATCAAAGCAAAAGCACGCTATTTTATGTAAGTACTTGGCTGCCTTTCCGGGCGATACAGAAGGCACCGCTTGCATTACTTTATCAATATCACTGGTGTTTTTTGCGCTAAACATTACCTCACGCATGGCACCTGGTTTCACATCAACACTGTATTCTTTAGATTTAACAATAAACGGCGCACCACTTTGCGCATGGGTTGTAAAGCTCACACCTATTTCTCGATTTTGTGTAACCTGTGTACTTTGCTTAGCTTGCTCAAGTGATGGCTTGCCATTCAGCCCAGTTATGTCGCAAAACACGTCATATAAGGGCACTAAGGCAAATGCAAAAGCAAACATACCTATACAAATAAGAATTAGGCGCTTTAATAGCGGTGCATGTGTCATTATTTAATTTCCGGCGGCGTAGAAAAAGTATGATACGGCGCAGGAGAGTCCACTTCCCACTCTAAACCTTCAGCACCATCCCACACTTTTGCAGGGACTTTATCGCCCCCTCGGGCACATTTAATTACCACCGCCACAAAGAGTAACTGCGATAAACCAAAGGCAAACCCACCTATGCTTATGATTGCGTTAAAATCAGCAAACTGCAGGGCGTAATCGGGAATACGGCGCGGCATGCCTGCCAGCCCTACAAAATGCATAGGGAAAAACAATACATTTACGCTTACCAGCGACAACCAAAAGTGCCACTTAGCCAAGGCAATGTTGTACATGTTGCCCGTCCACTTAGGCAGCCAATAATAAGCCCCCGCCATAATCGAAAATATTGCCCCCGTAACTAACACGTAATGAAAGTGCGCCACCACAAAGTAAGTATCGTGATACTGAAAATCAGCAGGGGTTATAGCCAACATCAGCCCCGAAAAACCCCCTAAAGTAAACAGCACAATAAAGGCAATACTAAATAGCATGGGCACTTCAAAACTTATTGACCCTCGCCACATAGTGGCTACCCAGTTAAATACTTTTACCCCTGTAGGCACCGATATCAGCATGGTCGCGTACATAAAAAATAGCTCGCCAGCAACGGGCATACCGGTCGTAAACATATGATGTGCCCACACTATAAAGCTCAGTAATGCAATAGAGGAGGTTGCGTAAACCATTGAGGCATAACCAAATAGTTTTTTACGTGAGAATGTAGGCACTATGGTCGAAATAATACCAAAGGCGGGTAAAATCATGATGTACACTTCGGGATGGCCAAAAAACCAAAATATGTGCTGAAACATCACCGGATCGCCGCCGCCTGCCGCATCAAAAAAGCTGGTTCCAAAGTATTTATCGGTGAGCACCATAGTGACCGCTCCGGCCAATACGGGCATAACAGCAATTAATAAAAATGCGGTTATTAGCCATGTCCAAACAAATAATGGTAGTTTCATCCATGTCATGCCTGGGGCACGTAAATTAACAATGGTCACAATAACGTTTATTGCGCCCATAATTGAGCTAATCCCCATAATGTGCACTGCAAACACAAACATTGCGGTGTTGTCGTTACTGTACGTTGTTGAAAGCGGCGCATAGAACGTCCAGCCAAATGCGGGGCCGCCTCCAGGCATTAATAACGAGGCCAATAAAATTAAAAAAGCGAAGGGTAAAATCCAAAAGCTCCAGTTGTTCATTCTGGGCAGTGCCATATCTGGCGCGCCAATCATAAGCGGTACCATCCAGTTAGCAAGCCCTGTAAAGGCTGGCATTACAGCACCAAACACCATAATTAAACCGTGTACTGTGGTCATTTGGTTAAAAAAGTGTGGGTCTACCAATTGTAATCCTGGCTGAAATAACTCAGCCCGAATAACCATGGCCATTGCACCGCCAATTAAAAACATAGTCAGCGAAAAAATTAAGTACATGCTGCCAATATCTTTATGGTTTGTTGTGTATAACCAACGTTTAAAACCTTTGGCTGGGTGATGGCCGTGGTGAGCGTCATTGGCGTTAGGTTGTTCTACTATGCTACTCATTAGTTCGCCTCCGCATCAAGTGCTGCCTGAATTTCACTAGGTTGGATGACATCACCCGTTTCATTACCCCACGCATTACGTTTATAGGTAATTACCGCTGCAAGTTGTTTAATTGAGAGCTGCTTTGCAAATGCTTGCATTGCAGTTCCTGGGCGGCCATGAATCACTACATCAATGTGATCTTTTATATCACCCAAAACAATGGGGCTGCCTTTTAACGCAGGAAATACGCCCGGTAGCCCCATACCTGTAGGTTGATGACACGCAGCGCAACTTGCCATATACACTTGCTCACCTAGTGTCATTAGCTCTTCTTTAGGAATTGTTGTCTCAAGCAATGCTGCATCAGCAAGTGCGGCTTTTTGCTTAGCTTGCTTAGCATCTGCAAGCCATGCGTTAAAGTCCTCTTGCGATTTAGCTTCAACCACCACGGGCATAAAACCATGATCTTTACCGCACAGCTCTGCACACTGTCCTCGGTAAATACCTTCTTCGTTAATGTTGGTCCACGTTTCGTTGATAAACCCCGGATTGGCATCTTTTTTAACGGCAAAATCGGGTACCCACCAAGAGTGGATAACATCATCAGAGGTCATTAAAAAACGCACCTTTCGATTAATTGGCAGTACTAAAGGTTTATCAACCTCAAGTAAATAATTAGGGTTTTTATTAGCAAGGTTGGCTATTTCGTCTTGAGGGGTAGATAAAATAGAGTAAAACTCTACGTCTTCGCCCATATATTCATAATGCCACTTCCACTGTGACCCTGTAATTTTAATGGTTAAGTCAGCCTTACTGGCATCTTCCATCGCAATGAGGGTTTTAGTGGCAGGGATTGCCATGGCAATTAAAATAACAAACGGAATGGCAGTCCAAAGAATTTCTACTTTGGTACTTTCATGAAATTGGGCAGGAACTGCCCCTTTAGATTTACGGTGATGAATCAGTGCCCAAAACATTATTGCGA
The DNA here is from genome assembly GCF_028599215.1 of Pseudoalteromonas sp. Angola-30. Taxonomy (NCBI): domain Bacteria; kingdom Pseudomonadati; phylum Pseudomonadota; class Gammaproteobacteria; order Alteromonadales; family Pseudoalteromonadaceae; genus Pseudoalteromonas; species Pseudoalteromonas sp. Angola-30. The sequence goes on from NZ_JAQREI010000014.1 coordinate 78,622, forward strand.
ACACTATCACCCCAATCACACAACATATTAAAAATATGGTCATGTGTAGCTGATATACATTATTACTTATATCGGTTACGCCCTTGCGCATATTGTATTGGCTATTAGCCAGCACTTGCTGCGGGAACATAATCAACACAAGCCACAAGGTAGAGGTCAGTTTACCCATGTGACGGCTCCTTTGATGCTATTGCGAATGCAAAGCGAAGAGGCATACGGCTTAAACGCCAATTCGTTATTTTTATTTTTTAACCAATCTTATTTTTAATTGGTATCGCTAGGACAACAAAAGGTTTGTGTATATTGTGTGTTCTCATAACTAAAAAGCTGTGAGTTATTGTTAGTCCAGCACATTAATGATTAGCTAAAAAACGTACAACAAGCAAGTTTTAGTATAAAAAACAATCAAGTGATATTTTAAAATTGACTAAATGACGGCGTATTAAATTGTTATTTAACAGCCAAGATACGAGCAAAATTAAGGGATGTAACACGCCTAGGAAGATAAAAGTATGAGTGAAAAAAAGTTTACAGCCTAAATAATTTTAGGGCGCTTTGAGATGGTGGAAGGTTTGTTTTTAAAACAAAAATGCACACTAAAAAGTGCGCATTTATAGATATTGCTTAAAAATAGTTAAAAATTACATCCAGTCGGCATTTCTTATTACGCCAACGGCTAACCCTTCAATATTAAAAGATTCGTTTTCAAGGTCTACTTCAATTGGCGTAAACTCTTCGTTTTCGGCGTGTAATAATACTTTTCGGCCTGCTTTTTCTAGGCGTTTTACGGTTACGTCTTCATCTACTCGTGCAACCACAACTTGGCCGTTTTCTGCTGTTTGAGTACGGTGTACGGCAAGCAAGTCACCATCCATAATACCTATATCTTTCATACTCATGCCGTTAACACGCAATAAAAAGTCGGCGGCTGGTTTAAACATAAGTGGGTCTATTTTACAGTGACTCTCAACATGTTCTTGCGCCAAAATAGGCGAACCCGCTGCAACTCTACCTATTAATGGTAGACCTAGTTGCTCAGGCTCTTCTTCTTCAACCAATTGAATACCACGGCTTGCGCCTGGTTTCATTTTAATAACACCTTTTTTGGCAAGCGCTTTTAAGTGTTCTTCTGCGGCATTGGCACTTTTAAAACCGAGTGTTTGCGCAATTTCGGCACGTGTAGGAGGCATACCAGTGTCTTTAATAAAAACTTTTATTAGTTCGAGTATTTGAGCTTGGCGTTTAGTTAATGGTCGCATACAACTGGTTTTCCATACAGTACATTTAACTGTGAGTATATACAGTTAAATAAAAATCGCAAATTTAAATTGTGCTTTAAAATAGCTAAATACACCGCACCTGGATAAATTTTAGGTAATTACAGACGTTCAGTATTTAAAATGCTATAAATTTGCTTTCAATATAAAGGAGTAATTATGAGTATTTGGCATCAACCCATTACATTAGAGCTTTGCAAACAGTTAGATGAGGGAATAAACGGCCAAGGCACGCTAATGAAAACCATGGGCATAGAAATAACCGAAATAGGAGATGATTACCTAGTGGCTACCATGCCTGCTATTCCTGAGCATCATAACCCTATTGGTATGGTACATGGTGGCGCAAATGTGGTACTTGCCGAAACCATAGCAAGCTACGCCGCTAACTTTGTAGTGGACTTTACAAAATTTTATTGTGTTGGACAGGAAATTAGCGCCAGCCACTTAAAGGCCTCTCGAAATGGCACTTTAACCGCCGTTACTCGTGCATTTCATATTGGTAAGCGCAGCTCTGTATGGGAAATAAAAATAACCAATAGCCGCGGCGAGCTTTGCTGCGTATCAAAAATGACCGCAGCGGTTGTCGAGCGCAAATAGTTAACTATGGCTACTTTTCGATAGGGTAAATCGTTATTTCCATACCAGCGCCAATGGCAGATATACGTAGTAGTGTATCTGCATGTAGAGCTTGGTTAAAACACTTAGGTGACGTGCCCGACTCAAAGCCTATATCAAACGTTCTGCGCGAACAGCTTAGCCACTGCTTAAGCGCATTACGTGAACACGACTCTATTAATTCACATAAGTGGTTGATTGCTTTGTCTGGCGTGGTTATGTCACCTGAGGCTTCAATACGCGCCAATTGACGATATTCGTCTTTGTCATAATGCAAAACCATCGCGTTTTTCTTTAAGTCTGCCACTAGGGCGCTAATATCTTGTTTAGACTCAAGCTCTAGATCTACATTTAAAAATTGAATTTCCGACATTGTCTGCTTTTTACCCTCTTATAGTTTCATCGCAAACTTTAACGCAGTTTTACTTTTATACCAAATCAACTAAGCGCTAAACATGGCTTTATTCATAGAAAATACCTGTTTAAAAGCCATTGGCACCTAATTTGCCTTATAAAACGGGTTAGGCTAATTACGCTTAATTTTACCGTTTATGTATGAAAGTTATACACACTCTGTGTAATTAAACGCTTCAGGAGGACAATTATGGTAGATCATGGCCCGCAAATTAAAAACGACGATCAGTACGATGCGCTTCGAGATGAAGGCATGAGCAAACAAAAAGCCGCGCGCATTGCTAATAGCAATACTCATAAAACCGCTGTCAAAGGCGGCAAAGCCTTAAAGTATGAGCAGCGCACTAAAAAGCAGCTGTACTATAAAGCTAAAGAGCTCGGCATTAGTGGCCGCTCAAAAATGAGCAAGCAAGGGCTAATAAATGCCTTACGTGAGCATTAAACACAGCCTCACTGATTTTTTACCGCTCCTTTTTATTATTTTTATAAAGTTAGAGTAAGCTTATGAATAACTGCGACAAAATGCCGCAGTAAAAGCATGGGCTGCTGTAATACACTAACGCTAAAAATAATAAGAAGCACAAAATGAGAAAACAACTATTTAAGCGCGCTCGAAAACTACATAAGTGGCTAGGCTATTTACTTGCCTTACAAATTTTAGCTTGGCTTTTAGGCGGCTTAGTAATGAGCGCGATACCACTTGAATACGTACACGGTAAGCACCTTGCTAAGCGCACACTTACAAACCCATTTACTCAAGCAGACTACCCCACATCACTCGATAATATTACTGCCCAAGTGCCTAACCCCACGCAAATAGTGTTTGAGCACTTTTTAACGACCCCGCTTATTACTGTTATTAATAGTGGCGAGCAGCAAAGCTTTAATGGTTTAACGGGGCGCCCTTTTCAGCCACCCACTAAAATACAAATTACCGCTAATGCACAAGCGCATTTACTCATCGACGCTAAGCCAATTAGCACAACGCTTTTAAAACAAGGCACTCGAGAGGTGGGATACAAAACAAATGTGTGGCAAGTACAATTTAACGACACCTTTAATACCACGCTGTATTTAAATGCAATTAACGGCAAAGTTATCACCGTTCGCAGCACACTATGGCGCATATTCGACTTTTTTTGGATGCTACACATAATGGATTACGACGAGCGTGAAGATTTTAACAACCCGCTTCTCATCAGCTTTGCAGCCACCAGCGTACTATTTTGTTTATGCGGTATTATTTTATTAATACAAAACGTTAGGCTAAAAAAACTTACACGTATTGGTCAATCAAAATAGGGTTGCCGTCTGGGTCGGTAATAATAAAACTTTTATCACCCACAGGTTCAACCTGGATATGAGCGTTTTGAAAATATTCGCTAAGCGCATCAACATCCTTAAACTCTGTAACGGTTTGTGCGTTTTGATCCCAGCCAGGATTGAAGGTCAGCATGTTTTTATCAAACATACCCGAGAACAAGCCAATTAAATGCTCACCGTTTTTCATCACTAGCCAGTTTTGCTCTATCTCACCTGCAAACTCGCTAAAGCCCAACTTTTCGTAAAACGCTTTTGAGGCTCTAATATCTTTAACCGTTAAACTTATTGAAAAAGCACCTAGCATAGTCATCTCCTCGCTATTTTTTATATCAGTATAGAGTGTACTAAGCATTGCGGATTAAAATTTGTTCAGGCTTTATCTTTTAGCAGCAAAACTTTAGACTAGCGCCTCCTGTAGTTCACGTATGTGATGGATATGCTTAAATTTATTTTGGCCTTTGTGGCTTGTTGTATTTGTTTTTCTGCATCGAGTGAAGAATTTACCCGCTTTTCAACGGCTAAAAGGCACTTAATTAAAACCCTACCCGAAAACGCCAAAAGCCTTTACTGCGGCTGCGACATTAAAAAACAAGGTAAAAAGCTAATCCCCGACCCTAGTAACTGTGGTTATATTCCACGTAATACGTTAACTTCCTCTGGCAAGGTTAATGTACGTGCACTGCGTATAGAGTGGGAGCATATAGTGCCGGCGTGGGAATTTGGTCACCAGCTACAATGCTGGCAAAACGGTGGTCGTAAAAACTGTCGCAAGGTCAGTGCTAAATTTAGAAAAATGGAAGCCGATATAAACAATTTAGCCCCTGCTATTGGCGAAATTAACGCAGATCGCTCTAACTATCGCTTTGGTATGCTTAGCGAAAACGCCACCCAATATGGCCGCTGCCAAGTAAAGGTTAACTTTAAACAACGCGTTGTAGAGCCTCCTTTTTATGCCCGTAAGCGCATTGCCGACACCTACGCCTATATGCAAAAAACATACGGCTTAAAAATATCAGACAAACAACAAAAGCTATTTGATGCCTGGCAAAAACAAGCATTTGCAGATAAAAGCAGCGCAAGTAAGCTGTAGCACACCTAAGTGTATACACTCATTTACATAATTTAGGGGCGAATACGTTGAATAAATGAGCGGGTGTTGTAGTATTTTAAACAACTTATTTACAAAAAGTAGTTTTGTATGTTTAAAAATAATAAAGCAACACTCGCTATTATTGCTGCACTTTCAAGCCTAACGCTTGTGGGCTGTGGCGGTGGTAGCAGCATGAATGAAACGCCCGACCCAGTCGTCACACCTCCTGCAAACACAGCCCCAACATGGACGGCAGGTGTATTTGAGCCATCGGAGGAGTTAAAAAACTTTTGCGAAAACCCACGCACAGGTAACGATCCGTTTAATAATAATGAGCCCTACCCAGACCAAGCCGGTTCGGCCCTTTACGAAAAGCTTTGGCTTCGCTCGTGGAGCGACGAAACCTACCTTTGGTATGATGAAATAGCCGATAACGACCCTGAAAACTTTGCTACAGTGGCCGATTATTTTGCCCAACTAAAAACCGAAGAACTAACCGATTCTGGTGATAAAAAAGATAATTTTCATTTTTCAGAGCCTTCTGAGGACTACTTTCAAGAAGCGCAATCAGGTGTAACCTCAGGCTATGGTATAAATTGGGCATTTATTGGCGACCCAGCTGATAGAATTTTACGTGTTGCCTACCTAGAAGACGACTCACCAGCAAGCCAAATTGGTTTTCAACGTGGCGATACTGTACTTGAAGTTGATGGCGTAAGCATTAATACCAGCACACAAGCAGGCGTAGATACCTTAAACGAAGGCTTATTTAGCCCCACTAATGGCGACTCGCACACCATCGTTGTGCGCAGTAACGATGGCGCTGAAAAAACCTTTAACGTAACTGCCGGCAACATAGAGCAAACACCTGTACAAAACGTAAAAACCATTACCACTGCAAATGGCACTAGCGTAGGGTACATGCAGTTTAATAGCCATATAGGTATTGCCCAAGAAGGCTTAATTGCTGCCGTTAATAAATTTAAAACCGATAACGTGGAAGAGCTTGTTATCGACTTTAGATATAACGGAGGCGGTTTATTAGCGCTTTCTTCGCAGCTGGCTTACATGGTGGCGGGCAGCGCCAACATTCAAAACCGTATTTATTACCAAACTCAGCAAAACGATAAACAACCGGTAGAGTCGCCTTTTCCGTTTATAGATGAAGAAATTGATTACTCAACTTTTTTCAGCACTGGCGAAAGCCTCCCCGATTTAAACCTATCTAAGGTGTATGTGCTTAGTACATCGGGTACGTGTTCAGCATCAGAAGCCTTTATTAATGGCTTAAAAGGCATTGACGCCGAGGTAGTGCTCATTGGCGACACAACCTGCGGTAAACCATACGGTTTTACCCCAACACATAACTGTGGCACCACCTATTACACCATTCAATTTAGCGGTATTAACAGTAAAGGGTTTGGTGAATATGCAGCAGGCTTTACGCCAACGCCTACACCGCAGTTTGATGCTGATGTAAAAGGCTGTGTAGTCAGTGACGACTTTGATAATCAATTAGGCGATCCAAGCGAAGGGATACTCTCTACTGCGCTTTATCATATTGATAATAACGGCACGTGCCCTGTTAGCACCGCCTCTGCGAGTATTAAAACGCAAGTACAAAGCGCTGCTGGCGATAGCAAGCAGCTATTACCTTTAAACGCACCTAATAACGTTAACCGTGGCAATATGGATTTAACCTGGCCTATGTTAAATAAGGATAAGTAATGGCTAAACTACTGGCAATATTAACCTTATTATTTATTGGAGGCTGTAACAGTATGAGTAATGCCACTGCTAAGCCTGCACTACTTACCGAGGTAAACCCAGGCGTTATAGCCACGCTCCAGCAAGCGATTATAAAAGCAAAGGGCGGCACACTAGTTACACTGGCCGACACCGTTTTTACTAAACGCAGCGAGCTATTATTAAGCCATGGAAATAGTAAAGACTCAAATGGTATGCCCATAATGGGCGCGCATAATATCAAGCCAGAAAAGTTTGTTTTACAAATAATCGGCAAGCAGTGCGTGCTTTATTATCCTAAAAAAGATATGTCTATTGAGCTTAAAAACGTAAGTTGTAAAGCACAATAAAATACTATTAAAAAGGCACACAGCATTTATGCTGTGTGCCTTTATCGTTTTTCTCTTGGTTTATAAGTCTTGATGCGGACCAAACACTTCGTAATGAATATGCTCGTTTTGAACGCCTAGTGCCAGTAACTGGCTTTTCACAAACGCCATAAACCCAGCGGGGCCACATAAGTAAAAATCGCCATTTGTAAGAGGTAACTGTGTTTTTATGGCAGTTAAGTCCATTAACCCTGTAAAATCAACCCCTTCACTACTTTGATTAAACCACGTAATAGTTTGCAAGCTGTTATAAGCCGTACTTAATTCATTTAAATAGTGTGCAAACGAGTGCTGCTGCGTATTTTCGCACGCATGTAAATACATAATATTTTGCTTAGGGTTATCGCTTAATAGCGTTTCGAGCATCGCAAGCATTGGGGTTTGCCCTACACCTGCTGAAATAAGTACCGCTGGGTTTTTACTATTTCGTAAAAAGAAATCACCTGCAGGCGGGTATAGTTCAACTATGTCACCTTGAGCTAGTGAGTGTAAATAATTAGACACCATGCCAGGCTTTGGCTGTAGCTCTTTTTTAACACTAATACGGTAGTTTTTACCATTGGCTTTTTGTGAAATAGAATACTGGCGAATTTCTTCATATTCAGCGCCCTCTGGTTTAACTTTAATCCCTAAATACTGGCCTGGTTTATGGGTAATCACCGCTTTGCCATCGATAGGCGTTAGTGTAAAACTTGTTACGAGTGCTGATTCAACCTGTTTGTTGGTTATTTCAAATTGGCGCGTGCCCGCCCAACCACCGTGTTTATTTTTACTGTGCTCATATAAAGCCGCTTCTTCGGTAATACACATATCAGCAAGCAGTGCGTAAGCTTCACGCCAAGCGTATTCTACATCCGGCGTAAACTGCTCTGGTATTAGCTCTTTTAAGGTGTCAATTAAGTTAGCACCAACAATCGGGTAGTGCTCTGGTAAAATATTTAAACTGGTGTGTTTATGGTTAATGCGCGCTAATGCCTCTTTTAACACCGCTAAGTTATCAATGTTTTGAGCATATGCCGCTAATGCGTTAAACAAAGCAAATTGCTGGCGCCCGGTGTTTTGGTTAGTCATATTAAAAATATTTTTAAGCTCTGGGTTATGGCTAAATAGTCGCTTATAAAAATGATCGGTCACAACCGTGCCGGCTTGCGCTAATAACGGAACAGTGCTTTTAACAATCTCAATGGTTTTATCAGATAACATAATGTAGTCCTGTAGGTAAACTAACCACGGCGCCCATCAACACGACGGCGTATTAATATAGGTGTGCAGTAAATTAAAAATAATAAAAAAGCCACTAACCACAGCAAGGCACTGATCTGCCAAGCAAAGTGTGGCGCAATAATTAAAGGGAGTATGGAGCGAGTAATAGCTGCCACCAGCACAAGCGCAAAAGCAACAGATATATATTTAGGTGTATTAAGCGTACGCCCTGTATGCCCTAGCGATACACGGCTCATCATGGCTAAAATCATCATCCCTATTGTGCCAATAGTGATAAGGTGGAGCGCATCTTTAAAATGTACTTCGCTTGTGTGAAAGCTAAATGCAATCATCATTAAGCCAACACCTAAAGCAGAATAAGAAAAATGCAAAGACCATAATAAAGGCACTTTTAGCACGTTTGCATGCCACCAAAGTTTTGCTCGAATTAAGTGAAGCACAGCCACTATTGCAACAATGAATGCAGGGCTAATTGAGCTTAAAAATAATTTACTGATAAAAAATAAAGTAATTGCCAAAATTGATAAATACAGCAGTGCTTTATCAATTTTAGGAGTGCGTACTTGCTCGCTAAGCGCTAGGCCTTTAGCAGTAAAAAAGGGAATAACCCGCCCTGCTACAATGCCGACCAGTAAACTGACAACCAGTACCGCAGTGTCAACCACAGCTAATGCAAGCTGCATGTTGTTATTTAAAACAAGGAGTAAATAAAGAGTATTAAGGGCGCACAACACGCTTAAAATAACTAAAAACGGGTAATTATTTTTACTGCGTGCTGTTAATAGCATATTAGCCAGTGCCGTAATTGCCCCAAGCCACCATGCTAGCTGTAGCAAAGTAACAGCCAGTAAATTAATATTGGCAAAATCAGGCAGCTTTATAAAAAATGCTAAACGAGCACTTATCCATATAAAAGTAAGTAGCATAAGTGCTTTGCCACTTATACTTTCAACGCCTGTCCAAGTTTGTGCCGCCGTAAGTAAAAAGCCGACTGCTACCACTCCTGCAAAGCCAAATAGCATTTCATGCGCGTGCCAAAGTGTGGCTGGCATGGTTAAGTGCCAACTAGCATAGCCCGTTAAAATAAGTAGCCAATACCCTATCGATAAAAATGCCAGCAAACCGCCTGCTAAAAAGTAGGGTCTAAATGCAAGCATCCATAACGGCCATTTTGTTACGTGATGAATAGCTATGTGCGCTGGCATTGGCTCTGTTAAATTTAGTGGGCGCATTAGCGTACTTCCTGCCCTAAACCATGTTGCGCAACACAACGCAGCACATAACTAACTTTTAAAATAGCTGCCACTACAATCGTACTAATATGCGCTGATATTTGTACCTGCATCGAAAAGTGCTCTGCGTACGGGTAACTAATTAAAATGCTCACAACCATACAAATAGCGCTAAGCCCTAATACTGTATTAGCAGTAAATAATAGCGTTCTAAAAAATGCGCCTAACTCAACCTGGTTGTTTACATTATTTAGTGTAAGTGTGTTCATAACTACCTCAGTAACCATTAACGTTACTTAGCTATTACACATAGTGTGCCAATAAAATAAAACACTAATATTCAGTAAGTTAAATATAAATACTTTACAAATTGAGTCTTTATGACACACTCTAATTTAAATCATAAAAACACGAATAGGTCATTTTGACATGAACCAGCAATTCAACCTTACCCAAGTGGCTTTAGAGCTTGCCCAAAGCACGCTGCACGAGCACAGCTTTGATCAATTATTGGCAACGGTTGAACGTGTAATACCTAGTGATGCCAGTGCATTACTTGTGGTGCAGGGCGAGCAACTCAAGCCCTTAGCCATCAAAGGTCTGATGCCGGACAGCCTTGGTAGGCGCTTTAAAATAGCAGAGCACCCACGATTAGCGGCCATTTGTAGTGCAAGCCACGCATTACAGTTTGCACACGACTGCCCCCTGCCCGACCCATACGACGGCCTACTGCTGGCCAAAACGGGCGATATTCCTGTGCATGCTTGCTTAGGTTTACCCCTTTACGATAAAAGCACTTTGCTAGGCGTGCTTACATTCGATAGCTTAAACGCAAATGCCTTTGGCAGTATTAGCGCAGATACACTCAGTACCTTACAAACACTGTGCAGTGCGCATTTTAAAACAGCCCTAGAGCTTGCCCATTACAAACACCATGCACAGCATTCGAGTGCACTTGTGCAAGAGTTAACGCGTGATGCACTTACTCGCGATGGCGGCGAAATTATTGGCCAAAGCCCAGTAATGCAAACGCTTAAAAATGAAATAAAACTCGTTGCGGCCTCTAATTTTAGTGTATTGGTGTTAGGAGAAACGGGCGTAGGAAAAGAGCTAGTAGCGCGTAATATTCACTTAAATTCTGCCCGAAAAGATCAACCGCTGATTCACTTAAATTGTGCCTCACTCCCCGAAAATCTTGCAGAGAGTGAGTTTTTTGGCCACGCCAAAGGCTCATTTACTGGCGCACAAAATGCCCGCCAAGGTAAGTTTCAGCTAGCTGATGGTGGCACGTTATTTTTAGACGAAGTTGGCGAGCTACCATTGGCTATGCAAAGCAAATTATTGCGTGTGTTGCAAAGTGGTGAAATACAAACAGTAGGAGAAGACACGCCAAAATATGTGGATGTAAGGGTAATAGCAGCCACTAATCGTGATTTAAAACATGAGGTAGCACAAGGCCGCTTTAGAGCCGATTTATATCACCGGCTAAGTGTTTACCCTATTACCGTGCCGCCACTTAATAAACGCGAGCACGACATAACTTTACTGACTGGTTATTTTATTGAACAAACTGCCCGTAAATTAGGTATTAAACAATTAAAGCTAAGCACTGAAGCGCAAGTATTGCTCAACCAATACAGTTGGCCTGGTAATGTACGCGAGCTTGAACATGTTATTAGCCGCAGCGCATTAAAGGCTAAGCAAAGCCAGTGGCAAAACCCAATAATAACAATTACAAGCGAGCACTGCGATTTAGCCCAACAACCAAACAACAACGCGCACGTTAGCACGCCAATTACCGCCCACACTGCCCATCATCAGCCTTTAAAACAGGCCGTTGAATCTTTGCAATTTACGGTTATTACCGAGCAATTAAAACAGCATAATTATAATTGGGCAGCTACTGCACGAACCCTTGAACTCGACAGAGCCAACCTAGTTAGGCTTGCCAAACGCTTAGACATTAAAGTTAAAAAAACTATTTAACGTGTGGCATGTTACTAAAGTAGGTTTTTAATAACGCAGCAAAGGCTTGCACTTTGGCCGTGCGGTGTACTAAATGGTGAGTAACCAACCAAGAGTCAAACTCCCAATGTAATTTGTCGTGCAATATAGGCACTACGTCGGGGTTATTTTCTATCGAGCTTTGGTGCAACCCCCCTATGCCTAAGCCTTTAATAACCGCGCGCGCCGCTTCTGAGGTTTCTGATACTCTTAATTTAATTTGCGACTGAGGAATAAACTCATCAACCCAGCTAAAGTAAGGTACACGCGCATTAAATCCCGCAATACCCGATATAAAATTATGCTGCTTTAAGTCATCTAAGGTTTTTGGCATGCCGTGTTTAGCAATATAACGTTTGTGGGCATATAGGCCGGCTGATAGCTTAGCTAAGTGCTGCGCTATATAGTCGCCTTCATCAGGTTTGGGGCCTACTCGTATTGCTATATGAGCTTGTCCGTGGTCAAGCCTTAGGCGCTTTTGCTCTAAAATCACTTCTAGCTGCACTTGCGGATGCAATGTTTGAAACTGCTCACACACGTTGCTTAGCATATCCATAAAACCACTCACGGTAGTCAGTAACAAGCTCCCTCTGAGCTCACTATCGGCTGCGGCAATGGCGTTATGTAAACCTTCGAGTGAGTTATCTATAGCTTGTGCGGTTTCAAATAATTTTGCCCCGCTTTCGGTTACTTTATATCCGCGCGCATGGCGATGAAATAACCGTACATTTAAGTTTTTCTCTAAGTTATTTATGCGCCTCAACACTGTGCTATGGTGCACACTTAATGCCTCTGCTGCGGCGGTCAAAGTACCTAGCCTTGCCACTTCAAAGGCAACTTTTACGTCTTGCCAGTCGTCAAATTTTATTGCCACGCTACCCGCCTTCTACTTATGTGCATATACGCACATAAGTGTTGCGTTTATTCGGGTTTTCTACAAGCAAAAATTTGCTACATTAGTGTCATACCCAACCAATAAAAGGTCTAAATTATGTCAGCACCAAAAATTATCGCGCTCGCGGGTAGCCTGCGTAAAGACAGCTTTAACCAAAAACTTATTAACGAAGCAGCTCGTTTTGCTCTGCAAACCGGTGCTGAAGTGGAAGTAATTACACTCGCCGAGTTAAATTTGCCATTATTTAGCGAAGACATTGAAGCGCAAGGCACACCTACCGATGCCCAACTATTAAAAGATAAACTGCGTAATGCTGATGGTATTTTACTAGCAAGCCCAGAGTACAACGGCTCAATTACTGCTGCACTTAAAAATGCAATTGATTGGGCATCGCGAACTGAGCAAGGCGCAGTCCCCGCATTTCGCAACAAGGTAGTGGCGTTATTTGCTACATCACCGGGTGGTTTGGGTGGTTTGCGCGGCTTAAACCATGTACGCGATATTTTAAGTGGGATTGGCTCGTTAGTACTTGCCGATCAGCTCGCTATCCCATCAGCATTTACTGTATTTGACGAAGATGGAAAAATTAGCGACCCAACCACAGCAGAAAAAGTTAGCGTATTAACGCAGCAGCTCGTTTCTGTTGCTAGTAAATTAAGCTAATTTTTACGATTGTGTCGCTGCTAATTTAGCAGCGATAAAATCGGTGTGCGCTACATATAAAAGCCCAGCCACTTTGCGTATTACATACTCTTCTTGAGGATCTATCTCTCCATCGGCATACGCCAATCGCCATAATAGCTCAATTATTTCAATGCGCTGCGCCGCGCTGCAGTGATCGTTAATCTGCTTAGAAAATTGAAAGTAATCAATAGCCCCATCTAAGCTACCTGCGGCATTGGTGGTGAGCTCATCAACTTCCGATTCTGTTAAATTAAAGTATTTTTTTAAGGTTACAGTCAGGGTGTGTTGTTCATTATGGTCGAGCTTAGAATCAGCACGCATTACTTCAATAAGCAGCGCAGCAACCGCTGTTTTTAGATCATGCTGCTCTATGCTTGGCTGTTGCTCGTCAAAAGCGGCAAGCAGTTGTTTTATTTGTTTGAACATCACATATTCTCTTTTTGGGTGTTAGACTTAACTTAAATACATCGCACTTAATGCTTTATTAATGGGTATTAAGTTCGCAAATTAAAGGATACATTTTTATGAAAGGCTTATACACACCGCATTTAGTTGTTGGCGCTGCATTGCTAGCCTTTTCTGGTATAGGGAGCGCCTTTGCAGAAGTGGGCGAAAAAGAAAAGTCATACGACTTTGATAACAAAGTACATTATTACCAAACCAAAATTGGTGAAGACAACTATAAAATAGAAATACAATCAGACGACTACAAACACTTTGCTAATCAAAGTATGTTTTTACTGCGCCACGCAGACAGATTATGCCGCGGCAGAACCTTTATGTTAAAAGTGCTTGAAGGCGTGCAAGAGTACGAACGTTTTCCTACTAAACCACGCGCTTATCAACCACCATTAAACGTTTTACTACAATGTGACGCACCCGAGAAAAAAGAAAAATAGTTTATTTTTCGTAGCCCCACGGCGCTGCTGGTGGAGTAATTGGTTTAGTTAAATCAAAGTCCACCTTAAACTCGCGCCCTTGGCGAATTAACCGATACGTAAAAACCTCAGGATAAATATACATTTGCCATGTATTACCTGCCGACTGCGCTATCCCTTGTGCTACAAATAACTCTTTAGAATATTGGTCGGCCGGGAAAGACTGCATTTGTGCAAAACCCGCATCAAGGGTATGACCGCCATACATAGTTGAAACATCGTCGCTGCCATCTTCATGGCGATGATCGTGCTTTAAGCTCAAACCACTGCCCGTTTTAGTAATGATCCATGTACGCGATGCATCATCTCCTACATGAAATGGTACTTGTAGCTCGCTATCTGTGCATTTACGAACATGCATAATTAGTTTTTTATTCTCGAATGAGCTTGGGCCTTTTGCGTTATCTACGCTTACTTTGCCCTCAAACGCTTTACCACAATGCGCAGCTATATTATTAAAAAACGCATCGTGTGTTGGTATAGATACCAAAGGCGCAGGGCGCGCGATAGCCGCTGATGAGGCAAGTAATAACGTTGCTGCCGTTAATAATTTCATAAAGTACTCTTATAATAGTTTTTTCATACCATAGCGGTTTAAGTTAATAATGGGAAATAGCTGCGACAAGTGGCTTTTCTGCTCTGTTTTTCATTAATGTTAAAAGTGAATAATGGAAGTCTTGAAAAATCACCTCACCCCATATTCGCGAATAAACACCAAAATTTGTATTATCTTGCACAGTCGTTTTTAAAGTTAAAATAGTATTGCCGCTTTTATCTTCACTTAACGCATACCCACCATAAAGAGGTGAAAAGTATTCGCCGCCTAGTTTTACGTGTTTATCGAGTGCATCATCGGGAATGGCATCAGGGTCTATCTCAAATCTATAAAGCATCTGTTTATTTGGCTGCCAATCCGTAATCACTTCTTTAAATGCAACTCCTTTTTGCCATTTACTCGTTCTAACAGCCCCAACCCCCGTAGCATTCATATTTGCCTCTAAAGGTTTAGGTACACCTATTAATTGGGTAAGCGAAAATGGCAATTCTTGTGGCTCTATGGTGCTTACATTAGCAAGCTGCTGCCATACACGATTTATAGGCGCTTCAATAACTATAGAGTTGGTGACTTCGTACGTTTTTGATAAGTGTAAATAATTTACCTCAATAGGTGAGAGCAATACAGGAAGCAAAGCTATTGAAAGTAAAGGCCTGTTAGCGTTTTTTGTTTGGCGGTTTTTAATAAAGCCTGCCAGTAAACCACCCATACTTGCAAAGAGCATAAAGGCAGGCAAAGCCATTGCCACACAAATACTGCCTTCAAGCAGTGTAATAACGCTTACAAGTAAAAAAACAAAAATTGGCTGCCAAGCAATTGTCACCATTTGCCTTTTAGTTAATGTATTTGAGCTTTTAAATTCAAAATGAATACGAATATAGCCAATTGCAACGGGCACTAAAAACATAAATGAAATAGATACAAGGCTACTTAAATTATAAGCATCAAGCAGCTCCACAAACAGCCGCATAAATATGCCGTAAAGCGTACCAAGTAAAATACCAATTGATTTAGGAGATTGAATTTGCATTGAATTTCTTATTATTTGAGTAACCATTGAACCTAGCAGATGCGCTATTTCAGTTCAATTAAAATACATAAACCACTACTTAGACTAAAGGATAACAGCCTTGTTTTTACAATATTTCACCAAATTAGAACACATAAAAAAACAAATCAACACACTGATTTTAAACAAAATACACTTTACATTTAAGAATGCCAACACAATGATTTAGCATAAAATAAAGCCATACACGACCTTTTGCCTATACATTCCTGAGTAAAAGCTGATCTACTCTGCTTGTTCACTATTCATTTGCTTTAACAAAAGCCGTATTAATAAATAAGCAACGAGTAACAGGAGGGACTATGTCAGTAACCCCAAAGGGTAACGAGCCAGAAAAAACAAGCGCATCCCACGTAGATGATGCCAACAGCTATCAAAATAAGCATAAAGCTAGTTCAGAGTTTAATACCCGCGACGAATACCTAGAACACGAGCTGCAAATTATGCAGCCTAAACGCTGGCGGCCTAATTTACCATTTAGAGACTACCGTTTTGAATTTGAAGACACGATTCCTGCCATGGCGGGCACCATTGGTAAAGTCGTTATGGTGGGTGCTATTGCAGCTACATTTGCAGCGCCACTGGGTTTAAGTGATGCGTTTGTGTTAGAAAACGTACGCTATGAATTACTGATTGTTTCTATTTTTATTATTTTGTTTTCGGGCTTTATTTTACCTACCGCTAACTTAGCAGGTACTCATGGGCCACTTATTCCTCTTATTCCTATTGTGGTTGCCGCTGGTGGCCACCCTATGGCGTTTGGCTTACTGATTGGAGCCTTTGGCTTTATTTTAGCCATAACCAAAGGAGGGAGCTTGCTGGCACGCTTAACGAGTAAAGGCGTGTGCGGGGGCTTACTTATATATTTAGGCTTTATTGGCACAATTTCGCAGGTTAAAAAGCTGTTTGCATGGGCTGAGGCCATTGATATGGCGCACATTGCATTTATTGTTATTTTGGCGACCATTTTATTGTATGCGTTACTTGAGCACTTTAAAAAGCGCTGGTTAGCTGTGCCGCTTAGCTGCCTTATTGGCGGTGGTGTTGCGTTTGCACTCGGTGCGCCGTTTGAATTTAATACCGCGCCGGGCTTACCAAATATGAACCCAGCTTATTGGTGGGGCGAAAACACAGGCTGGATGCTTGGCTTACCTACGCTTGAAAGCTTTGTGGTTGTGCTGCCGTTTGCGGTATTAGCTGTCGCTATGTGGTCACCGGATTTTTTAGGGCATCAAGTATTTCAAAAAATTAGTTACCCGCAACGCACTGAAAAAGTTCAAATGAACATAGACGACACCATGCTAAGCGTATCGGTTAGACAAACCTTTGGCTCGCTGGCCGGTGGTGCTAACTTTACCTCATCGTGGGGGACTTACATTGTCCCTGCCGCTATTGCTAAACGCCCTATCCCGGCGGGCGCCATTTTAACAGCCGTATTTTGTATTATTGCGGGTTTATGGGGCTACCCAATGGATTTAGCCATTTGGCAACCTGTGCTGTGTGTTGCACTTATTGTAGGTGTGTTTATTCCGCTACTTGAGGCGGGTATGGAAATGACACGCGAAGGTAAAACAACGCAATCGGCCGCTATTGTTGTGTTTGCGTCAAGCTTGGTTAACCCTGCTTTTGGTTGGTCACTGACTATGCTGCTTGATAACTTAGGCTTAATTGGCTGTAAAGAGCGCAGTGCTAATTTAACTAAAATGAGCCGTTGGGTTATTCCGCTCATTATGTTTGTTATTTTAACTACCGTTATGGCTATTGTTGGTATGCTGCCAGGCATACCTGCGCTAATGACAGATTTTAGACATTAATAATTTGAAGAGTTAAACATAAAAAAAGCGCGGCTTATATACTCAGCCGCGCTTTGTTTTCATATGTAATTAATTGCTTTTCGTTACTGCCAAGGGCGCTCAGCAGCAAGTTGTTTTTCAAACGCATCAATTTGTGGATTTAGCGTTTCGGTCACACCAATAAAATCTAAGCCACTTAATAAACGCTCTTTTACGTCTTTACGAATATCAAAACTAATTGGCGCAAACTTATCGCTTGTTAGTGTTTGGTTTTCAAGATCGATTTGAATGTTTATATCGTCGTGTTGCTCGCTAAGTACAAACAATTGCTCAAGCGTATCAGCGGGTAGCGCAATGGCTAGCATTTGGTTGTTGCCACAGTTATTAAAGAAAATATCAGCAAAGCTTTCCGCTAAAATTACTTCAAAACCATATTGCTTAAGCGCCCATGGTGCATGCTCGCGTGATGAGCCACAACCAAAGTTGTCGCGCGTTAATAATATTTGCGCGCCTTGGTAGCATGGGCGGTTTAAAATAAAATCAGGATTTGGTTCGCCGTTTTCTAGGTAACGCCAATCGTAAAACAGTGCTGCATCAAAGCCATCACGGCTGGTTGATGTTAAAAACTGCTTAGGAATAATTTGGTCTGTATCTACATTGTTTTTATCAAGTGGGGCCATTAAGCCACTAAAAAATACGCTCATTAGGCTTCTCCTCTTATATCAACAAAGTGACCATGTATTGCAGCAGCCGCTGCCATTGCAGGGCTTACTAAGTGCGTACGCCCGCCACGGCCTTGGCGGCCTTCAAAGTTACGGTTAGACGTAGATGCACAGCGTTTGCCCGCTTCTAAGCGGTCGTCGTTCATTGCTAAACACATTGAACAGCCCGGCTCGCGCCACTCAAAACCTGCCGCTTTAAAAATATCGGCTAAGCCTTCGTCTTCGGCTTGCTTTTTAACAAGGCCAGAGCCTGGTACGATAAGTGCTTCAATGCCAGCTACAACCTGCTTACCTTCAACAATTTTTGCCGCTGCACGTAAATCTTCAATACGGCTATTAGTACATGAGCCAATAAAGACTGTATCTACTTTCGCGCTTGATAATTTATCGCCGGCTTTTAAGTCCATGTATCTAAGTGCGCTGCGTATAGCATCGGCTTTAATTAAATCTGGTTCTTGGTCTGGATCTGGTATGCATTCATCAACGCCAATTACTTGCTCTGGGCTTGTACCCCACGTAATTTGCGGCTGAATGTCGTCAGCTTCAAGCTCAACACTCAAGTCAAACTCTGCGCCTTCATCTGATTTTAAGGTTTCCCAGTATTCAACTGCAGCGTCAAAGTCAGCGCCTTTAGGTGCAAATGGGCGACCTTTTAAGTAATCATACGTAATTTGATCTGGTGCTATTAAACCTGCTTTTGCACCCATTTCAATACTCATGTTACATAGCGTCATACGGGCTTCCATTGAAAGTGCTTCAATGCCTTCACCACAAAATTCAGCAACATAACCTGTACCGCCAGCTGTACCTAACTTACCAATAACCGCCATAATTAAATCTTTAGAGGTTACAGTTGGGCGTAGCACACCGTTAATTTGAATTTTTAACGATTTTGCCTTCTTTTGCTGTAGCGTTTGCGTTGCTAATACATGCTCAACCTCAGAAGTACCAATACCGTGCGCTAATGCTCCAAACGCGCCATGCGTAGAAGTATGGCTATCACCACATACAATGGTAGTGCCGGGCAGGGTAATACCTTGTTCTGGCCCCATTACATGCACTATGCCTTGGTTAATTGAGTTTAAATCGTAAAGTACAATGCCAAATTCTTTACAGTTAGCATCAAGTGCCATTAACTGGTTTTTAGATACTTCGCTTGCGGCATCAAGTGATCGGCTTTTAGTCGATACGTTATGATCCATTGTTGCAAAGGTTTTTTCTGGGCAACGTACCGTACGTTTTTTTTCACGTAGGCCTGCAAAAGCCTGTGGTGATGTCACCTCGTGTACTAAATGACGGTCAATATAAAGTAAATCAGTTTGCTCGTTTATGCTGGCAACGGTATGTGCTTGCCAAATTTTGTCGTATAACGTTTGGGCCACTTGCTAATTCCCTACTTTGTTAAGTCGCAGCATAACGGTGCTGCGATTTATATATTAAATACGTGAAACGATGGCAGCTGCCACATCGCTTGTGCTGTATCCACCTTGTGGGTAGATATCTGGCGTGCCAACGCCTGCTTCTACAGCTTCGGCTACGGCTTTTTCAATGGTGCGCGCAGCTTCGTCTTGGCCTAATGAGTAACGTAGCATAAGTGCAGCACTTAAAATTTGCGCAATCGGGTTTGCAACCCCTTTACCGGCAATATCTGGCGCTGACCCGCCAGCAGGCTCATACAAACCAAAGCCCGATTGATTCAAGCTTGCCGATGGTAATAAGCCCATTGAGCCTGTAATCATTGCACACTCATCTGACAAAATATCACCAAATAAGTTATCGCAAAGTAGCACGTCAAACTGGCTAGGCTGTTTAACTAATTGCATAGCTGCGTTATCTACGTATATGTAATCTAGGCTTACTTCTGGGTAGTCTTTGCTTACTTCTGTAACTACTTCACGCCATAATACGCTTGATGCAAGCACGTTTGCTTTATCAACCGACGTTACATGGTTACTACGTAATTTTGCTGCCTCAAAGGCAAAGCGGGCAATGCGTTCAATTTCTTTACGCGAGTAAGTTTGTGTATCAAATGCAGCTTCTTCAGCGCCTTCGCCGCTTCGGCCTTTTTCACCAAAGTAAATGCCGCCAGTAAGTTCGCGTACACATAAAATATCAAAGCCTTTTTCGCTAATATCTGCACGTAATGGCGATGCTGCGCTAAGCGCCGGTAAAAGCTGTGCTGGGCGTAAGTTACAAAACAAACCAAAGTGCTTACGAAGCGGTAAAAGCGATGCACGCTCAGGTTGCTCGTTAGGTGGTAGGTTTTCCCATTTTGGGCCACCTACTGAGCCAAATAAAATGGCATCGGCGTTTTCACACGCACTTAGCGTTTTTGGTGGTAATGCTTCACCAAATTCGTCAATGGCTGCGCCACCAATAGCATGATGCTGACGGTTCAGGGTAAAACCAAACTTATTGCTTACAGCATCAAGTACTTGCTCTGCTGCTGCCATTACTTCTGGGCCAATACCGTCGCCTGCTAATACGGCAACGCTGTAGTTTGTTTTACTCATCCTACTTTCCTTTGTTGTTTTAAATCAGACACTTTTTGTGCACGATAAATTAAGTTGTAAACACGGATCATGGCGCGTACCGACGCCTCTACCACATCCGCAGCAATACCCGCACCGTGATAAGGGCGGCCATCGTATTTAGCAATAATGTTTACTTGACCAAGCGAGCTTGCGCCTTGGCCAGTGGCTTCTAAATTGTATTCAATCATTTCAACGCTCATACCAGTTAAGCGCTCAATAGCCGCAAATGAGGCTTCAACAGGGCCATTACCTGTAGCAGCTTCTTGTTTTGCTTCGCCATCAATTAACATCCCAATGGTAGAGCTGGCTACCGACTGTGAGTTAGACGCTGAGTTTACAAACTCTAATTGGTATTTTTCGTCTTTGTCGTTAATTTGATTAAAGTAAATCATGGCTTCAAGGTCGTAATCGTATACGGTGCCTTTTTGATCAGCTAACGCTAAAAAGCTCTCGTATAAGCTGTCCATATCGTAGTCAGCTTTTTGATAACCTAACTCTTCTAAGCGGTGCTCAATAACATGGCGACCCGAACGCGAGGTCATATTTAATTGGTTATTTGGCACACCGACGCTTTCTGGCGACATAATCTCATAAGTATTTTGCGCTTTTAATACGCCATCTTGGTGAATGCCCGAGCTATGCGCAAAGGCGTTTTCGCCCACAATCGCTTTATTTGGCTGTACCGGCATATTGCATATTTTTGCCACTTGGCGAGATGCGCGATAAATTTCTTCGCTTTTAATATCGGTGTGTACGTTTAAGTGGTCTTTGCGCATTTTCATGATCATCGCCACTTCTTCAAGCGAGCAGTTACCCGCACGCTCACCAATACCATTTATTGTACATTCAATTTGGCGAGCACCGGCTTGTACCGCGGCTACCGAGTTAGCCACAGCTAAACCTAAATCGTTATGACAATGTACACTTAAACGCGCTTTATCTATATTCGGCACGTTATTCATTAAATGGCGGATCATTGCGGCGTATTCGTCTGGCGTTACAAAGCCAACGGTATCAGGTAAATTAATAGTAGAGGCACCGGCGTTAATTGCCTGCTCGACAATTTTACATAAATCCCAGTGTGGCGTACGCCCGGCATCTTCACACGAAAACTCAACATCATCAGTGTAGTTACGCGCTAATTTAATTGATTTAACCGCCATGGCCGTTGCATCGTCTAGGCTCATACGTAATTTGTGTTCAAGGTGCAAAGGGCTTGTGGCAATAAAAGTATGAATACGGCTTTGCTGTGCTGTGCGAAGCGCCTCACCACAGGCTTCAATGTCTTTTGCTACTGAACGTGCTAAACCACAAATAATTGGGCCTTTGACTTCGGTTGCAATACGTTGTACCGAGCGAAAATCAGCGGGGCTCGAAACCGGAAAACCCACTTCCATCACATCCACGTTCAAGCGGCTAATAGTATGCGCTAGCTGAATTTTATCGTCTTCTGTAAGGCTTGCTTTAAGTGCCTGCTCGCCATCACGTAAGGTGGTATCAAAAATCCATACTTTATCTTTGTCTTGCATAACTGCCCCTCATTCCTCTGTTACCCAAATTTCAATTTATCCCAGCCGCGAGATAATAAAAAACCCCGCAATTGCGGGGTTTTTAGTGTTTAACTCGATGCAAACACACTAATCCCCGCTCACTGACCATAGCAGTAAGAGGTTAAGTTTTAGTGTAATTAAACGAATATTTTGCATCTTGTTTCTTGTGTGTGTGTTCAGTGAGGCCTATTTTTAACATTACAAAGCAGTTGGTGCAAGCATAAATATTCCAAACAAAGGAATAAAAACCCCACATTGAAGAAATTTATATACCTAAAAACAGTGTATTTAGGTTTTATAAATCACACAGCTACAATTTTTAGCTTAAATTAATGTGTTGAGTAAACTTGCGTGCTTAGATTAACTTATTGCTAATTTTTTAAGCTAAACCTGATTATTTGTTTCACGAATATAATGACCTGCACCGCGGGTAATATAACGCAGCTGCCAAATAACCCGCTCAATGAGTTCTTCGCGTTGTTGACCTTCTATATCAAGTGCTTCAGCGCCAGCATTAAATACTAGTGTTACCATGGCTTCGGCCTGAATATAAGCGTGAATTGAATCACACTTGGTTTCGCTTTCTAAATAATGCGCAAGTTCTAGAATAAAGTGTTTTACTTCGCGTGCAACAGCGGCCCTAAAAGCTTTTGAGGTGCCAGAGCGTTCGCGCAGCAGTAATCTAAATTGGTTGCTTGAGTTATCAATAAACTCCATAAAGGTAACAACCGAAGTATTTATTACGCTGCCGCCACTGGCTATACGTCTGCGGGCTTGGCGCATAAGTTGGCGAAGGGTCAAGCCTGCTTCGTCGACCATGGTTAAACCTAGTTCGTTCATATCTTTAAAGTGGCGATAAAAAGAGGTGGGGGCAATACCTGCTTCGCGGGCAACTTCGCGTAAGCTTAAATTAGAAAAACTATGATCAGCACTAAGCTGATTAAATGCCGCCTCTATTAAGGCTTGTCGTGTTTTTTGTTTCTGTTGTGCTCTAACACCCGACATCCACAGCTCCCTGAGTAATTTTATATGAAGTTTTAATGATAATTAGCCGAATTGTCTAGTCTAATACTTGACGCCAAGAGATTGAAACACTATTTTAGCTTACAGTTGTACGCTGAGAGTAAAAACGATGAATAAACCACCGATTATTTGGACAAACGTCCTATTTTTTAGCCTAACCTTTTTGGCGGCTGTCACACTTGTACCTTGGTACGGCATTAGTTACGGATTTACCAGCGCGCATTGGATTGCATTTGTAGGCTGTATGTTT
This sequence comes from Pseudoalteromonas sp. Angola-30, assembly GCF_028599215.1. Classification (NCBI taxonomy): domain Bacteria; kingdom Pseudomonadati; phylum Pseudomonadota; class Gammaproteobacteria; order Alteromonadales; family Pseudoalteromonadaceae; genus Pseudoalteromonas; species Pseudoalteromonas sp. Angola-30. The sequence continues at coordinate 101,953 of NZ_JAQREI010000014.1, forward strand.
TACGCAGGCCTATCTATCACTGCCGGATACCACCGATTATGGGCGCATAAAGCCTATAACGTACACCCTGCAATAGAATTTATTTTTGCCCTTGGTGGCGCATTTGCTTTGCAAAACAGTGCGTTGCACTGGAGTAGCGATCACCGTATACACCACGGCCAAGTAGATGACCCAGTAAAAGACCCTTACGCCGCAACTAACGGCTTTTGGTACAGCCATATTGGCTGGATGCTCCGTGATTACCAAGGCGACAGTTATAACGATTACAGTAATTGTCGCGATTTACAGCGCAATAAAATTGTTATGTGGCAGCATAAACACTACTTAAAGCTTGTTATAGCCATGAATGTCGGTTTACCGCTTGTGCTTGGTTTATTAGTAGGCGATGTGTGGGGTATGCTACTACTTGCAGGTTTATTACGCTTAGTATTGAGCCAGCACTTTACCTTTTTCATTAATTCATTGGCTCATATTTGGGGCTCACGCCCATACACTGAGAAAAACACTGCGCGCGATAATGGCTTTTTAGCGTTATTTACTTATGGCGAGGGTTACCATAACTTCCACCATATTTTTGCAAGCGATTACCGTAACGGTATTAAGTGGTTTCATTACGACCCAACTAAATGGATGATCCGCTCTTTAGCAGCGCTCGGTTTAGCCAGTAAATTAAAGCGCACCCCGGTTGAGCGCATAGAAAAAGCCAAAGCCGAAACGCTAATGAGTAAAACGCAAACGCGCCTTTCAAAATTGCCTTTAGCGCAAGATAAGCTTACATTATTACAACAAGAGTACGATTTACTGCTGAAAAAGCTGCAAAATTACTGTTCACTACAAAAACAAGTGTTAGAAGCTAAAAAAAATAACATGGCAAAGCAGTGTGAACAGTCAGCATTAATGACACAATACCATGAGCTGGAAGCCGCCTGGGAAAATCAAAAACAGGCATGGCTAGCACTTAATGCGAGGTTATTAAAAGCCTCTTTTAATTAATTTAGGAGTGGCTGTGGCCAAACAACCAGAACAAAAAAAAGCACCCGTAGTTTACCAATATGACGCAATAATTATTGGTACGGGCCCTGGCGGTGAAGGCACCGCCATGAACCTATCGAAAAACGATAAAAAAGTAGCGGTTATTGAGCGCCAACAAGCTGTTGGCGGTGGCTGTGTACATTGGGGAACAATTCCTTCAAAAGCATTACGCCACTCGGTTAGCCGCTATATTGAATACAAAGCAAACCCACTTTTTAATGTTGGCGAGCGCCCTAGCCGCTTAACGTTTCCTGATATTTTAAGCCATGCAAGTTCTGTTATTTCTAAGCAGTCAAACTTACGTAGCAGCTTTTACGATCGTAACCGCATTCATATGTACCAAGGCGATGCGAGCTTTGTAGATAAACACACGGTTGAAATTAAGCGCCTTGATGGCTCAGCAGAGCGTATTACCGCTAAAACCATTGTAATTGCTACCGGCTCACGCCCATACCGCCCACCTGAGGTCGACTTTAGCCATTCACGTATTTACGACAGCGATACTATTTTAGGCCTAGAGCACGACCCACAACGTGTACTTATATACGGTGCGGGTGTTATTGGCTGTGAATACGCTTCAATCTTTAAAGGCTTAGGCGCTAAGGTAGATTTAGTAAACACACGCGACCGCTTATTAGCCTTTATGGATGCAGAAATTTCTGACGCGCTTAGCTACCACTTTTGGAACAGCGGTATTGTTATTCGTCATAACGAAGAGTTTGACCGTATAGAAACGCGCTCAGATTGCGTTGTAATGCATTTAAAATCGGGCAAGCGTGTAAAAGCCGACTGTATTTTATTTGCTAACGGGCGCACAGGTAATACCGATACGCTAAACCTTGAAGCTATTGGTTTAAAAGCCGATGGTCGAGGCCAGCTTAAAGTCAACGAAATGTACCAAACTGAGGTAGACAACATTTACGCAGTAGGTGATGTAATTGGCTACCCAAGCTTAGCGAGTGCTGCATTTGATCAAGGCCGTATAGCTGCCGATGCTATTGCCTGCGGTAATTGCGAAGATAAGCTAATTATAGATATACCGGCCGGTATTTATACCATTCCTGAAATGAGTTCGGTAGGTAAAACAGAGCAACAGCTAACCGCTGCAAAAGTACCGTATGAAGTTGGCCGTGCTCAGTTTAAGCACTTAGCTCGTGCGCAAATTGCGGGTACAGAAGTTGGTAGTTTAAAAATATTGTTTCACAGTGAAACAAAAGAAGTACTTGGCGTGCATTGCTTTGGTGAGCGTGCCTCAGAAATTGTTCACATTGGCCAAGCCATTATGGAACAAAAAGGGGCAGGCAACACTGTTGACTACTTTGTAAATACCACATTTAACTACCCAACGATGGCAGAAGCCTACCGTGTTGCGGCGTTAAATGGATTAAATAGGTTATTTACTTAACCCGATTACTACACAGCAAAAAGCCCGCTAATTAGCGGGCTTTTTAATAGCTATTAATACTACGGTTGTTATTTGTGGTATTGCGCGCTTAGCTCATGTACTGCATTAATAAATACACCGGCGTTTTCTGGGTCTACATCTGGTGTAATACCGTGGCCTAGGTTAAATACGTGGCCATCACCTGTGCCAAAGTCTTCTAAAATAGTGCCTACTTCTTGGCGGATACGATCAGGCGTACCGTGCAGCATTGACGGGTCCATATTCCCTTGCAATGCAACTTTATCGCCTACACGGCGTTTAGCGTCGCCAATATTAATAGTCCAATCAAGACCTACTGCATCACAGCCTGTTGCTGCAATTGCTTCAATCCACTGACCACCATTTTTGGTAAATAGCGTTACCGGCACTTTACGGCCGTCGTATTCGCGAATTAAACCATCAACAATTTTATGCATGTATTGCAGTGAGAATTCGTTGTAATCGCGCGGGCTTAATACGCCGCCCCACGAGTCAAATACCATTAACGATTGCGCACCGGCTTTTACTTGCGCGTTTAAGTAATCAATGACTGAATCAGCTAATTTATCTAGTAATAAATGTAGTGTTTGCGGCTCTGCAAAGGCCATTTTTTTAATTTTACCAAATACTTTACTGCTTCCACCTTCAACCATGTAAGTTGCTAGTGTCCACGGTGAACCCGAAAAGCCAATTAGTGGCACTTCGCCTTTAAGTTCACGGCGAATAGTACTTACTGCGTTCATTACATAGCCAAGCTCGTCAGTTGGGTCTAGCTTAGGAATCTTTTTAACATCAGCAAGTGACGAAATAGGGTTTTCAAATTTAGGGCCTTCACCGGTTTCAAAGTACAAACCTAAACCCATAGCATCGGGAATAGTTAAAATGTCACTAAATAAAATAGCAGCATCTAACGGGTAACGGCGAAGTGGTTGTAGTGTTACTTCACATGCAAGCTCAGCATTACGGCACAGGCTCATAAAATCGCCCGCTTGTGCACGTGTAGCACGGTACTCTGGTAAATAGCGTCCTGCTTGGCGCATCATCCATACCGGTGTTACATCAACGGGTTGTTTTGCAAGTGCACGTAAATAACGGTCGTTTTTTAATTCGCTCATAGCGTAAATAATCCTGAGGCTTATAGAAATTGTTCAAGATTGTACCACCATATTCTCCGGCTCTCTATCGCTAAGCTCTTAAAACATGTGTTACAGCTAACAGAACCTAGTTTGTTGCTTATTTAGTCACATTTGAGTGTTAAATAACCAAAAAGAACTAACAATAAAAACTTTTTGTTAATATGTTTGCAACATAACAAAAACCTTGGTATTGTTTGTCCCGCGTTAACAAGAACAATAATAAAAATCTTAAACAACAATAACAAAAATATTTATAATAAAAATAACAAAAATCTTCTATAACAATAAGAAAGCTTGTATTAACAGGCCAAAACAAGAAATTAAGCCACCTTAACCGGTGGTTTTTTCTTGCCTGCAATAAAATAATAATTTACCTACAATAAATACACACATGCACCAGCTCATACCTTTTACTTGTTGATATACACTTAAATAAAATATATCTTGATGTATAAGAAAATTTAAATTTAACCATAAAAGTGACCCAGCTTAGGAGAACAGTAATGCTGACGCGCGTAGAGAAAGCTCAACAAAAATGGGGTGGTAGCCATACTGTCATTGATAAATGGTTAAACGAGCGCCAAGAGTTAATTGTACTTTATTGTAAAATGGCTGGGTTTTCGCCATACGACAAAAAAGATCACGCCTTACCAGAGCCAGAACAAATTCAATCATTTTGCCAAATTTTAATGGATTACTTATCTGCCGGCCATTTTGAAGTGTACGATGACATTGCAAAAGCCTGCCAAAGCAAAGGCCTTGAAAGCCAAGAGCTGGCAAATACAATTTACCCGCGCATTTCTAGCACAACAGATATTGCTTTAGACTTTAACGATAAATACGCAGAAGTAGATAAAGAGGACTTACTAGCAGAGTTTGATAACGATTTGTCGGTACTTGGCGAAACGTTAGAAGCGCGTTTTGAACTAGAAGATGAGCTAATAGATAATTTGTTTTCTAACCACACAGATTAATAAAATAGCTTACAAAAAAGGGACCGTTATGGTCCCTTTTTGCGTTATAAGCTACCGCTTATTGCGCAGGTGCTTCGTCATCTTGAATTTCAAGTAGTTCTACTTCAAAAACAAGCGTTGAGTTAGCTGGAATTTTACCTAGGTCACGATCGCCGTAAGCAAGTTCAGAAGGAATAGTGAACTTGTACTTAGACCCTACTGACATAAGCTGTAAACCTTCAGTCCAACCCGCAATTACACGGTTAAGAGGGAAAGTAGTTGGCTCGTTACGCGCATAAGAGCTATCAAACTCAGTGCCGTCTAATAAAGTACCTTTGTAATGTACTTTAACTACGTCTGTTGCTGCTGGCTTTTCGCCTTCGCCTTCGCTAAGTACTTCGTACTGTAGACCTGACTCAGTTACTGTTACGCCTTCTTTTTTAGCATTTTCTTCTAGGTATTTTTTACCTGCTTCTTTGCTTTTTTCAGACTCAACTTTAGCTTTAGCTTCTTGCTTTGCACGCACTGATGTATCTAGCTCAGTTAGCACTTCACGGATTTTTTCTTCATCGATTTTTGCATTACCAGCAAGCGCGTCTTCAAAACCACGAATTAATAGTGCTTGGTCTAGTTCAATACCAATCTCTGATTTATCAGCTAGGTCTTTATTTAAAAAGTTACCTACTGATGCACCAATACCGTATGCTTGTTGCTGCTCTACAGTGTCTAATTTAACTTCAGCTTGTTCTTGTTTTGCTTCTTGATTACAAGCTGTAAGCGCTAAAACCGACGCTGCAATCAATGACAATCTAATCGTCTTTTTCATTTTAAATCTCCGACACACTTTGCAGTTGTCATTTATTGTATTATTACTAGTTAAAGATTAACGGCCTACATGATAGGCTGCTTGTTTAATAACTAACTAAATTAAAACCTAACCTATTATAGTGATTAGACAAACACCCTAGGCCTTCAACGTGACCTAGTCTAACCTCTCAGTCACTAAGAGTTAAGAGGAAATACCTGTAATATGTCGATATTTCGTACTTTTTTAATCGCTTTTAGCTGTTTATTAGCCCTAGCTTGTAGCGATCAAAAACAGCAAGCTGCACAACGCTTTGAACACGCAGCACAGGGTGCGTTTTCCTCGGCAGTATCTAACGATGGTAAATACAGCCTAGTCTCCTCCATTCACCATGGGGTCGCCCTGTGGGATAATCAACAGCAGGTACTAAAATATCAGTGGTTTCAACAGCAATCACAAGAAAGCCTAGTGTATGCTGTGGCTATTGCCTTTGATAATAGCGTGGCCGTTACCGCCGAAAAAACCACCTTTGCCGTGTGGGATATTAGCAGCGGCGAAAACCGCGGCTATTATAAAATTCAACAAGCCACTATTCGCGATATTGCGATAAGTAACCAAGGCCGCAGTGTTTTATACGGCAGAAGCGACGGCGTAGTGGTATTTTTAAACCTAGAAACCGGACGCCGCATTGAGTTTTTAGGCCACCAAGACAAAGTAAACACCGTTGATTTGTCGCCTAATGGACGCTATGCCTTAAGCGGCTCAAACGATTACGTTGCTTATTTTTGGGATACACGTACAGGGCAAGTAATTCATCGCTTTAATCACCCGACACGTGTTACCCAAGTAACCCTAGACCCACAAGGTCGCTACGCATTTACCGCAGATAGTATGAAGCAAGCACATGTATGGAAGCTGACTACAGGTGATCTTGTGAGTAAACTGGCGTATATTGCGCGTCAGAAAATTTTTACTGCGGTACGCTTTAACGAACAAGGCACATTGCTGGCCACAGGCTCCCCCAATAAGCGCGTTGACTTATGGCAGTTACCCAGCGGAGAAAAAATTCAAACTTGGCAAGTCACACCACGTGAAGGCAGTAAGCCTAAATCGGCTGTGGTGCTAGATATAACGTTTATAGATAACGGCAAGTCGTTGTTAACCGAGAGCTCGAGCGGAATTGCAGAGCACTTTACAATACGAGAAGCAAATGAACACAATTGAAAATCGTTTAACGGAGCTTGAGGCAAAAGTTGCTTTTCAAGACGAAACAATAGAAATATTAAATGACGAGCTAAAAGCACACCAACAGCAGCTAGCAAAAATGAAGCGCCAAACTGAGTTACTAGCAGAAAAACTTAAAGAAGCGCAGCAGCCGTCGCTAATGTCGCAAATGCAAGAGCCGCCTCCGCCACATTACTAAGGGGGTAAAAAATAAAACCGGGTTAATCGCCCGGTTTAAATACACCAATTACTTGTTCAAATTGGCGAGTAGATGCCTGAACAGCGTTATCGGGTTGCGCCATTTTGTGGCCACACTCTACACACTCTACTTTTTCAACATCATGTTCTCTGTACAGCATCATGGTATCCATGGCTTTACACTCAGGGCACGATGCACCAGCAATAAATCGCTTCTTTTGTCTCACAACATTTTTCCTGTGGTTTGAACTGCACATATTTTATCGTATAACTTCCTATGTTGATACGCTTGATAAGAGCAATACGTTCTATGGTATGATAGCGCCAACTTAACCAGGGCACAGTAAAGTAACGCATTCATGATCCAAATCTCAGAAATAGAACTACTTCGTGGCGGAAAAGCCTTATTAAAAAATGCCTCGGCTACTTTATTTCCTCAGCACAAAGTGGGCTTAGTTGGCGCTAATGGCTGTGGTAAATCTACCTTATTTAGTTTATTAAAATCTGAGCTGCAACTCGATGCGGGTGATTGCAATATACCGAAAGATTGGTCTATTGCCTCTGTAAAACAAGAAACCCCAGCCCTTGAAATAAGCGCCATTGATTACGTACTACAAGGCCACCCTGAGTACTATGCATTGCGCATTGCCCTGCGTGAAGCCGAGCAAACAAACGATGGTGACACCCAAGCCAAAGTACATATTCAGCTTGAAAATATTAAAGGCTACAGCATAGAGTCAAAAGCGGGCGAATTACTGCACGGCTTAGGCTTTGCTAATCACCAAATAGAAAACCCTGTAAGCGCGTTTTCTGGTGGTTGGCGTATGCGTTTAAACCTTGCACAAGCACTTATTCGCGATGCCGACTTACTATTACTCGATGAACCTACCAACCACCTTGATTTAGATGCCGTTTACTGGCTTGAGCGCTTTTTACGCGCCTACACAGGCACCTTGGTACTTATATCTCATGACCGCGAGTTTTTAGACGCCGTGGTTGATCAAATTTGGCATGTCGATAAACAGCTTATTAATGTGTACAAAGGTAACTACTCACAGTTTGAACGCCAAAAAGCAGAGCGCTTGTTACAACAACAAGCAATGTTTGAAAAACAACAAGAGCAAATTGCCCATCTTGAGCAGTTTATAACTCGCTTTAAAGCCAAAGCCAGTAAGGCCAAACAGGCACAAAGCCGTGTTAAAGCACTCGAACGTATGGAAAAGCTGGCACCTGCACATGCCGACTCACCATTTGACTTTGAATTTGCCGAGCCAACAGCCCTGCCTAACCCGCTAATGACCCTAGATAAAGCAAAAGCAGGTTATGGCGATGTTACTATTTTAAATAATATCGCGCTAAACCTAGTTCCTGGCAGTCGTATTGCGTTACTCGGTCGTAACGGCGCGGGTAAATCAACGCTTATTAAGCTATTAGCGGGCGAGCTTGAGCCGCAAGCAGGTAAAGTGGTTCAACACCATGGCTTAAATATTGGTTACTTTGCGCAGCACCAACTTGAATCGCTTGATTTAAAAGCCAGCGCAGTGACCCATATTCAACGTTTAAACCCACAGGCCACAGAGCAATCATTGCGTGACTTTTTAGGTGGTTTTGCATTTATTGGCGATAAAGCACTTGAACCCGTGGCGCCGTTTTCGGGCGGTGAAAAAGCCCGCTTAGTGCTAGCCATGTTAGTGTATCAAAAACCCAATTTACTACTACTTGATGAGCCAACTAACCACCTTGATTTAGAAATGCGCCACGCGCTAGTAATGGCACTGCAAGGCTTTGAAGGCGCCATGGTTACCGTATCGCACGATCGCCACATGCTTAAAAACACCGCCGATGAATTTTATTTAGTCGATGATGGCAAAGTCACTCAGTTTGGTTACGACTTAGATGCGTATTACCAATGGTTACTCAATGCCAATAAAGAAGCCGCTAAAAGCCAGCAACCTGACGAGCCAAAAGCAAATCCAAGCGTTAATCGTAAAGAGCAAAAGCGCCTAGAAGCTGAGTTTAGAAAAGCCATTCAACCGCTTAAAAAGCAAATTGAAAAGCTTGAAAAGCAGCTCGATAAATTTACTGCAGAGCTTAGCAAAGTTGAAGTAGCCCTTGGCGACAACACACTCTACAACGACGATAACAAAGCCCAGTTAAAAGAGCTAATTGCTAAGCAAGCAACGCTTACCCCTAAAGTAAACGACACTGAAGAAGAGCTACTGATGGCGCTTGAAGAAATGGAAGAAAAAGAGCAGGCCTTTGCCGATGAACTTGCTCAATAAAAACGACTTTTGGCAATTTGCCTGCGCTTTGTACGCAAAGCCTGGGCAACAACAAACCTTGCTGGCACTGCAAAACCAGCAAGGTAAAAACGTTAATCTGTGCTTATTTTTGCTTTATTTAGACTCACTTAAGCTAAGCATTAACACCGATCAGCTCAGTGTTTTAATAGACTCAGTTAATGAGTTTGATACGCAAGTACTTAAGCCACTGCGCGCCGCTCGTCGTTATTTAAAAGCTAATCAAGAAAGCATCAGCGACTATGCAAAAATACGCCAAGAGCTATTAAGCGCCGAGTTAAAGCTTGAAAAGCAACAACAGCAAATACTGATTGATACAGCGAATAAACTTAGCTTTTTAGAAGCTGTAAAGCCAAACAATATTGAGCTGTATGTGAAAGCCACTTAGGCTGGCAGTTTTTACACCCTCCTCTAAATGTTCATTTTAAAGCCAATTAATCACAAAGAGGGTTAGAGACGCAGCGCTTTTAGAGGAAAATAAAAACCAAGCTAATATCACTAGAAATATAAGCCTAGCCGCTGTTGGCTCGTGGCTATCTTTCTCATTTGCTTCTCATTTTTTTGTCTTTGTGCAAAAAATCTTTAAGCCGATTGATTCTTCAAAGCCTATAGGCGCTGTAGTAGGAACGAAATAGCCCCTAAAACATGATCTACATCAACTTTACTTGGTTACTTTTTCCACGCAGGGAAATAGTTTGATCTCGATCACATTATGCTTTGCAAAGTCACTTTATGATGTCTCCATCAACTGAACGAGGAGATTAATCATGAACGTATTCTTTAGAGACTTTTTTAGCGACCCTGTTTTATTTATGTCTTTTGGGATTTTAGGCGTCGTGATTTCTCTTTGCCTATTTTACGCTTTTTACTTTATTAAAAAAATTAGCGAGGCTGAAGTTCCCGAGCATCATTAAGCACGACGCACAAAGCGCCTACTCAGGTTACTGATTAGGCGCTTTTTATTTTATAAAGCGAAAAATTTGGTACACTAACGTTTCGTTTTTTTCATAGTGCGTAGTACAAACATGATCAATAAGTTTAAACCAGCATGGTGGATGACCAATCGTCACGTTCAAACCATAATGCCGCGTTTTTTCCGTCCATTTCACAATACGTCCTACGAACTTGAGCAACTTGATACGCCCGACGGCGATTTTATTGAACTTGCATGGTCGCTGCCTCATAACGAAAACGCTCCCCTTGCTGTGGTTTTACATGGCCTTGAAGGCAACATAAATAGCTTTTATGCCAAAGGCATGATGAAAGCCTTAAAAAAGCAAGGTTATGCCGTAGTACTTATGCACTTTAGAAACTGCTCAAGCGAAGTTAACCGCTTACCGCGTGCTTATCATAGTGGCGATACCGCCGACTTAGCTTTTTTTATAAATCATTTAAGGGAGCAATTCCCCAGCCGCCCTATTATGGCTGTTGGTTTTTCGTTAGGGGGCAATGTACTGGCTAAATACCTAGGCGAAGAGCGCGAAAACTGCCCCTTAAGTGCTGCAGCCGTGGTTTCGGCTCCTTATGATTTATCATCATCAAGCGATGTTATTCGCAAAAGCTTAGGCAAGATTTATCAAAAGTACTTGCTCGATAGAATGAAAAAATCAATGCAGCGTAAATTGCCACAAATCAAGCAGCAAATACCTATTACCTCTGAGCAGTTAATGAAAATTGACGATTTGCTAGAGTTTGATAATCAACTAACCGCTCCACTGCATGGCTTTGAAAACGCACACGATTACTATCGTCAAGCCAGCGCAATGCCCTACTTAAAACATATTGCGATTCCTACGTTAATAATTCATGCCAAAGACGACCCAATGTTGTCGATTAAGGCTGTACCAAGTAGGCAAGATGTGAGTGAGCATGTTACCCTGAGCGTCTCTGAAAAAGGCGGCCACGTAGGGTTTATTAGCGGTAATAATCCGTTTAGGCCGGTATTTTGGCTTGAACAAGCCGTCCCTCATTATTTTGGCCAGCACGTCCCCACTAAAGCGAGCAGTAAGCAGTTATGATTATCCCTTTTGAACAACTTGATAAAGACACCCTCTATAACCTAATTGAAAGCTACGTGCTTCGTGAAGGCACCGATTACGGTGAGCAAGAAGTGAGTATTCAAAGTAAAGTAGCGCAGGTTAATCAGCAGCTTAGAAATGGTGAAGCCATGGTGTTTTTTTCTGAGCTACATGAGTCGGTCACTATTATTTCAAAAAATGAATTTAAAGCACTGCAAAGCGAAGAGCATGAAGCACAGTCGTTTGATTAACGCCTAACACTTGTAACTTTTGAGCTGAACGTACACAATGGCTTTTTACCCAAAGAGCCAAAACATGATAAAACTCAGCACTCTAGTGGTAGCCATATCACTAGCTTTAACACCACAAGCCTTTGCAGAGCAAGTAAAAAGCCCGTCAGACAAAGCAGTAAAACTAGCAAAAGACACTATTTTAATCGACACCCATATTGATGTACCTTATCGTATCCACGAAAAGTGGGTTGATGTAACTAAAGCCACCGACGGCGGCGACTTTGACTACCCTCGCGCACTACAAGGGGGTTTAAACGCCCCTTTTATGTCGATTTATATTCCTGCTCACTTAGAATTTGAAGGCAAAGGTAAAAGCTACCAGCTAGCCAATCAAATGATTGATAGCATGGAAGCCATTGCACAGCGCGCCCCTGAAAAATTTGCTATTGCTAGCTCAACAGCGGATATAGAAGCGCAATTTGAGCAAGGTAAACTGTCAATTGCGATGGGCATGGAAAATGGCTCGCCAATTGAAGGAAAAATGGAAAACCTTCAGCACTTTTTTGACCGCGGTGTACGCTACATCACGCTTGCGCACTCGCAAAGCAACCATATTTCTGACTCGTCATATGATATTCGCCGTAAATGGAAAGGTTTAAGCCCATTTGGTAAAAAGCTAATTACTGAAATGAACAACGTCGGTATGCTAATAGACGTATCACATATATCAGATGATGCGTTTTATCAGGTAATGGAACTATCTAAAACGCCGGTTATTGCTTCACACTCATCACTGCGCAAATACACGCCAGGCTTTGAGCGTAATATGAATGATGACATGTTATTAGCGCTTAAAAAGAATGGCGGGGTTATTCAAATTAACTTTGGCTCAAGCTTTGTAACCTCTAAAGCCGGTGCGTGGTACAAAGACCTTAAAAGCACTAAAGAGACCGTTAAAAAAGAAGGCACTAAGCCAAGTAAAGACTTTGATGCAGCGTACCGCGCTAAAAACCCATTCCCGTTTGCAAGCCTTGAGCAAGTACTTGATCATATTGATCACGTTGTAGAGCTTATTGGCATTGATTACGTGGGCATTGGCTCTGACTACGATGGGGTTGGCGATTCGTTACCGATTGGCTTAAAGGATGTATCTAGCTACCCTAACCTAGTACAAGGCTTAATGGACAGAGGCTACAGCGATTCAGACATTAAAAAGATTTTAAGCGAAAATACGCTAAGGGTTTGGAAGCAAGCCGAAGCATATGCGAAAAAGCACTAGCGTGTAAGCTGTCAGTTGTCAGTTGTCAGTTGTCAGTTGTAAGCTGTAAGCTGTAAGTTGTAAGCTGTAAGCTGTAAGTTGTAAGCTGTAAGCTGTAAGTTGTAAGCTGTAAGCTGTAAGTTGTAAGCTGTAAGCTGTAAGTTGTAAGCTGTAAGCTGTAAGCTGTAAGCTGTAAGCTGTCAAAAAGTTTAATTAATAGCACGGCCTAAAGTCGTGCTTTTTTATGTGTTAAGTATAATTTAACACCAAGCTACTAAAAGCTGATAACTGATAACTGAAAACTAAACACTTTTCTTCAGGCATTAAAAAACCCGAGGCTAAGCTCGGGCTTTTTTAGTATTAATTAACTAAAACGTTAACTATTACTCTACGATAGTTGCTACAACACCAGCACCTACAGTACGGCCACCTTCACGGATAGCGAAACGAAGACCTTCGTCCATCGCGATTGGCGCGATTAGAGTTACTGTCATCTTAACGTTATCAC
>NZ_JAQREI010000015.1:0-110665 GCF_028599215.1 Pseudoalteromonas sp. Angola-30
CACCGCCGTATACTTTTGCAAGTACGTTAGTGATTGCTGCAGTTAGTGTAGTTTTACCGTGGTCAACGTGGCCGATTGTACCAACGTTTACGTGCGGTTTTACGCGTTCAAACTTTTCTTTTGCCATGACGGAACCTATCAGTTTTGTGTATCTAGATTACATATGAAAATAATCCACCAGAGGTAGATTAATTTAATTTTTTCAAATTTCAAATAGTTTTTTCTGACAGATAAAGGAAGTATTCAAGGAGATTCATATGACTGGTGCTGATAGGCAGATTTGAACTGCCGACCTCACCCTTACCAAGGGTGCGCTCTACCAACTGAGCTATATCAGCAACACCATAATTGGAGCGGGCAGCGGGAATCGAACCCGCATCATCAGCTTGGAAGGCTGAGGTAATAGCCATTATACGATGCCCGCTTTAGGAACCTGTTCTTAAACTACCTCTAACCGTCAAGAATAAAGTGGTGGAGGGAGCTGGATTCGAACCAGCGAAGGCTGAGCCGTCAGATTTACAGTCTGATCCCTTTGGCCGCTCGGGAACCCCTCCACGATAATTCTTTACTAATTCACTTTCGGTAAAAGGAAAGTGGTGCCGACTAACCGAGTCGAACGGTTGACCTACTGATTACAAGTCAGTTGCTCTACCAGCTGAGCTAAGTCGGCACTGCTTTAGTACGGGGCGAGATATTAGAGTAAGGTTTATTATGATGCAACTATAAAATTAAAAAAAATGTAATTTTTTAGCTTAAATGCTCACAATTCATGCAAAAGTGCTTAATTTTGCTGTTTTTCGTCGTTTTTACTTAGCTCATGCCAATAATTTAATCCTTTCATAACCAATAAAGAATCAAAAATACTGCCACTTATTTGTTGCTGTAACAGCAAACCGTAACCACCGGCGCACAAAATTTGTGGTTTTTGTTCGCCTGTTACGTGTTTAAGTTGATATTTGGCCTGTTCAATAGCGCCTAATGTTGCCACCAGCGCGCCATTTTTTAATCCATTGGGTGTGTTTTTACCTAGCTCGTTTAAAAAGGGGGTATTGGCATCATCAAACACGCGTTGAGTATTTTGTGTTAATGAGCGAGTCATTAAGTCAAGGCCGGGCAATATCCAGCCTCCTAAGTGCTCGCCTTCGCCGCTCAGTACATCAATAGTGGTTGCAGTGCCAGCATCAACAATAATGCATGGTGTGTTAGGGTAAAGTGTAAAACCTGCCACCAGCGCAAGCCATCGATCAATACCTAAATTGCTAACCTGTTCATATGCGCAGCTTAAGCCACTGAGATTTTTACTAACATGCGCCTCAAAATACGGAATACTTTTTTTGGCGGCTAATGTGAGCGCGTCATTTAATAATTCACTGTTACCTACACAAGCATACACAACCTCAGTTATTGCTTGCCACGGCACGTCGCTCATAGAAACGGGCGTTGCTTGTTGCTCGCGCCATAAGGCCGCTTTTAATGACGTATTACCTACATCTATTAGCAGTTTCATAATTCGGCCTTTCTTAACGAGATTTCGCCGCCATAGTAACTTTTAACTTCGCCGTCTTGGCGAATACGTATTCCGCCGTGCTGATCAATACCCTCACAAATACCCCGCCAGCTTCTGTGCCCCGTATTTAGCTCTACGCATTCTCCTGCAAAGGCGTTTAGGGCGTTCCACTGTGCGTACATGCTGTTTAGCCCGTCTTGCTGGTAATCTGCCAAACGCTGCTCTAAATAAAAGGTAAGCGAAGCAACTAACTGGTTTTTATCAAGCGCGGTGGTGTGTTGGCTTAAATCTGTCCATGCTTGGTCAATGTGTTCGCTGGTGTTTTGCGGCATGTGTAGATTTATGCCAATACCAATGACTAGCTGACAAGGGCCTTGCGGTTGCCCATCTAGCTCAACTAATACTCCGGCTAGTTTTTGCTTATTTATGTATATATCGTTTGGCCATTTAAGTTCAATGTCTATATCGTAAAGTGCTTTTATAGCATCGTATACCGCAAGCCCTACTGCAATTGATACACCCATAGCAGCTTGCAGGCCATCATCTAAGCGCCAAAAATAACTGTAATATAAATTGGCGCCAAATGGAGATTGCCATACCCGCCCTCGCCTTCCGCGCCCGGCTTGCTGCATTTCGGCAACCACAACAGTGCCAGACTCAAGCGTGACTTTATTTTGAATACGGCGCATTAGCTCACTGTTGGTTGAATCTATAATAGGGTGTACTTCCACTTGGGCTGTATTGGCACCTAATGCATGGTAATGTTTGGTTATATCGGCTTGGTTTAGCAATCCCACCGCATTGTTTAAACTGTAACCTTTACCCGTCACTTTAAATATATCGAGCCCCATGCCTTGCAGTGTTTGAATATGTTTACTTACTGCAGCACGGCTTATACCCAGCTGCTCGCCAAGGACTTGGCCCGATACAAAGCCACCTTGGTTAAGTGCGTTTAATATAGCTAGTTTATTTCCATCTGGTGCTTTCATTACGCGTGCTCCGTAGTAATATGGCATTCACTATTTGTGTTTATAAGCCTTACTTCGTGCTCTAGCATTATGCCGTAACGTGTAAACACCGTATTTTGTATATGCGTGATCATAGTAATTAAATCGCTTCCTTTACTATCACCATGATTAACTAATACCAGCGCCTGCTGCTGATGCACCTCAATCCCTGCTACTGTAAAGCCCTTCAAGCCCGCTTGGTCAATTAGCCAACCTGCCGCCACTTTGTGATGGTTTTCCCCATAGGGGTAATGCGGTAAATCACCAAACCGCACAAGCAGCGCTTCTAAACGCGCATTGCTAATAATCGGATTTTTAAAAAAGCTACCCGCATTGGCTAAAGTGTATGGGTTTGGCAGCTTAGCGTTACGAATTTCAATAACCTGCTCAAATACCATTTTAGGGGTGGGATTTTGCAATACTTTGAGTGGGCCATAACTTAAAACTGGCTGCCACATTTTAGGGAGCGCCAAATTGACTTGAGTGATCACCGCTTTGTTTTTTAAAGCATGTTTAAAAATAGAGTCACGATAAGCAAACTCACACTGTGCGTTAGTTAAAGTCACCTTGGTTTTTGTGGCTATATCAATGTATTCAACCGACTCTACAAATTGAGCAAGCTCAACACCATAAGCACCAATATTTTGTACCGGCGACGCCCCAACAGTGCCCGGAATAAGCGCTAGGTTTTCAAGCCCTGCAATATTTTTATCAAGTAAATAGCTTACTAGCTTATGCCAGTTCTCGCCCGCAGCTGCACTCACTAATACATCATTTTCACGCTCGGTAATAGTAATGCCCTTAGTGGCCATTTTAATTACGGTGCCTGCGTAGTTTTCTAAAAATATTGTGTTGCTACCTTCCCCTAATAAACAAAACGGAGCACTAAAACGGTGTGCTTTAAGTTGCTCAACCGAGGTTATTTCAACAAAATGCTGGCATTGATTGTTTAGTGCAAAGGTATGTAAAGGTTTTAATGAATGCGCCACAAAGGTCTCTGAGTGTACTGGTAACTAATCGCAGTAGTTTACCTTATTGTCGCAAAGAATGTAAAAATCACTCAACCCGCTGTATCAATCATGATATAAAACCTGCACTTATTATTAGTGTTCAGGGTATTTTATGAAAATTAAACCTCTTTTTTTAAGCCTCGCTATGGCCGGTATGTGCTCGCAAGCAATGGCAAACGCGATTGATCAAAACTCATACGCCAACCTAGATGATGTGGTAACAACACACTTAAACCTTGATTTAGATGTCGATTTTGCCGACAAGCAATTAGAAGGTTTTGTTGAGCACACGCTAAAGTGGAACAATGACACGAGTAAAAAGCTGGTACTTGATACCCGCGACTTAGACATTGATAAAGTAATGTACCAAGACACCTCGGGCGATTGGCACAAAGCTAAATTTACACTGGCAGATCGCGATGATGTTAAAGGCTCAAAACTAACAATTACTTTAAAAAGCCAAGCGCCAAAAGTACGTATTTACTACAACAGCCGCCCAGAAGCATCTGGCCTGCAATGGCTAACACCAGAGCAAACTGCCAGCAAAACGCACCCGTTTATGTACAGCCAATCGCAGGCTATTCACGCTCGTAGCTGGTTACCAGTACAAGATACCCCTGCCATGCGCGTTACTTACTCTGCCCGTATTCATACACCAAAAGATATACGTGCCGTAATGAGCGCCGATAACAAAGACGCACTATACAAAGATGGCGACTACCACTTTGAGATGCCTCAAGCTATTTCGCCGTACTTAATTGCAATTGGTGCAGGTAATTTAGAATTTAAAGCCATGTCAAAACAAACTGGTATATTTGCCGAGCCTGAAATTTTAGACGCTTCGGTTGCCGAGTTTAACGACACCCAAGCCATGATCGACAAAACCAACGAAATGTATGGTGAGTATGCATGGGGCCGTTACGATTTATTAATGTTACCGCCTAGCTTTCCGTTTGGTGGTATGGAAAACCCGCGTCTTTCGTTTATTACCCCTACCGTAGTTGCTGGCGATAAAAGCTTAGTAAACCTTATTGCGCATGAGCTTGCACACTCTTGGTCTGGTAACTTAGTTACCAACGCTACGTGGGAAGATTTATGGTTAAACGAAGGTTTTACCTCTTACGTTGAAAACCGCATCATGGAAGAAGTATTTGGCCGCGACCGCGCCGTAATGGAGCAAGCTTTAGATGCAGCAGGCTTACGTGCTCAGCTTAAAACCATTGATGCACCCGATACGCGCCTTAATTTAAAACTTAATGGCCGCGATCCAGATGATGCATTTAGCTCAGTGCCATACACTAAAGGGCAGCTATTTTTAATCTACCTAGAAGAAAAATACGGCCGTGATAAGTTTGATGACTTTGTTAAGACCTACTTTAATGAGTTTGCATTTAAATCGCTGACCACTGCGCAATTTGTTACTTATTTAAAAGCTAACTTAATTGAAAAATATCCAGGCGTTGTAAGCATGGATAAAGTGAATGAGTGGATTTTTGAGCCAGGTTTACCAAGCGATGCGCCTAACCCCACATCGGATGCGTTTGATAAAGTAGATACAGCAAGCGCAGCATGGTTAAAAGGTGAAACAAGCGCAGCACAATTACCTACGGCTCAATGGACAGTGCACGAGTGGTTACACTTTTTAAATAACCTACCACGTGATTTAAGCTTAGATAAAATGAGCGAGCTTGATAAGCAATTTAACTTAACGCAATCAACCAATGCAGAGCGCGCGTTTGCATGGTTTATGCTAGCGGTAGGTAATGGTTACCAACCTATTTACCCAGCGCTTGATAAGCACTTATCAGGTATTGGCCGCCGTAAATTAATTGTGCCGTTATACAAAGCACTTATTAAAAATGGTAAGCGTGAGTGGGCACATGATGTATACATCAAAGCACGCCCAGGCTACCACCCGCTTGCACAAGGCACCATTGACGCTTTATTTGATAAATAGCCAACCTGTGCCACCCCAAAAGGTGTTTAGACCTTTAGGGTAAAACAGCAAAACTATTAAAAAAGGCCGATTTATCGGCCTTTTTTAATACTGTAACTAAGCTCAGCGCAGTTAGCGCTTAACATTATTAGCTTGAGATAAGTTTATTATTCAACGCCTTGGTTCGTTACCTTTTCTAAAAAGGCCTTTCGCTCAGCAAGCGTTGCTTGCTGCCACCAAAATTCTAGCATTTGCGGTGCACTTGGCATGCCTTTGCCATTAATAGGCGCAATAGGCTTAATAGGTTGGCTTGGACGCGTTGGACCCGCTGGCACCGTATTTTGTAAAGCAGGCTTTTGACTTGCAAGCTGTGTATTTGAAATAACACTAAGCGGCTGTGCCACAGACGCGCCCTTTGCTTTTAAACTTACCTGTGGTGCCTCAGCAAATATTTTCGCTGATACCGCGTTATCGGCACGATTAAACACCATGTCGTAGTCTTTGTTATCGTCAATAGTAATATCTACCCAAAACGGTTCAGACTCTATTACCTCATGGTCGTCAAAGCCTAGCTCGTATAAATCGGTGTATTTTAATTTTAATCGATAAGACCCAGGGGCAAGTTCAATGTCGTCAACGCGGCTAAATAGAGAGCTTTCAATCACTCTTTCGCCGACTTGTAAAGGCACTAACTCTTCAGGGAAGTGAATATTCCCGGCACTTACTGACATACTCATCAATAGTGCCGCAGCTGCAGTTATTAACATTGGTTTACGCATAAAAACTCCTTTATTTGTTTTGAGTTTGACACTGCAAACAAAATTTGTCATTAGTGACTTTAAATTCAACCCTTACACTGAAACGATTATGAGCACAGAAACAATATTTACAAAAATTATTAACCGCGAAATTCCTGCCGACATTATTTACGAAGACGACACCACCCTTGCATTTAAAGATATAAACCCGCAAGCCCCTTTTCATGTGTTAATTATTCCAAAAAAGGCAATTGCTACTATCAATGATATTAACAGCGAAAACTCACATTTAGTTGGAAATTTATACGAGGTTGCTGCTAAATTAGCCAAGCAATTTAACTTTAGTGACGATGGTTACAGAGTCGTAATGAACTGCAATAAACACGGCGGGCAAACCGTGTATCACATACATTTACATATGCTTGCAGGCAAAGAAATGGGCTGGCCTCCGTATCAAGAAGCTAAAAAATTAAAAATTTAATAATAAAAATTCACTGGAATTATTAGTATTTAGCTAGTTACAAATGTTATGGTTTATCATGTATATAAAGTGAAAAATAATTACTTATTTGCAACATTTTATGTTTAAATAATCGTAAAATCGTACTTGTTCACAAGGCGAAACCCGACTTTCTAATACAAAAGGTGTGGAAGTCGTGATAAACTTAACTAGTCAGCTTTATAAAAAGAGTATAAAAACATGAGCAGTTCAGCCTTTTTGTTATTAGATCAAGAGCCAATTAACACCATTGGCATTAACGTTTTAGAACCTTTGTTAAAAACGCAAGGCCTTGACGTAACCACGGGTACAAATATTTTAGATGTACCAGAAGGGACTCGATTACTGTTCATTGAAACATCAAGTAACGATGCATGGGGTAAACTAAAAGAACAGCTAGTTAACCTGCGCACCAAGTGCGATATCGTATTATTTAACCTAGACGAAAACCCAGAGCTCGCTAACCGCGCGCTGTTGAGCGGTATTCGTGGCGTGTTTTATACGACAGATAACGCTGATGTATTAATGAAAGGTATTCGCTTACTTTTAGAAGATCAGCTTTGGTACAGACGTGACATTATGTGTAATGCATTAAACCGCATGCTGCAGTTTAATAAAGACGCACTACACAAGCTGACCGAAGGCGATATAGAGCCAATTAAACTCACTAAACGAGAAAAAGCAATAATCTCGTTAATGAGTAAGGGTTCTAAAAACAAAGAAATTGCTGAAGATTTAAGCATCAGCCCGCACACAGTTAAAACACATTTATACAGCGCATTTAGAAAAACTAAATGTCGTAACCGTATTGAGCTACTATCTTGGGCTCAACAAAACATTCCAGACGAAATTCGTTAATCAATTTCGTAATTTAAAAACAGGCACTTATGGTGCCTGTTTTTGTTTATGCTGCATGCTTGTTAAATTAATCGCTTTTTATTACTCTATTTAAAGTACCCATTGCTGGAACCTCTATGCTCGACTCATTTACCCTCTTTTTTGCCAGCATTGCCGTTATTATTGTTATGACCCTTCTTAACTTTTTAACATGGCGTACCAACAAAAGTACCCCAGGTACTCTGCTTTATATTTTTTACCCGGTTTTATTACTAGGCGCAGTAATTGGCTTTACGCTGATTGGTAAAACGCACAACCTTATTGTGATTAGTATTGCCAGCAGTATGATGTTTGGCGCATCAATTGTGCACAGCTTGGCTATATGCCAATTTTTAGATTATCGGGGTATTGGCTTTAAGCTACTGTGCTCCTTTACCGCGTTTAGCGCAGTAATGTTGGGATATTATTCTTTTATTGACCCTTCTTTACGCGAGCGTATTTACGTCTCGGATGTACAGCACATTGCAGAAGCCGCTTTTTTGCTGTTTTTATTTATTAAATATGCTCGAAAGCCCTATCCTAACGGTACTATTGTTTATATTTTAATATTAACTTTAGTTGGCCTGAGCTTTATTAGCCGCTCACTATTTATGGTTAATATTGAACAACCCCTGCTATTGCAAAGCCCATGGTTTAGCAGCTTACTGTTTTTAAATGGCGTTATTGCACCTATGTTTTATGCCGCCGGTATGGCGCTTTTGTGTAATGAACGCAGAGAAAAAAATCTTAACAAGCTGGCCGACAAAGCCCAAAAAGATTTAGAAATTAGAGGCCTGTTTTTATCAACGATTAGCCATGAAATTCGCACCCCCCTTAATGGCATATTAGGCAGCGCCCAATTGGTTATGAACCAAAGCACCGACACCCGCAATAAAGCCTATTGTGAGGCCATCATTAATTCAGCCGAGTCATTAAATTTACTGGTTGATAAAGTGCTCGACTACGCAAGCCTAGATCAAAGTGATGAAGCACTTTACGAAGAAGACATTGAATTTAAAACCTGGTTAAACAATTTATGTTTATTGCTCAGCCCATTAGCGGAGCAAAAACAACTTAAGTTTGAACTGGTATGTAATATCCCTGAACAAGCCTGTTACTACTGCGATCAACAAAAATTAAGGCAAATTATTATTAACCTTGTAGGTAACGCCATTAAGTTTACCGACCACGGTATAGTAAAAATTCAGGTTGATTTAATAAGCGACAGGCAGCTTGAGCACACCATAAAAATTAGCGTTAAAGACTCAGGCCCTGGTATCGAAAAAGACGAAATAGCCTACTTAACCGAACCCTACGTACAAAGTAGCGCCGGCAAAGAAAAAGGCGGCACCGGCCTTGGGCTTGCCATCACCAGCCGCTTATTAGAAAAGCTAGGCAGCCGCTTAGAAATAACCAGTCAATTAGGCACTGGTAGCGTATTTAGCTTTACTATCACCTTTACGCTAGGGGAACTTAGTTTGGTAGAGCAGCGACATCAAAACAAAGACTACTTAACCGGCCTTGAAGTACTGCTAGTCGAAGATTTAGATTTAAATCAAAAAATTGCCATTGAATTTATGGCCGAAGATGAGCATAAAATAAAGCTCGCCAAAGATGGCAAAAGCGCTATTGAACTGCTGCAAACGCATCACTTTGACGTTATTTTACTGGATATGAACCTGCCAGACTTTACCGGCCAAGAAGTATTAAAACGACTGCAGCGTTTGGAGCATAAAAACCAGCGCACGCCCGTACTGGCTTTTACAGCAAGCTTAAGCCCTGATGAGGTAAAAGAATACTTAGCTCTGGGAATAAAAGACATAGTAGGCAAACCAATTAAGCAGCAAAAGCTTCGCCAAGCACTGAGTGATTCACAATCCAATCAAACTGCAAATATAGCTGTAGAGCTAGTAGACACCTTATACGACGAAACCGCAGCAGAAACGCTAACTAGCTCATTTAGTGAGGATGAAGTGTCGTCGATTTACAATGAATTTGTACTCTCAGCACGGACTAAACTAACCCGATGCCAAGAACTTATTGACCAGCAACCAGAGCAGTGCATTAAATTATTGCACCGCCAAGCAAGCACCGCGTTGCAATTAGGCTTTAACCGTTATGGTATTGAGCTTAAAAAAATAGAGCGCCGCCTGCTTGATAACAAACCCCATAATAACCTGCTAGATGAGGCGTTAGAGCTATGGCAGCGCAGCCTAGAACAATACTTAAAGTACGTGCGCGGGCAGTTGGGTTAGCATTGAAAAGCATATACCTTGGATGCTTTAGTTTATTTATTCAAACCTGGCAACTTCTTCAAAGCTTAGCCCAGTAAAGCCGTGCGCTTGCAAAGCACAAAATAGATTTAGAGAAATGTCTCTATCACTTACACGAGAGTCAAGAACATAAGTACCTTCAAATCGATCCTCTGGAATTTTAAATATACAACTATGCTTTGGTAGTTTTTCTTTTTTGAATACCGCTTTTTGTAATCCAATATTTAAACCTGGTAGCATAAAAGTACTCATTTCAACATCCAAAAATCCCCTTATTGTTCTAGTGACATTATAAAAGTACCAGTTTTCATCACCTACATAGAAAGGTAGTAACTCTCCCGAATCTTCAAAAATATCTGCCAGTTCATTTGCTACGTGCTCTTTTATAGCAAGGCCTTGTAAATTTATTGCTGTAATATCACCTATAGGTGTCTTTTTTTCTTGATTGTAATGCGCACTAAAATTTATTAATGTTGACTCTTTTGATGAACCATCAGGCTTCCATAGGTCAGGCTCACATAAAGATTCGCTATCAGGAAATATGACTCTGTAATGGTTAACGTTTGGCGTGATTTTATAAATAACTTTACTCATTAGTACCCATAAACTCCATTTTGTAGCGATATAGCAATTGATTGTAAAATCGCTGCACATTCACTACGTGTGTTTGCTAACGATAGTTGATTAGTAATATTTAGATAATATAACTCTGTATGAATTTTTGCATGATTAGAAGCGTCAGGCATAGCTGGGTGAGGAACGTAGTTTTCGTTCTTTGGCAAAAAGACTCCATTACTTGGATCATCTATTCGAATTTTAAATTTAGCAAGTATCTTTCTAGCAGCTCGCGCCAGCTCATGAGTACCAGATACAATCGCATGGGTAGCCGTATTTGGTGGCTTTTTACCAGCTCCTGTTGCAGACATATATCTTGCCATTCTTTGCGGCCGGTGTTTTTCTTTCAAAAGAGCTTCTGTTGTTGTTCTATTTGCCATCTCTGCATAACGAGAATATGCTAATAAACCAAACTTAACACTCCGAGTAGCTATCTTATTATAAAGGCGAGCAGCATGTTGAGCAATTTCAGCTTCAGTAAGTTTACGTTCGGTCTCTTTTAAAGTTTTCTCCAACTCGTTTGAAATAAGTGTTTCTGAGTCTCTAAACTTATAAATAACACCTGATTCTCTTATACTTTGGCGTAACCCTTGAAGGAGTTCACCAGGTTCTACTTGAACAGCTGTAATCAAAGATTTATCCATGTAACGTCCCTATAATTTTAACTGACAACATAGTATTTTAAATAACTTTTTATTTCAATCAACAACCTCGCTACTTAAGTTTATCACTAGAAAACCACTTTATTTAAATACCTAACCTTCCATACTTATCATCAAAACGCTCTATGTCACTTTCATCTAGTACGGTGCCAGTTTGTACTTCAATGACAATTAGCGGCTCTTTTTGATTGTTCGCTAAGCTGTGTATTTGTTTTGCTGCAATGTAGCAAGATTGGTCGTGGCTAAGTGTTAATGCTTGCTTATCAATACGTACATCTGCAATCCCCGATACCACCACCCAATGTTCTGCACGATACTGATGGCGCTGCGTTGAAAGTTTAGCACCGCTATTAACAGTTATTTTTTTAACTTTAAAACCTGCCCCTGTTACTAAAGTGCGGTAATTGCCCCATGGCCGATACACAACCTGATGGTGATTGAGTTTATCACTTTGGCTAACCGCTAATTGCTTGAGCAATAAAGGCAGACCATCGAGCTTGTTTTTATTGGCAACGAGAGTGGCATCGTGGGTATGAATAATAGCTAAGTCGCTAACCCCAAGGGTAGCAACGCTGTGATCGTTTTCGCTTATAACAAAATTATTCGTACTATTTTGCGCGGTATGGCTGTCGTATTCATTATTGCCATGTGCATCTTTTTTAATAAGGCTAGCCAAGGCACTAAAGCTGCCTACATCACTCCAATTAAGAGCAACAGGCAATACTGCTACATTATTACTGCGCTCTAAAATGGCGTAATCGATAGAGTCACTTGGGCAGGTTTTAAGTGGCTCACTTACCGGCCTTGTAAACCCTAAATCGTCAGAGAAATTAGCCGCCTCACTTACACTGTGTGCAATTTTTGGGGCAAAGCGTTCTAGTTCATTTAAATAGGCTTGCGGCGTAAATAAAAACATGCCGCTATTCCAGCTATAACCGCCTTGAGTTAAATAATGCTCAGCGTTAGCCAAGCTTGGCTTCTCTTTAAACTCAGCCACTTTATAGCAATTTGAGCCTGCTATTTTACTACCTTGCTTAATGTAGCCAAACCCAGTGTGGGGCTGTGTTGGTGTAATTGAAAACGTGACCAACATACCTTGCTGGGCTAATTCAATTGCATCGTTTAATTTAAGTGTGAGCTCAGTAAAGTTGGATATATGATGATCGGCAGGCATCACCAGTATTGGCCCTGTTATGCCTTGCTGTAAAGCGTAGTGTGCTGCCAGCGCAATGGCCGGCGCGGTATTTTTACCCTGCGGCTCTAACAAAAGTGCATGAGGAGGGGCCTGTGCACTTTGCTCAGCAGCAATAAAGCGGTGCTGCTCGTTACAAACAAGTATTGGCTTTGCAAACTCCTTGCCCGACACACGCGCTAACGTGCTTTGTAATAGTGAGTGTTTGTTATCAAGCAGAGGTAAAAATTGCTTAGGCATAGCTTGGCGAGAAAGCGGCCATAACCGTGTGCCAATGCCGCCCGCTAAAATTACCGGTGTAATAAGGGTTGTATTCATAAAGCCGCCAATAAACATATCAGCGGCTATTTTAGCACTTTATTGGCTAGGCGCTAATGCTTAGCGATTTATACCAAGGTAAACGCGTCGGCATCTAAATAAGCAGGAAACGAGGCTTTAAAATCATCGAGCGGTGCTTTTTCAAGTGTTACGGTAAGTAACTCTTGTGTATTGTCTTTTGCTTTGGCGATTGTATCGCCTTTAAAGTCGTATACAGCCGTGCCGCCATTGTGCGCAACACCATTGCCATCGTCGCCAACACGGTTAACAGCTACTACATAACATAGATTTTCCATAGCACGCGCCATTAATAGCGTATCCCAAATATGGCGGCGAACCGCAGGCCAGTTTGCAACGTTTATCATTACGTCGTAATCATTATTGTTGCGCTGAAAAACCGGAAAGCGCAAGTCGTAACATACTTGCGGCAGTAACTTAAAACCGTTAATTTCAAACGTTTTACGTGCTTGCCCTGCGACAACGTAATCGCCCTCACTGCCTAAGCGAAATAAATGACGTTTATCGTAATAATTTACCTCGCCACTTGGGGTCACCCAATAAAAGCGATTCGCTTTTTTATCGCCTTGAGCAACCAAAACCGAACCTGCAATAACGGCTTTATGTTTATGTGCTTGGGTTTTTAGCCAGCTCAGCACTTTGCCATTTTCGGGCTCTGCGCAATCAAGATTAATAGCAAAGCCTGTGGCGAAGGTTTCGGGTAGTAAAATTAAATCAGGTTGAGCGCTCATCGCTGCTAATTTTTTATCAAACATGGCTAAATTGGCGTCTTTATCAAGCCAATGCAGCGCACTTTGAACGAGTGTAAGCGTTAAAGTTGACATAATATTTGCGCGGCCTCTATTAAGGTTTCATCGTTTTTAGCAAAACACAGTCGAATCACTTTATCATTTGAAGATTGCTTATAAAACACACTTAAAGGAATAGCAGCAACCCCAGCTTGCTCTACCAACCAGTGGCAAAAATCTACATCATTAAGATCAGACACTTCACTGTAATCGAGCAATAAAAAGTACGTACCTTGGCTTGGTAAAATATTAAAACGGCTATCACTTAAGTGCTGTGCCAGTAAATCGCGCTTTTGCTGATAAAAATTACTCAGCTCATCGACATGCTCGCCTTGTTGTTCAAGCATGTCGGCCAATGCGTGTTGTGCAGGTGTAAAACTTGAAAAAGTAACATACTGGTGTATTTTTCTAAATTCAATAGCAAGCGGTGCAGGCGCAATACAGTACCCCATTTTCCAGCCGGTACTGTGAAACGTTTTGCCAAAGCTTGATATAACAAAGCTTTTTTCACGTAGTTGCTCATCACAAAGCATGCTTAAGTGCTTATCGCCATCAAAGGTAATGTGTTCGTAAACTTCATCACTTATTACATATAAATCGTGATCGTTCACTAACGATTTAAGCGCGTTTATATCATGGCTTTTAAGTATTTTTCCGCTTGGATTATGTGGCGTATTAATAATTATAGCGCGCGTGCTTTTGCTCACTGCACTGCGAACAGCTTGCCAATCAATAGCATAATCGGGGGCATGCAATGCAATATGAACTGTTTTACCGCCAGCAAGCTCAATGGCAGGCTGGTAAGAGTCATAAGCGGGGTCAAACACAATGACTTCATCATCGGGGCGTACTATAGTTTGAATAGCCACAAATAATGCTTCGGTGGCGCCCGACGTTACCGTAACTTGCTCAGCTGCATCAATATTAGCCGCGTATTTACGCGAAACTAAATTTGCTATTTGTTGCTGTAAACGGGGCACACCACTGGATGGCGAATATTGATTAACCCCTTGCTGAACATAAAAATTTAGCTGGTTTTTCAGTAGTTCTGGCGCATCAAACTCAGGAAAACCCTGCGATAAATTTATTGCCGAATGCTGACTTGCCAAGCCACTCATTTGGCTAAATATACTAACACTTAAATTTGGTAATTTACTTTCAAACACGACAGGCCCTTAATGATGGTTTTGCGCTTAAAGCGATGCTATCATTGCTTAAAACAGAAGTATAGCCGTCTAAAATTAAATAGCTTTATATCAATTTGCTTAATTAACTGAGCTATTTTGAGGTAGCAAAAACGCAGCTCGCGTTTGGTTTAGCGCCTCAAATGCATTAAGTATTATTACGCATTGGTATTACACTCATTGGTGAGGAATGTATGCACAACAATACCGCTATTTCGCAACTTATTGAAGCCGGAAAATGGATCAGTCAAAAAGGCTGGGTCCCCGCCACCGGCGGAAATTTTTCGGCGCGCACCGCAACAGGGTATGTGGTTACCGCTAGCGGCTTTGATAAAGGTCAACTCGGTACACACACATTCATTGAGCTTGATCATCAAGGTAATCGCACTAAAGGTGCTGGCAACCCATCGGCCGAAACGCAACTGCACCTAGGCATGTATAAGCTTATTCCGCACGCAAACGTGGTGCTGCATACTCACTCAGTAGCAGCCACCGTACTATCGCGTGTAATTAAAAGCCATGCATTAAATTTAAGCGGTTACGAAATGCAAAAGTCACTCAGTGGGGTAACTTCGCATTTAGATACGCTCAGCATTCCTATTTTTGAAAACGACCAAGACATAGACCGCTTAAGCTTGCTGCTTAGCGATCACCACTTACATACACCCATTGAACATGCAGTGTTAATTCGTGGGCATGGCGTTTATGTAGTAGGGCGTAATTACAAGCAAGCACTTCGCCATTTAGAAGGGTTAGAGTTTTTATTTAGTTGCGAGCTGGAACGGTTAAAAATAGAAGGTATTGGGGCACAGCAATAATGATAAAAGCAATTTTAACTGATATTGAAGGCACCATAACACGTATCTCATTTGTAAAAGAGGTGCTGTTTCCGTATGCAGCTAAACAACTAGCAACGTTTATGCGCTTAAACGAAAATAAACCCCATGTCGCTGAGCAAATAGCGGCTGTTAAAGCCATTATTAATGAGCCAGATGCCGATATAGAAAATGTCATTAGCGTGTTACTAAAGTGGATTGAAGAAGATAAAAAAATTACCCCTTTGAAGCAAATACAAGGGCTAATTTGGCAAACGGGCTACGAGCACGGTGATTTTAAAGGCCACCTATACGCAGATGCGTTTGAGTTTTTACAAGCTCAGCACGCTCAAGGCACCGCACTCTATGTGTATTCATCAGGCTCGGTAAGGGCGCAGCAGTTACTCTTTAAATACAGTGACTATGGCGATATACGCCCCCTGTTTAATGATTTTTTTGATACCAAAGTCGGCGCAAAGCAAGAGCAAGCAGCCTATAACACTATAGTTAACCAGCTCCCTTTTAGTGCTAACGAAATCTTGTTTTTAAGTGATGTGGCAGGTGAGCTTGATGCAGCCAAAGCCGCAGGGCTTAACACCTTGCACTTAATACGTGATGGCCAAGCACATAGCGCGCACCCATACGTACATGACTTTAGCACAGTTAAATTGGAGCAATTTGCATGAGCCAATTAACAATTTATGCTAACAACAATCCAAGTAATGCGCTGGTAAACACCTGTGATTTAAGCGAAATTACTCAGCAATTAGCAAAGGTAAATGTACGTTTTGAACAATGGCAAGCAACTGCACCCATTAATGAGCACACCACAAATGAGCAAATTATCGCAGCATATAAAAATGATATAGCGCGCTTAAAAGCGCAAAATGGCTACCAAACGGTGGATGTTATTTCGCTTGCAAAAGGTAATCCTGCAGCGGCACAAATGCGAGAAAAGTTTTTATTTGAGCACACTCATAGTGAAGACGAAGTTCGCTTTTTTGTAAAAGGCCAAGGGTTATTTTGCCTACATATTGATGCCAAAATTTACCAAGTATTATGCCAGCAAGGTGACTTAATTTCGGTCCCAACTCTTACACCACATTGGTTTGATATGGGGAGCGACCCAGAGTTTACCGCCATTCGATTATTTAATAATACCGAGGGCTGGGTTGCAAAAAGCACCGAGTCTGAAATTGCGAAGCAGTTTCCGTTGCTCGCATAGCAAAAGTAATACGCTCCACAAAGGGATAAGTGGGGCGCTGTTTAAAAACTACTTAAGCGCTGTTAACGCCCCACTCTCTACATCACTTTTATTGTAAACACCGGTATCTAACACCCAAGCTGTTATTAGTTTTGCAGGTGTTACATCAAATGCGGGATTATACACATTGGCATCAGTGGGTGCCCACAGCGCCTCACCAAAACTGCCACTTACGCCGCGTACCTCTGCGCTATTTCGCTGCTCTATTGCTATATCGCTACCGCAAGCTGTTTGTGTATCAAGCGTAGTTAAAGGCGCGACAACATAAAAAGGAATATCATGAAAATGCGCCAATACAGCTAAATTATAAGTTCCCACTTTATTAGCAAAGTCGCCATTAGCAGCAATACGATCGGCGCCTACCACTATTTTATCTACCTTGCCTGCGGCCATTAAGCTTGCTGCCATATTATCGCAAATAAGCGTATACGGTACTTGCCAGTGCTCAAGTTCGAACGCGGTTAAACGCCCGCCTTGCAACAAGGGCCGCGTTTCATCAACCCACACATGTATATTGCCGTGTTGTTGCTGCGCTTTGTAAATAACGCCTAATGCTGTACCAATACCAGCAGTCGCTAATGCGCCGGTATTACAATGGGTTAAAATATTGTCGCCGCTGTTTATAAGCTCAGCTCCGCGCGTTGCCATGCGCTCACATAGGGCAATGTCTTCAATAAAAAGGCGCTCTGCGCTGCACACCACTGCTGCTACAAAGTCATCGCTTTTAAGGGCCTCTCTTAATGTAGCCATGCAATGCATTAAATTAACAGCGGTTGGCCTTGTGGCTTCAAGCTCATCAATTGCTTTTGCAAGCGCCGCTTGAGTTCCCCCCTGCTGCGCTAAATGAGCAACCAGCAAACTCGCACCTAAGCCTATTAATGGTGCGCCACGAATTTTTAAACTGATGATCAGCTCCTTCATCGTCTCAACACTATGGCATTCGTGCCATACCTGCTGATGAGGAAGTAAATACTGGTCAAGCACACTTAATGTGCCGTTTTCATATTTTAAACTGCTTGCGATTAGGTTTTGCATGATGAGGCTGCTTAAATAAAATGCGTAAGGGTATTTTACATCAGTTTGAATAACTCTCAAGTTAGACTTGTAGACATCTAAACATTTAAAGGTATAGAATGCCCAAAAAGGTTATTTGAGAACTCACTATGGCTAACTATGTCGCGTTTGATGCGCAGCGCGCAATTGAATATGTAAATTCGCTAATTGACTCTAAGCAGTATGATTTTTTTAATGCTGGCGCACACTTAACTGCGTACGAATTTGGTGACGGTAACCTTAATTTAGTATTTAGAATTAGCGATGAGCACCATAACAGCATTATTTTAAAGCAAGCACTGCCTTATGCTCGTTGTGTAGGTGAATCATGGCCGCTCACGCTTGATAGAGCCCGTATTGAGGCGCAAGTGTTACTTAACCATGGGGCTATTTGCCCACAAAACACCGCTAAAGTACTGCACTATAACCAAGCTTACGCACTTACTATTTTAGAAGATTTAGGTCACTTAAAAATATTGCGCACTGCGCAGAATAACGCGGAGCAATTTCCTAAGTTAGCCGAGCACGTAGCTACGTATTTAAGCCATACCGGGTTTTATAATTCAGATTTTTACCTAACCGCCCAGCATAAAAAGGCCCTAGTGCAGCAATTTACTAACCCTGAGCTTTGCCAAATTACAGAAGATTTATTTTTTAGCGATCCGTATACAGATCACGAACGCAATCACTTTGACGAGCAACTTACTACACATGTACACGCTTTGCGCGATAACACGGCACTTAAGTTAGAAGTTGCGAAATTAAAAGCTAATTTTTTATCTAACCCGCAAACATTGCTGCACGGCGATATGCACAGCGGCAGTATTTTTGTAGATACCAATACCACTAAAGTGATTGACCCCGAGTTTGGCTTTTTTGGCCCTGTTGGCTTTGATATAGGCTCTTTTATTGGCAATTTACTATTAAATTACTGCGCACAAGCAGGGCATATTGAAGAGTTTGTAGCACGACGAAACTATCAAACGCATTTACTTAGCTGCATTGTTGAAAGCTATAATTTATTTGAGCAACAATGGTTAGCTTTAATTGCCAACCACAGCACAGATCGCACCCTTAATACCGAGGGCTACCCACAGTACTTTATGAAAACCGTATTACAAGACGCCATAGGTTATTGTGGAACAGAACTAATTAGGCGCACCATAGGGCTCGCGCATGTGGTAGATATTGACAGCATTGAAGATGAAAATACGCGCCTTGCAGTACAAAAACAAACGCTGAGCTTAGGTGAGCAACTTATTTTAAATGCCAAAAGCTGTGACAACAAAGATGCCTTTTTTAGTTTATTAATAAGCCAACTAAATTAAAAAAGGCGCCAAAGCGCCTTTTTTATACTAATACTGTTATTGGTAGTTTTCGTAAATTTTATCGAGCGGCTCCGACAGCCCGCTTTCTTGCACTATACGCACGTGTTTACGCCTTAATTCCCGCGCACTCGTTACACCACATGAGTGGGCAATTAAGCCAGCACCGTAATGAATATATTTATTATAATTGGCAACTCGCTGGGCTTTATCTGCAACATTTAACCCACGCTGTAGCCGCTCGTTATGGGTAGTTACACCGGTTGGGCAGGTGTCTTTATTACATTGCATGGCCTGTATACAGCCTAACGCAAACATATGACCACGCGCAGAAACAACAAAATCAGCACCCAAAGCAAGCGCCCATGCCACCTTAGAGGGCACAATTAACTTACCCGATACAATGACTTTAACCCGCCCTGTTAAGCCATGTTTTTCAAGCATATTAACAACCAGCGGTAAGCTTTCGCGCAGCGGTAAACCTACCGAATCTAATAAGGGTTGTGGCGCTGCGCCCGTACCGCCATCGGCACTATCAATAGTGATAAAATCCGGTGCTGATTCAAGCCCGCGATGGTTTATTTCTGCAAATAGTGTTTCTAGCCAAGTGTAATCACCAATAACGGCTTTAAAGCCGGTAGGTTTGCCTGTGGCGTTTCGCACTGTAGCAATCATATCTAATATGTCGCTTGGCTTTTTGATCTCTGGGTGCCCATTTGGGCTAATTGAATCTTTACCCTCAGGGATGCCCCTTATTTTAGCAATTTCAGCATTAACTTTTTTACCTGGTAACATACCGCCTTTACCTGGTTTGGCGCCTTGGCTTAATTTAAGCTCAAACATTTTTACGTTTTTATGCGCCGCAATTTCTTTAAGTTTATCAATACTTAAATTTCCAAGCTCGTCGCGCGCACCATATTTAGCCGTACCAATTTGAAACACCAAATCGGCTCCGCCCTCTAAGTGATAAGGACTTAACCCGCCTTCACCCGTATTCATCCAGCAGCCGGCTAATTTTGCCCCTTTTGATAACGCTCTAACAGCCGGTTTTGAGAGCGCACCAAAGCTCATTCCCGATATATTAAACAAGGAGTTAGTGGTGTACGGCGTTTTACAATAAGGGCCTAAAGTTACATTACTTGGGTCCAGCGCCTCTTCATCTAAGGTAGGGAAAGCACAGTTCATAAACATCACTGTACCTGTTACCTCTA
Source organism: Pseudoalteromonas sp. Angola-30 (assembly GCF_028599215.1). Lineage (NCBI taxonomy): Bacteria > Pseudomonadati > Pseudomonadota > Gammaproteobacteria > Alteromonadales > Pseudoalteromonadaceae > Pseudoalteromonas > Pseudoalteromonas sp. Angola-30. The sequence goes on from NZ_JAQREI010000015.1 coordinate 20,312, forward strand.
AGCTTTGCGTGGAGCCAAATGCAGCGGTACGATCGACATCTTTTGCAGCACGATACACCCAACTACGCTCTGCTCGGTTAAACGGCATTTCTTCTCTATCGAGGGCAAAAAAGTACTGCCTAAAAAACTCGCCTTGGCGCTCAAAAAAGTACCTAAAGCGACCAATAACCGGGTAATTTCGCCTAATTGCATGCTTTGTTTGAGTAATATCACGAAAATAAAAAACAATAACGGTAAGTACAATTAATCCTAATGCAACAATAAAAATACTCGCAAATACATCAATACTAAAAATAATAAAATCGCTCATCCAAGGCCCCTTGATGGCTGTTTTTAAAAATAAAAAAGGTGTTGCGTCAAAATGACACAACACCTTTCGTTGTTCAAGGTTTATACCTTTAGATAATTAGCTTTGCGTGTTTTCAAGCTCAGCTTTTATATACAAACGAACTTGCTCTTCAAGCACTGATAACGGCACAGAACCATGACGCAATACTTGATGATGAAACTCACGAATATCAAAACGTGGCCCAAGCGCTTGCTCGGCCTCTGTGCGTAAACGCTTGATAGTCAGCTCGCCAATTTTGTACGACAAAGCTTGCCCCGGCCACGAAATATAGCGGTCGGTTTCGGTTTTAACATTGTGTAATGAAAGCGCTGTGTTTTCGCTCATAAAGTTCATAGCGCGCTCGCGGCTCCAACCGTACATGTGCATACCTGTATCAACCACTAAACGAGCTGCACGCCACATTTCATAGGTTAAACGGCCAAATCGGCTGTATGGGTCTTGGTAAAAGCCTGCTTCTATACCTAAGTATTCAGAATAAAGCCCCCACCCTTCACCAAAAGCCGAAAGGTAGGCATCACGTCGGTAGCTTGGTAAGTTTTCAAGCTCTGCATTAAGCGATATTTGTAAATGATGCCCCGGTACGGCTTCGTGTAAGGTTAGCGCCTCTAATACATACAATGGGCGCTTATCTAGCGCATATGTATTTACCCAATAATAACCCGCTTGATCGCTTCGGCTTGAGCCAACATAGCGACCGGTTGTATATTTAGGGGCTATATTTGCAGGTACAGGTGCAACGCCATAGGGCATACGTGGCAGTGTATGAAATAACTTAGGCAGCTGCGCGTCCATTTTTTTAGCTATATAAGCAGCTTCTTTTAATAACTGCTCTGGAGTGGTGGCGTAAAATTGCGGATCGGTACGTAAAAAGTGGATAAAATCGGCAAACGAGCCTTCAAAGCCTACTTCTTTAATTATTTCCTGCATTTCACTGCGGATACGCGCCACTTCAGATAACCCCAGCTGATGTATTTCATCAATGCTCATATTTGTGGTGGTGTAATACTGTGCGCGGTTTTTATAAAATGCCTTACCATTAGGGGTTTGCGAAATACCAATCGTAGTGCGTGCACCTGGCTGATATTGCGTAGTAAAAAATGTTAAATACGCTTTGTAAGAGGCAATAACATCATTTTTTATGATGCGTTTAGCTTTTTGCTGTATCGCTTTAAAGTCGTTTTCACTTAGCCCAGCTGTGTTCGTTTTAAACGGGGAGTAAAAGTCTGACTGTGTTACATCATCTACTATGTATGCGCTTATTGAGTCTTCATACCCAGCTAATACCGCTTGTGGCTGAGTAAGCCCCGTTTCGAGCCCCTTTTTCATCCAATGTATATTTTGCTCAAAAAAGCGCGGCACTTGTTCAAGGCGGGCTAAATACGTTTCTAACTGTTGTGGTTGCTTGTACTGCGAACTATTAATCATATAAGACAAGCTAGAATGGAACCCATACTCAGAAGTTAGCGGCATGTAGTGCGCATTAAATACATATTCATCAACACTGTTTTGTACTTGCGCACGAATAATACTGAGGTTAATACTGTTTTCACTTGAAAGCTCATCGCTATCAATTGCATCTAAACGACTTAATAATGCTGTTTTTTCCTCATATTGCTGCTTTAAAAATTCGGCCGATAAATTAGGTAATAAATAGCCATCAACCCCTTCAGGCTGTGTGTAGGGATTAACACGTTTGCGGTAATCAACAATACTTTGCGCCACTTGTTCAAATTGCGTGTTTGCATTGGGGCTTGTTAATGTACATGCGCTTAGCGTGCCAAAAAGTGATAGCACAAGCAGTGTGCGGCAAATTCGCGGGGGTAAGGAATAATTCATTTTAGTTTTACTTAACCATACAATAGATTTCACAAAACTATCGTAGGCTGAGTAAATAGCAAGACAAATGCGATTAATCTCAATAACACACGCTTAATTGGAGCGGGTAAAATAAGCCGAACCCGCCTAAATTAAGCTAAATACGTGCTCTTTGATGATAAAATCAGCTATTAGGCAGCAAAAGTAAAAATTTAAGTTCACTAATACTGGTTTTTACTTTTAAATAGCCTGCTTAACGATTATTGTAGTAAAAAAATAATAAAGCTTGGATGCATTGCCGCCTCATTGAAGAGTTATTTTAATGTGTAATTTAATGCGTACTTAGTTGGTAGTTAAAATGATGTTCCATGATTCCATGGCTGTAGCTCAAGAAAAAATGACGAATGTATGCCTGTTTTTAGAACGTCATACGCTGCCTCCCTCTCCGTTAAATTACCACGTTGCCTATACCTATATTAGTAAAGTAAATCCTCAGCTAAATAACGCCATAGATGAGGCCATTACTAATAAAGCCCAAATTGATAGTATTTTGATTGAGCAGCTCTACTTTGAGTTTTTAAACGAAGGGCATACCACGCAAGTGGCAATGATTAATAACGTAAATGGGGTTATTGATTCACTGTCGCGCAATGCGCAATCAACCGAAAAACAAATTGTTAGCTTTGCCGGCCAAGTAAGTGAGTGCATGCACACGCTTGATGAGAATAATATAGAGCAAAGCCGCCAAGCACTCGATACGTTAAACACGCAATCAGCCACGTTACTTGAGCAACACAAGCACTTTAAACACGAGCTATATAAAGCTAAAAAGTTACACGAAAAAACCCAAAAACAGCTGGCGCAATTACGTAAGCAGCACATTATTGACTCACAAACGGGGCTGTATAAACGTCATTATTTAACGCAGCAAACCCAACTATGGAGCAACCAAGACAAATCAATTTGCGCAATTGCTATTCAAATAGATAATTTAGATCATTTTGTAGATAATTACGGCGATATAATTGGCGAAGTTATTTTGAACAAAGTGGCTAAACAAGTAAAAAAATATGTCTTTCAAAGTGGTTTACCTGGGCGCACAGCAAAGGACCAATTTACCGTATTACTGCCAGATATAGACCCCGAAACCGCCAATGTTATTGCTGAAAAAGTGCGTAATGGCGTAGAAAAACTTCGTTTTGTTAGCTCAAAAAGCGGCACTAAGCTGCCTGGCATTAACTTATCTTTAGGCATAGCGCAGCAACTCAAAAATGATGACTTTAACCAGTTAGCTAAAAAAGCCTCGCAAGCGGCATTTAAAGCACGCTCACTGGGGCAAAGTAGCTTTACAGCTGGCCACTAGGTTTTACGCTAAATTACCTGATAAATCATATTCAAATTGCACCTGCAGTGTACAATCAAGTACACTAGTCTTTATTGCCACGATAGAGACTAACCATGAACGAAACAGAGCAAAAGACCACGCATTTTGGCTATAAAACCGTAGCCGAAAACGATAAAGCCTCAATGGTTGCAGACGTATTTCACTCGGTTGCAGCAAAGTACGATGTAATGAACGATTTAATGTCTTTTGGTGTACATCGATTATGGAAACGTCAAACTATAGCCAGCTCAGGTGTGCGCAAAGGCCACCACGTCCTTGATTTAGCAGGCGGCACTGGCGACCTAACAGCAAAATTTAGCCAACTAGTCGGTGACACCGGCCAAGTAGTTTTAGGTGACATTAACTCATCAATGTTAAAAGTGGGCCGTGAAAAGCTGCACAACTTGGGTTTAGTCGGCAATATCGACTACGTGCAAATGAATGCCGAAATGCTGCCATTTCCAGATAACAGCTTTGATGTGATCACGATTGCCTTTGGCCTACGTAATGTAACCGATAAAGACAAAGCTCTTCGCTCTATGTACCGTATATTAAAGCCAGGTGGACGTTTATTAGTATTAGAGTTTTCCAAACCTGAGCATGAAATTTTAAGTAAAGCGTACGATTTTTACTCGTTCAATCTATTACCAACTATGGGTAAAGTAGTAGCGAACGATAGCGAGTCATACCAATACTTAGCTGAGTCGATTCGTATGCACCCAGACCAAGAAACCTTAAAAGCAATGATGGAAGAAGCAGGCTTTGAACAAACAACGTATCAAAACCTAACCGGTGGTATTGTTGCACTGCACCGTGGTTTTAAATATTAAGGCAGGCAGTTATGGCGTTTGAGCAAAAAAGCGAGCATGTGGTCGCAGCAAAACCCGGTTCGCAGTTTTTTATGTTACCTAATTTTGTACTTTCGCTTATAGAGCGAGTGCTTAATAAGGTACTGCAACTCGACGCCACCTTAATAGATAAGCTCAGTGCAGTTAAGCACAAACCATTAAAGGTCGAAATCCGCAATTGGCAGCAGCAAATAGTATTAACCTTTGATGGTAAACTATTACACCTTTACAGTGCCAGCGATGAAAATAGCGCAGAGTGTATGATCAGCGCAGATATAGATACTCTTATGGCGCTTAAAGACCCAGCCATGCTTACACAGCTCATTCGTCAAGATAAGCTAGACCTGCAAGGCGACTTAAACGTCGCTCAGGCATACAGCGCCGCATTTTCTGGGCTAGATATAGATTGGCCTGAGCAACTATCGCACTATATTGGCGATGCGCCCGCACAACAACTTTACATACAGCTAAACGCTTTACGCAGTAAAGAGCGTAAAGCGCGTCAGCAAATTAGCACCACATTAACCAGCCTATGCCAAGATGAGCTCGCTGTAACTATTCACCCTTTAGAGCTTGAACAATTTAAACAACAAAACCGAGTGTTAAAAGGGCAAGTGGCCGCTATTGAACAACGCATAAATGCATTAATCAACTCTTCTAACACCAACAGCCGCTAAGGATTTTTTGTGTCGACTGCTCGATTGTATTACATCACTAAAACATTACTTAGCTACGGATTAGATGAGTTAATACCAAAACAAAAAATACCTTGGTACGCTAAAATTGCGCGTGGTAGCTTGTTTTGGTTACGTAACCAGCACAAAAATAAGCCAGCGGGCTTGCGCCTGCGCTTAGCCTTGCAAGAGCTTGGCCCAGTGTGGATTAAGTTTGGCCAAATGCTTTCTACCCGCCGAGACTTACTTCCTCACGACATTGCGTTAGAGCTTGCTTTTTTGCAAGACCAAGTCGAGCCTTTTGAGGGCGAACTTGCCCAAAAAATAATTGAAAAAGCGCTCGAAATCAGCGATATAAACCAGTTATTTAGTGAGTTTTCGCAAACCCCATTGGCCTCAGCGTCTATTGCGCAAGTGCATACTGCTAAGCTAGTTGATGCCCATAACAATACCCAAGATGTTGTTATAAAAGTGATTAGGCCAAACATAAAAACACAAATTAATGCCGACTTAGCACTTATGGAAAAGCTCGCTAAAGTGCTTGCCAATGTACACAGCGAAGCAAAAAGGTTACGCCCTGTCGAGGTGGTCAAAGAGTATAAAAAAACCTTGCTAGATGAGCTCGATTTAATGCGCGAAGGCGCAAATGGCATACAACTTAAGCGTAACTTTGAAGGCTCTGATTCGTTATATATCCCGGCTGTTTATAGCGATTATAGCCGCAGTAACGTTTTGGTTATGGAGCGTATTTACGGAATCCCGGTCTCAGATACTGAGTCGTTAATTGCGCAAAATACCAATATGAAATTACTCGCTGAGCGCGGTGTAGAAGTGTTTTTTACCCAAGTATTTAGAGACAGTTTTTTTCATGCTGATATGCACCCTGGCAATATATTTGTCTCTCGCGAGCACCCTGAAAACCCCATGTATATTGGTATCGACTGTGGCATTGTTGGCACATTAAACAAAGAAGATAAACGCTATCTCGCAGAAAACTTTATCGCCTTTTTTAATCGTGACTACCGCCAAGTTGCTCAGCTACATGTTGACTCGGGCTGGGTTCCGCCTGATACCAGCATAGAAGAGTTTGAATTTGCAATTCGTACCGTGTGCGAACCTATATTTAATAAGCCGCTGGCTGAGATATCGTTTGGCCATGTACTCGTTAATTTATTTAACACCGCACGCCGCTTTAACATGCAAGTACAGCCGCAGTTAGTATTATTACAAAAAACGTTATTATACGTTGAGGGCTTAGGGCGTCAGCTTTATCCTCAGCTTGATTTGTGGAAAACCGCTAAGCCATTTTTAGAAGATTGGGTAAAACAACAAGTTGGACCGTTATCAGTAATGAAACAAATGTATGCTAACTTGCCATTTTGGGCTGAAAAAATGCCAGAACTACCTGATTTAATTTATCAAAATTTAAAACGTAGTCCGCAAATACAGCATTCTCAGCCAAGTAAAGTGTCACACAAAGCGCTAGTACTTAGCCTATTTGGCAGTGCTACACTGATTGTATCGGCACTGTGTTATCTGCAGCACGACCTCATAGCGGCAGGCGTAACATTAGCAGCGTCTGCAATTAGCTTTATTGTGGCGTGGCGTAACACATAAACTAAGTGCTATTTATGCCACAGGGCGTATAATTAGTACTTAAAATAAACATTTAAGCATTTATCAGTTGGAGATAACCATGGGTTTAGGTGGCATTAGTATTTGGCAATTATTGATTGTTTTAGCGATTATCGTACTTCTTTTTGGTACTAAAAAACTACGCGGCATGGGTGGTGATTTAGGCGGTGCAGTAAAAGGGTTTAAAAAAGCCATGTCTGATGATCAAACTAAAGAGACTGAAAGCGAAAAAGCAGAGCAAATCCAAGAGTCTCAAAAAGCAGCGCCAACACAGACACAAAGCACTGAAAAAACCAAAGACGATACTAAGGTTTAAGCAATATGGGAATGTGGGAGCTCGTTGTTGTTTTTATTGTTGGCCTAGTGGTACTTGGCCCTGAGCGGTTACCGGTTGCCATTCGCACCGTAATGCGCTGGGTAAAAACCGTTAAGTCGATGGCCAACTCAGTTAAAGCAGAAGTGAGTGAAGAGCTACGCATACACGAGCTTCACGAAAATCTAAAAAAAGCAGAGCAACAAGAGCTTAAAGATTTAAGCCCTGAGCTACAACAATCGGTTGATGAACTGCAAAAAGCAGCGCAGTCGGTTACTCATAGCTATAAAAACACTTCAAGCACATCACCTAACGAACAACTCGATGAAAAAAAGTGAAATTAATTCCCCTATTTGTGGTCAACTTATTACGTGGTATAAAAAATAATGTCTGAACAAGCTAAATCAGGGTTCGTCGCTCACTTAATTGAGCTGCGCGATCGGCTTATTAAATCACTTTTTAGTATTTTAGTGATATTTATTGGCCTAGTGTATTTTGCCAATGATATATATGAGTTTGTAGCCGCCCCTTTAGTCGCACATTTACCAAGCACTGCCACTATGATAGCTACCGATGTTACGGCACCGTTTTTTGCACCGTTTAAGCTAACGCTATTTGTTGCCTTGTTTGGCGCTATTCCGTGGATATTGCATCAAATTTGGGGATTTATAGCACCTGGCTTATACCAACACGAAAAACGCATGCTAATGCCAATTTTGGCCTCGAGTATTTTGCTATTTTATGGCGGTATCGCTTTTTGCTACTTTATAGTGCTTCCTATTATATTAGGCTTTTTTACTAGTGTAGGGCCGCAAATGATGACCCTAGCACCGGATATTAGTAGCTATTTAGGATTTGTACTTAAGCTATTTTTTGCATTTGGTGTGGCGTTTGAAATACCCGTAGCCATAATGTTGCTATGTTGGAGTGGCGCTACAACCACGCAGAGTTTAAAGCAAAAACGCCCTTATATTGTGGTTGGTGTATTTGTTGTGGCGATGTTTTTAACACCGCCCGATGTGTTATCACAAACACTATTAGCACTTCCTATGCTGCTTTTATTTGAGCTAGGGTTAATTTTAGCGAAATTTTATAGCGCTAAAGAACAACAGGAATCTGAGGAATAAAATGAAAAAACAACTACTCTCACTACTGGTTTTACTAAGCGCACCGACGTTTGCAGCGCAAGAAATTAACGTGCAAGCTTTACAAGCATGTAGCTTTATTGAAAACGACTTTAACCGTTTACTATGTTATGACAACACAGTGGCAGGTAAACCACTTACTAAGCCTAGTGAGAAAAAAACCCTTACCCCACCAAAAGCCGTAACCAATGTATCGCCAAACGTAAGTGCACCTGTTGCAGCTGTTTCTAAAGCAGCGCCTGCTGCTAAAGCAGATGATTTTGGCCTTGAGCATAAAGAGATCACTAAAGATAAAGACGAAAATATCACAGCATTAGTATCATCAGTTAGAAAAGCTCCTTATGGCGAGCTCATTATTACCCTTGATAACGATCAGCAATGGCGTCAAATTGGCTCTGACAGTCTTAAATTAAAAGAGTCAGACACAGTGGTTATTAGCCGCGGTGTATTTAATTCTTTTTTACTTCGTAAAGATGGTCAAAACCGCTCAATCCGTGTGAAGCGCACTCAGTAATGACCTACACGTTAGTTGATGCCGGCGTTAATTTAACCAATCACCAGTTTGAAGGTGAGCATCAGGCCATTATTGCCCGCGCAAATGCCGCGGGCGTGCAAGCTATGTTACTGATCGGCTGCGATGTGCCTAGTAGCGAACAATCGCTTACATTAGCAAAACAATATAATCAGTTTTCTACTGCTGGCGTGCATCCACATGACTCTAAAGACGCCACCGATGAACTTGAAACCACTTTAACGCAGCTTGCTAGTAACGATTGCGTTGTGGCCATTGGTGAGTGTGGGCTTGATTATAATCGCGATTTTTCTCCTCGCGATATTCAGCGCAGCGTATTAAAACGCCAGTTAGCGTTAGCTGAAAAACTAAACCTACCTGTTTATTTACACGAACGTGACGCAAGCGAAGATATGCTAAATATTTTGGCTAACTATAACGTACGTGGTGTGCTGCATTGCTTTACAGGCAATGCCCAAGCACTTAAAGATTATTTAGAATTAGGCCTTTATATTGGCATTACTGGGTGGGTGTGTGACGAGCGCCGCGGTAAAGCATTGCAACAATTGGTGCCAAGTATCCCGCTTGAGCGGTTATTAATAGAAACCGATGCGCCTTTTTTAATTCCACGCACAATAACCCCTAAACCAAAATCACGTAAAAATGAGCCCGCCTATCTTAGCTATGTGTGTGAAACACTCGCTAAGCTTTATAACGTTGAACCAAGTACTATTGCCACCCATAGTACGGCTAACTTTTATAGCTTATTTGATATAGCAGGTCGCTAATGACAAGCCCAAAGGCGCTATTTAGCCTATTTATGCTCCTTTGTTCATTTTGCAGTGTTGCAAACCCCGTAATTTCTGAAAATTTTAAAGCAATAAAAATAGACACCCTGAGCTATTCGTTTACGCCCACCACAGCAAACAATGCCTACCATGAGGTTAACGACTGGCAAACAGTAAGTGATAAGCCATTAAATTTAGGGTTTGAACAACGCCCTGTATGGGTCAAGTTTACAGTTAAAAATACCTTAAATAACAATATAAGCCCTATTTTATCGCTCGATAACCCGCTGTTAAATGAAGCGCAAATTTTTCATTTTTATAATTCAGCACTGCTCTCACACATGCAAACTGGCGATAACTTTAAGCTCTCATCACGGCTAATAAAAAGTGAATCTTTATTAGCAACCTTGAGGCTGCCGGCAAATAGTATTAGCACCGTAATAATGAAGGTTAACAACAGTGCTGGGCTACGCATCCCGCTGACTTTATGGCAACCAGATGCCTACCTAGCGCATAAAGGTAAACTTAATTTAATTTATGGCTTACTCATTGGTTTTTTATTTTCATTGGCCATAAGTTGCTTGGTTTTGTATGGGTTTTCGCGCAAGTTGTATTTTGCTTATGCAGGCATTGTTACGCTGACCTTAGGTGTGCTACTGGCTTATTTATGCGGTTTTGGCGCTCGTTATTTTCATCCAAATTCGCCTTCATTACAGCAAGTAATGATACCTGTTTTACTAATGCTCACTACGCTTGCTTTTGTGCCGCTACAAAAACAACTGTGCCAACCTAAAGCCTCTAAACTACTAAAATGGCAAACCATTGTTGCTAATATTTACGCAATTAGCCTGCTGTTTATGTGGGCTTTACCTAGCACAGTGTTTACCCCATTTAGCTTACTGGCGAGCCCGATTGTTATTATTTATTGCTTGGTAAGCGCCTACATCTGCCAGCAAAATGCGCCTTCAAAACCAATTCAAGCACTACTAATTGCACTCATGCTATTTTTACTTGTTATGGTGTACCTTATTGTTGCGGTATTTGGCTTATACCCTTTAGGTAGAAGTAGCTTAGCTTTTGTTTTTATATGCTTTTTTGGTAGTACATTTTGCCTATGTTATGGCGTTATGAAGCGCTTTATTTTAGAGCGTGATGAACAAGTTATTGCTCAACAAACCTTGATTGCTGAAAATGCAGCCCAAGATACACTATTAAATGAGCGACTCGCGCTGCAAGCCCAAACACAAAAAGAATTAGAGTCGTTAGTTGATGAGCGCACCTTTGAGCTACAAGTCACTTTGCGTGAACTAGAAGATAAAAACCGCGAGCTTGAGCTACTTAATATGGAAGACGCGCTGAGTGGCGTTAAAAATCGTCGCTTTTTTGATAAAAAATTAGTGATGGAACTGCGTCGCTCTCGGCGTGAACAAACGCCTTTGAGTATGATTATGCTCGATATAGACCGGTTTAAACGCGTAAATGATAACTACGGGCACTTAACCGGCGACCAAGTAATACGCGCTGTAGCCGACATTATAAAACAGCATTTAAAACGCCCGTTGGATGAAGTGGCTCGCTACGGCGGCGAAGAGTTTGTTGTTTTGCTACCTAACACCCCAAAAGAAGGGGCTGTTGATATTGCTGAAAAAATTCGCCAAGCCGTAGAGAGTAATACCGTAAACGTAGCCGGAACATCCGTAAAAGTAACCATTAGTGCTGGCGTAAACAGCGCTGTAGTAAACGATATTAGTAACCCTGAGCTATTTACAGACGACGCAGATAAAGCGCTCTATTTCGCTAAACAACATGGCCGAAATCAAGTAATTAGTTTTCCAATTCCACAGTAGGAGCTTAGTAACATGGCCCAATCAGGACTCGACCTTTTCCCATATACTCGCATGCGTAGAATGCGCCGTAATGATTTCTCTCGTCGCCTTATGGCTGAAAATCAGCTGAGTGTTAATGATCTTATTTACCCTGTTTTTGTGCTTGAAGGCAAAAACCGCCACGAAGCAATTGAATCAATGCCAGGAATTGAGCGTTTATCAATTGATTTATTGCTTGAAGAAGCTAAAGAGCTTGTAGATTTAGGTGTACCTGCCGTCGCTATTTTTCCGGTAACCCCTGCTGACAAAAAGTCTTTGATGGCCGAAGAAGCCTACAGTGAAGATGGCTTAGCACAACGCACAGTTCGTGCTTTAAAAGAAGCTTTTCCTGAGCTTGGGGTTATTACCGATGTAGCCCTTGACCCATTTACTACTCATGGCCAAGACGGCATTATTGATGATGAAGGTTATGTAATTAATGACATAACCACTGAAATTCTTGTTAAGCAGGCGCTTTCGCACGCCGAGGCAGGTGCCGATGTTGTTGCACCCTCTGACATGATGGATGGCCGTATTGGTGCTATTCGCGAAGCACTTGAAGCAGATGGACATATTCACACACGCATAATGGCTTACTCAGCTAAATATGCCTCTAGCTATTACGGGCCGTTTAGAGACGCTGTTGGCTCTGCAGGTAACTTGAAAGGGGCCGACAAAAAAACGTATCAAATGGATCCTGCCAACTCTGATGAGGCAATTCGTGAAGTGGCACTTGATTTACAAGAAGGCGCCGACATGGTGATGGTGAAACCCGGTATGCCGTACCTTGATATTGTTCGTCGTGTTAAAGATGAGTTTGGTGTACCTACTTTCGCATATCAGGTCAGTGGCGAATATGCAATGCACAAAGCGGCAATCGATAACGGCTGGTTGAGTGAAGAGGCCACAATTATGGAATCTTTACTGGCATTTAAACGCGCCGGAGCGGATGGTATTTTAACGTATTTTGCCAAGCAGGCCGCGCAATGGCTGCAAAATAAGTAAACATGTTATCAAAGGCGGTACGCCGCCTTAATTTTTTTACAATCATTAACATATTTGTATTCTTTTTGTCATTTAGATTGCCTAAACTGGTGTCCCATTTTGGGATTTAAATACACGGGAATAATAAAAAATGTTAAAAACGAAAATAACGCCACTGGCGCTTGTATTAGCAAGCCTCAGTGCACCAGCCTCCGCCGATCTAATCATTTCTGAATACATCGAAGGCAGCAGCAACAATAAAGCGATTGAGCTTTATAACAATGCTGATACAGAGCTTTCTCTTGAAGGTTATACTTTAGGACTTTATTCAAATGGTAGTAGTTCGGTAGGTAACTCAATTGATTTATCAGGCACATTGGCTGCCAATACCACCTATATAATTTCAAACCCTAGTGCAGACGCTGCCATTCTTGATATTGCAGATGAAACCAGCACAGTAACTTACTACAACGGTGACGATGCCCTTGTTTTAACTAAAGATGGTGTGGTAGTTGATAGCTTTGGCCAAGTGGGTGTTGATCCTGGCTCTTTTTGGTCTGATGATACCGTACAAACTCAAAATAAAACCTTACGAAGAAAAAATAGCATCACAACGGGTCGAACTGACTCAACTGCAACTTTTAATCCTAGCGATGAATGGGAACAGTTTGATATTGACACCTTTGACGGCTTAGGCTCGCATGCTGGCGATGGTGGTACGGCTCCTGCGCCAGACCCTGAGCCAGAACCATTAGAACCGCTTGTATGTGGCGCAGATAAAACGCTAATTAGCGCTGTGCAAGGTTCTGGTGAAGCAAGCCCGTTAGTAGATACCCTTGTTGAAATTGAAGGTATTGTCACTGCCGATTTTCAAGGTGAAGATGGCTTAGATGGTTTCTTTGTAAGCTCGCTTGCTGCAGATGTAGATAACGACCCAATGACCTCTGAAGGTCTATTTGTATACTTTACTGATACCGATGTAAATGTAGGTGACCACGTGCGCGTACAGGGTACGGTTGATGAATACTATGATTCAACACAACTTGCAGATGTAACACAAATTGCAGTATGTGGTACTGACGAAGTGGCCTCTGCAACCTCAATAAGCTTACCTTTAGAGAGCCAAGCTGACCTAGAAGCTTATGAAGGTATGCTAGTAAGCCTAGATCAAACACTTGTAGTTACTAACAACTACGGCTTAGGTCGCTATGGTGAAGTAGAGCTAGCCACTGAGCGTTTATACCAAGGTACTCAAGTTGCATTGCCAGGTGATGCAGCCAATGCTGTTGAAGCGGCTAACTTGACTAAAAAAATCTTATTAGATGATGGCTCTACAGCTCAAAACTCAGATCCAACGGCTTACCCAGCGCCAGGCCTATCGGCAGAAAATACTCTACGTACCGGTGATACTGTAAATGCGGTAACAGGGGTAGTTACATACAGCTTTAGCACGTATCGCATTCACCCAACAGTTACACCACAGTTTATAGCGACTAATGCGCGTGAAGATGCGCCTGAGCAAAGTGAAGAAGCCGATTTACGAATCGCCAGCTTTAACGTACTTAACTACTTTAACGGTGATGGCCAAGGCGGTGGTTTCCCTACTAGCCGTGGTGCAGACTCAGAAGAAGAGTTTGTACGTCAAGAAGCAAAACTTGTAAGTGCTATTAGTGCAATGCAAGCTGATGTTGTTGGCTTAATGGAAATTGAAAATGATGGCTTTGGAGAGTTCAGTGCTATAGCAAGTTTAGTAAATGCATTAAACGATGCTGACAGCGCTAACAACTACGCGTTTGTAGATTTTGACGTAGCCCAAATTGGTACCGACGAAATCACCACTGCCCTTATTTACCGCGCAGATAAAGTAGAAGAAGTAGGCACAGCCGCTATTACTACTGATTACCCGTTTGATTACAGCAACCGTGCCCCAATTGCACAAAGCTTTAAGTCACTTTCAACAGATGAAGTATTTACTGTTTCTGTAGCCCACCTTAAATCTAAAGGGAGCTGTGGTGATGATAACAACGACGACCTAGGTGATGGCCAAGGCTGTTGGAATGAAATTCGTACCGAAGCTGCTGATGCGTTTACTGATTGGTTAGACAACAAACCTACTGGCGTAGATGACGAAGATATCATTCTTGTTGGTGATATGAACGCTTATGCAATGGAAGATCCAATCCGTAAGTTTGATGAAAAAGGCTATAAAAACGTAGTCGCAGAGCTTGATGGCGATACACTAAGCTACTCTTATAGCTTCTCTGGTCGTGCAGGTAGCCTTGACCATGCTTTAGCAACCGAGTCTTTACTAAGCAAAGTTGTTGCAGCAAATGATTGGCATATCAATGCTGATGAGCCTATCGTGCTTGATTACAACCTAGAGTATAAAAGCGAAGGTCATCAATCTACGCTATACGCAGAAGGGCCATACCGTGCATCTGATCACGACCCAGTTATTGTAGATATAAAATCTGAAGTAGTACTTACCCCTGAAGAGCAAACACCGGTAATTGCACCTGATCAAATATTCACAGTAGATGAAAACAGCGCTGTAGGCACTGTGATTGGTACACTTGATTTTAGCGATCCTAATGCTGATGTATCACCTGTGGTTAAATTTATCGTATCAGGTAACGATTCTGTATCAATTAACGAGCAAGGTCAGTTAATTGTTGCAAGCGAAGTAGATTACGAGTTTGAAAATCGTATTACCCTTACAGTACAAGCAGAGGATAGTGTAGGTAACGTATCTGAAGCACAAACGGTTGTAGTAAGAGTAAACAACCTACGTGGTGATGACGATAACGACTCAGGCTCATTGCTTTGGTTATCTCTTTTATTAGCACCACTTTCATTAGTGCGCAGATTTAAGAAAAAATAACGAGTGATTTGTTTTAAAGCCGCATTTTTGCGGCTTTTTTTATGCTTATAAAAATGTAATTCAGACAAGCTTCAGTAAACAACCCTTAATATCTTCCATACCGTTTATTAACTATTAATAGAATTAGCCGCGCAACAAATACATTAAATGAGTATTTTTTACACATAAGCCGTAGTTAAAACCCTTTTTAATAAATTTAACTGTTGAAATGTAAACACTTTATTTACGGATTAAAAGTTGCACTATAAGTTCGTCACCCTTGTGTAGTAGTTAAGTAACAAACCCTAAGCGTAAAAATAAGTCGTGTTTTTATAAAGGAATGGAAATGAAACAATTAACCCAAACACCTCCTACTTGGCAGAAAAAAGCAACGCCATTATTGGGTCTACTTTTTATTTTTTCTGGCTGGGGCTATAGCACGCAGGCAATAGCAGCAAGTGTTGATGCAGCAATTCCGCAAGAAAGCCTATTTGAAGTAATAAGCGCCCGCGCTAAAAAACTAGCCGAACAAGAATATGCACCTCCAAAAAATATAGAGCTAGAAGCATTAAATAATATTGATTACCAAGATTACCGCTCAATTCGATTTAAGCAGGACAAATCAGTGTGGAAAGATGAAGGCCTGTATGAGCTACAACTCTTTCACCCTGGTTTTTTATATAAAACACCGGTAACAATTAATACCGTAGAAGGCGACTCAAAACGTAACCGCCTACCTTTTAGTACTGATTTTTATCAATACGATGGCACAGCCGCCCCTTTAAAAGACGAAATAGCAAAAAGCGTAGCCGGCACGCAACTAGGCCATGCAGGCTTTCGCTTACATTACCCAATTAACACAAACGAATACAAAGATGAGGTAATGGTGTTTCAAGGGGCCTCTTATTTTAGAGTTGTTGGTCCTAATCAAGTATATGGTTTATCAGCACGCGGATTAGCAATCGATACCGCCGAAACATCGGGTGAAGAGTTCCCTATGTTTAAAGAGTTTTGGCTTGTTAAGCCCCAGGCTGAGCAAACTAACATCACTATTTTTGCATTGCTTGATAGCCCTTCGGTATCAGGCGCTTACAAATTTGATATTGACCCAACAACCAGCATGTTAGTTGATGTTGATATGCAAATTTTTGCCCGTAAAGATATTAAAAAGCTAGGCGTAGCCCCTTTAACAAGTATGTTTTACCACGGTGAAAACAGTACTAAGTTTTTTGATGACTACCGCCCAGAAGTGCACGACTCAGACGGCTTGTTAACACAGTCAGCTGATAACAAATGGGTATGGCGCCCGCTTAACAACCCAACACAGTTAAGCGTTACGTCGTTTTCGTACACCAACCCTAAAGGGTTTGGTTTAGCACAGCGTGACCGTGACTTTAACAATTACCTAGACACTGAAGCGCACTACCACGACCGTCCAAGCCTGTGGATAGAGCCAAAAGGTGAATGGGGAAATGGCCGAGTTGAGCTAGTAGAAATACCAACAGATACAGAAACGAACGACAATATAGTGAGTTACTGGGTGCCTGAAAAGCCAATGAAAGCTGGTGATTCATTAAAGCTAAGCTACAAAATGAGCACCTTTAACGCCCATTTAACTCAACACCAAAAGGCGCGTGTAACACGCACGCGCATTGGTAGCGCAGCGCTGCCAGGTGAAGATAATCCACCACCGCAAAGCCATCGCCAGTTTACCGTTGACTTTGCAGGCCCCGATTTAAACAACCTGTCTGAAAAGCTAACTCTTGAAGCCGACATTCAGCTTACAACAGGTGAAGTAAGGGATGTAACAGTGCAAAAACTTCCTAAATCTCTTGGTTGGCGAGTAGCGTTTAAAATTGCACCACAGGACGATCAACCCGTAGATATGCGTTTATCGTTAAAACTTCGTGATAAAGAAATTAGTGAGGTATGGAGCTATGTTTGGTACCCAAATGACATCAAGTAATAAAGTAAAGGGCACACCCATGCCATTCAAAACACTGCGCGTATGGTTATTTGCTATTGCTGCACTCACTGTTTCAGGGTACGGCATCTCCATTATGTTTGAAATTTTAAGCTCAAACGGAATGACCTTGCTTGAATATGCGCTATTGGTTTTATTTTCAATAACCTTTGCATGGATTGTTACGGCATTTTGTAGCGGCACGATAGGATTTGTACTGCAATTATTTCGTATTGACCCGCTCACCCTAAGACGCATTAAGCCTATTGAGTTTGACAATGCCGCGCTTGCACAGCAAAAAACCGCGGTAGTTATGCCTATTTATAACGAAGACACGCACCGTGTTATTGCCGGCTTTGAAGTGAGCTTACAATCGCTAAAAGAGACTGGGCAACTTGCCAATTTTGACTTTTATTTACTTAGCGACACGCAAGACCCTGAAATAGCACAAAACGAGCTAAGCGCATGGCATGCTTTATGTGAGCGTTTAGGCGATACTGCAAAACAGGTTTTCTATCGTCGCCGCGAAGATAATAAACACCGTAAAGTAGGTAACTTAACCGACTTTTGCGAGCGCTGGGGCAGCCAATACGATCACATGATTGTACTTGATGCCGACAGCGTAATGACGGGTAAATGTATGCTAGAGCTGACCACAAGCATGATCAACAACCCGCAAGCTGGCTTAATTCAAACTATTCCTATTCCAGTTCGTCAAGACACCTACTTTGGTCGTTTTTTACAATTTGCCTCTGTGCTTTACAGCCCAATGCTGGCAACGGGTTCTGCTTTTTGGCAAACCGACAAAGCTAATTATTGGGGCCACAATGCCATTATTCGTGTTGAAGCATTTATTAACTATTGTGGTTTACCTACGCTTGAAGGCAATGCCCCCTTTGGTGGCGAAATTTTAAGTCATGACTTTGTAGAAGCTTCACTACTGCACAGTGCAGGCTGGGATGTTTTATTACTTAGCGATATTGAAGGTAGCTACGAAGAAGTACCAAGTAACATTTTAGATTATGCCATACGCGACAGACGTTGGGTGCAAGGTAACATTCAGCACCTTGGCTTATTAGGCTCGTCTAAATTAAAGTTAATGAGTAAGTTTCACTTTTTATTAGGCGCAACCGCTTATATTTCATCACTTATTTGGTTATCTATGCTGGCACTAAGCACCATAGATGCGGTAACACGTGCATTAAATAGCGATGTGTACTTTAATCGGGTTTATCAGTTATTCCCAACGTGGCAAATAGCTAAAACAGACCTAATTGATTCACTACTTTATTTAACCATTATTATATTATTGGTGCCTAAATTAATGGGTGTAATTGTCACGCTAGTGCACAGAAATAAGCGCTTTGGCGGCTCGTTTAAATTAATACTAGGCTCAATAATAGAGACAGTATTTGCCATTATTGTGGCACCACTTATGATGGTTTTTCATGCTTACTTTGTAGTGTGTGTATTTTTGGGTAAAAAAGTTAAGTGGGATGCACAACCGCGCGAAGGCCGCATGGTACCGTGGAAAGAGGCGTTTAATTACACACTATTTTCTACCTTGGTTGCCATAGTATGGGGCGCTACAGCCTATTACTTTACGCCAGTGTTCTTTTGGTGGTTATCGCCTATATTACTTGGTCTATTACTTGGAGCGCCAATAATACGCTACACCAGTAGCATTAAGTTAGGTGTGCAACTGCGTAAAATGGGAATATTTATTTGCCCTAGCGAAGTTGATAACGACCCTATGCTAAACAACCTTAAAGTGCATTTAAAAGAGATTTCGGTACCAGAGCCTGGGCAATACCCTAAAACGGTGCCAGCCCTGCCACAAGAGCATTTAGTGGTTATGCCAATACAAAGCTTTAATAAGCCTCGCTTGCCAAAGATGAAAGCGCTAAGAGCTAAAGCAATTAAGAAGTTTAATTAGCGCAATGGGCACGCACTAAATACAAAAAGGAGCATGATTGCTCCTTTTTTTATACCTAAAATAAGCCGCTATACAACTTCCCTTTCATAACTGCGCCTCACTAACCCAAGTATAGATTACTGTATTAAGTGAGCGCTCTTACGCACTCTGTGCGAAGCTAAGCAGCCATTGCTCCTACGGTCACTTCAGCTTTAAATACCATATATTGCGCACCGCTTTAAGCAGCCTTTTATTTAGGCTGCTAATGTTGGTATTACTGTTTTTGAGAGACGCTAACTCAAAGAGTAATTAAATCGTAGGCAATAAAAAACCCGCAACATGTGCGGGTTTTTTTAAAGAGTTACAGAGCTAATTACTTAGCTGCTTTTTTCTCTTTTTCTGCAGCGATTACAGTGTCAGCTACGTTTTGTGGACATGCTGCGTAGTGTGAGAACTCCATAGAGAACTGACCACGACCTGATGTCATTGTACGTAGTGAACCGATGTAACCAAACATTTCTGATAACGGAACGTCTGCTTTAATGCGAACGCCAGTTAAACCAGCTTCTTGGTCGCTTAGCATACCACGACGACGGTTAAGGTCACCGATTACGTCACCAACGTGATCTTCTGGCGTGAACACGTCAACTTTCATGATTGGCTCAAGAAGTTGTGCGCCCGCTTTAGGGATCGATTGA
The DNA here is from genome assembly GCF_028599215.1 of Pseudoalteromonas sp. Angola-30. Classification (NCBI taxonomy): domain Bacteria; kingdom Pseudomonadati; phylum Pseudomonadota; class Gammaproteobacteria; order Alteromonadales; family Pseudoalteromonadaceae; genus Pseudoalteromonas; species Pseudoalteromonas sp. Angola-30. Next base: position 40,059 of record NZ_JAQREI010000015.1, read on the forward strand.
CGGAAAGCGCCTTTAGCAGCGATTTCGAATGCGATTGCAGATGAATCCACGGCGTGGAAGCCACCGTCGAAAAGTTCTACTTCAACGTCAAGTACTGGGAAGCCAGCTAGAACACCTTCGTTCATCATTGACTTGAAGCCTTTCTCAACTGCAGGCCAGAATTCTTTCGGTACGTTACCACCAACAACTGATGAAGTGAACGTGAAGCCTGAATTCGCTTCGCCTGGCTTGATGCGGTAATCAATTTTACCGAACTGACCAGAACCACCAGATTGTTTCTTATGCGTGTAGCTATCTTCGATTTCACGAGTGATAGTTTCACGGTAAGCAACCTGTGGTTGACCAACAATAAGGTCTACGCCGTAAGTACGCTTAAGGATATCTACTTTGATATCTAAGTGAAGCTCACCCATACCTTTAAGGATAGTTTCGCCTGAATCTTCATCAGTCTCAACTTGGAAAGACGGATCTTCTGCAACCATTTTACCGATAGCAATACCCATTTTCTCATTACCGCCTTTATCTTTAGGCTGTACAGCAATCGAGATTACTGGAGTTGGGAATACCATTGGCTCTAGAGTTACTTTGTCTTTCGGATCACATAGAGTGTGACCAGTTTGAACGTTTTTCATACCTACGATTGCAATGATGTCACCAGCTTGTGCGCTAGTTAACTCTTTACGTTCGTCAGCTTGCATCTCAACCATACGGCCAACACGCTCTGTTTTACCAGTAAACGAGTTAAGGATAGTGTCACCCTTGTTAAGTTTACCTGAGTAAATACGTACGAATGTTAATGCACCAAAACGGTCATCCATGATCTTAAATGCTAATGCTTTGAAAGACTCATCAGCAGATACGATTGCATGCTCGCCAGTTTCGTTACCTTCTTCATCCATAAGAGGTTGAGGGTCAACTTCTGTAGGAGATGGTAAGTAATCAACAACAGCGTCAAGTACTAGTTGAACACCTTTGTTTTTGAATGCAGAACCACAGAATGTAGGGAAGAAAGCAAGGTCACGAGTACCTTTACGGATACAACGCTTGATATCTTCTAAAGAAGGTACTTCACCTTCCATGTACGCTTCCATTAGGTCATCGTCTTGCTCTACAGCAGTTTCGATAAGCATTTCATGGTATTCGTCAACTTTGTCAACCATGTCTGCAGGAACGTCAGTGATTTCGTAGTTTTCAGGAAGACCAGTGTCATCCCAAACGTATGCTTTTTTAGTAAGAACGTCTACAACACCAACGAAGTCATCTTCAATACCGATTGGTAAAGTCATAACTAGTGGTACAGCACCAAGTACTTTACGTACTTGCTCAGTTACACGGTAAAAATCAGCACCCATACGGTCTAATTTGTTTACGAAGATAATACGTGCAACTTCTGATTCGTTAGCGTAACGCCAGTTAGTTTCTGATTGTGGCTCAACACCACCAGAACCACAGAATACACCAACACCGCCGTCTAATACTTTAAGTGAACGGTAAACTTCAACTGTGAAGTCAACGTGTCCAGGAGTATCGATAACGTTGAAACGGTGATCTTTCCAGAAACAGCTTACTGCCGCAGACTGGATAGTAATACCGCGCTCAGCTTCTTGATCCATGAAGTCAGTAGTAGATTCACCATCATGAACCTCACCTGTTTTATGGATAGTACCTGTAAGCTTCAGGATACGCTCAGTAGTAGTGGTTTTACCCGCATCAACGTGCGCGAAAATACCAATGTTTCTGTACTTCGATAAATCTGCCATTATTTTACTCTTAATAAAGTCGATAAATTATTCGGCGGGAGTATAGCATTACTTAAAGCGAACATCACCATACAAGTCGCTTAAAATGCAATCAATTCAATAAAATTTTTCTAGATTTACATCAAGCACTGGTTAAATAGCACTGATTATTATGTAACCCATTAAAAAGATTATGTTTTATTCTTGTAATCTGAAGAGCACTCAGTTACTTAATTATTTTGTAACAACGCTCTGGCCTGCCAATACTACCGTAGCTTTGATCAGCACTTAACTTTTCAGACTCTAATAAAAACTCTAAATAGCGACGAGCAGTTGAGCGGCTTACCCCCACTAAATCGCCCATTTGCTGAGCAGTAAATGCACTTGAATCATGCTGTACGAATGCATCATGGATTTTTTGCAATGTAAGCTGGTCAACGCCTTTGGGCAGCCTAATAGCACCCTGTTTTTTCTCTTTTGAGCCGAATAACACATCAACCATTGATTGGGTCACTTCGTTTGCATCAGAAAAACACTGTTGACGCGCCTCAAAGCGCGAAAGAGCTTGATCTAATCTATTTAACATTAACGGTTTAACTAAAAAATCACAGGCACCAAGTTGCATTGCTTTTTCAAGTGTTTCAACTTCTTTGGCAGCCGTTAGTAGCATCACTTCGCTCTTAATTTCACGACGCCGTAAATCTGATAATAAATCGAGTCCGTTACCATCAGGTAAATGTATATCGAGTAAAATAAGATCTGCCTCTATCGCTTGCAACAGAGCTGTTGCAGTACTTAAATTACCTGCAATTCCAACCACTTGGTACTGTCCTTGGCGTAAACTCTGTTTTGCAATTTGACTTCCCGCAGCGCCCCCCGGCAGTAATAAGTACTGGGCAATTAGCTGTGCAACTTCAACTTCGTCTTCAATTATAATTACAGTATAGGTCATTGCTTAATTACTCTTATTATTTTGGAATATAAACACTTAACCGCGCCCCTAATAAATCCGACTCACCAATTTCTAAACTACCACGGCAGGAGTCTAAATTGGTTTTTACTAAGTACAAACCAATACCGTGTTGCGCCCCAGACTTAGAACTAAATTGAGGCGTAAAAATGACTTCATGATCAGAGCCTAAACCAAACCCTGTATCTTCCACATCAAACAATAAAGTTTGACTGGTTTCGTCAACTGTTACCCTCACTTTAGCAGGGCGAGTATCAGATGCTCTAATAGCAGCTTCAATGGCGTTATCTATTAAATTGCCTAAAATAGAAACCACTCGTTCAAGCATATCCTTACGTTCTATAACACCAAGCAAACTATCTTGGTTAAGCTCAAGAGCAACATTAAGCTCTCGTGCTTTGTGGTATTTTCCCACCAATAAACCAGCTAATACGGGGTCTTGAATCCGCTCAAGTAAGTTGTGAATTTGTGCTTGAGAACCCTGACTTTCCTGCCCTATAAGTTCAATTGCTTGCTCGTTTTTGCCCATTTGTACTAAAGCACCAATTAGGTTTAATTTATTCGAGTAATCATGTGTTTGAACACGAAGTAACTCAGCAAATGCTTGTACTTTTGTTAGCTGCTGACTTAAATATTCCAGTTCATCAGACGGGCGCATACTGAGCAGAATACCATCATCCTGACCTTGAACTTGTAAAGAAAACCGCGACAAAATAATTCGTTTATCTGCAGCAAATAACTCAAACCCAACAATTTTGCGGCTTTGATTGCGCAGTAAAAACTCAGCATGCTCAGGCAATAGGTCCTCTAGAGTAAGGTTTTTATGGATTGTAGATGTAGGCTTATCAAGAATTTCACAGGCACGTTGATTTAGTTTACGCACGGTTCCATCAGGCTCCAGTGCAATAATGCCGCTACGTACAGTATTTAAAATAGCATCCTGCTCTGAAAATAATCTTGCTATCTCATCTGGTTGCAAACCAAATATAGCATTACGTACTCGTTGACCAATATAAACCGCGGCAATAATACTTAAACCAACAAGCATCAGCCCCCAAATAAGTATTTCAGCACTACGAGATAAAATAAGCGGATCAATTGATTGCACCAAAAAACCAACAGACACTAGGCCTATAATTTCATTGTTAGCATTATATACAGGTACTTTACCGCGAATTGACTCCCCCATGCTGCCATGAGCTACCGATATATAGCGCTCGCCTTGAAGGGCCTCCTGACTATCACCTCCAACCATAGGTTTGCCAACTTTGTGCTCATCAGGATGTATAATACGCAGTGCATTAATATCGCCAACCACTATAAAATCAGCGCTTGTTAGCTCCGTAAGGCTCTCTATTTGCAAATTAAATGCTTTTATATCACCTTTTCCCTCTAACGCATTTATTACATCAGTTCGTGTTGCGACACTACTTGCTACAGCGAGTGCTTTATCACCTATGTGATTATGTAAACTTTGCGCCGTAAGCTGATACACCAACGCCCCAAACAATATTGCTTGTAAAACACATAGCCCAGTTACCCAAATAATTAAACGTGTTTCTAATCGTTTAGGTTTTTTTACCATGCTCTGCAATGGGCTTGGTTTGTTGGTGTTTGTCATTAACGTCCTTATTAAGCTTGCTCTTGCTGTAACCTAGAAGCTATTTTATCCGCACGGCGCTGCTTCAAATAATCTTTTAATGGGAACAACAACACTAAAATAGAAAGTATAAAAATACTTAATGTGAGCGGCCTATCCCATAGAAAGCTTAATGAGCCATCCGAAATCATCATTGAGCGACGAAAGTTTCGCTCAATCATATCGCCTAAAATAAAGCCAAGTAACAAAGGAGCCATTGGAAAGGCCAATAGGCGTAATATTAACGCAACCAAGGCAACACCAACCATCATAAATAAGTCGAATGTGTTAAACGACACCAAGTACACGCCAATTAAACTAAAGAACAAAATCATAATGGTTAATACCGACTTTGGCATTGCCAATACTTTTGCAAAATAAGGAATCAGAGGTAGGTTTAAAATCAATAAAACAATGTTGCCAAAATACATGCTTACAATGACAGACCAAAATACACTTGGGTTTTCTTGCATGAGCATAGGGCCTGGCTGAATACCATATGCTATTAATGCTCCTAGCATAATGGCCGTCGTGCCAGAGCCAGGAATCCCCAATGTTAATAAAGGTACAAATGAGCCTGTGCATGCTGCATTATTTGCAGACTCAGGAGCGGCAAGACCACGTAAAGAGCCTTTTCCAAATTTTTCTTTTAGGCCTTTAGGTGCCAAATTTCGCTCAGTGGCATAGGCCATAAAGCTTGCAATAGTGGCTCCTGCGCCAGGTAAAACACCAACAATAAATCCTAAAAATGACGAACGGCCAACAACCGGCGCCATATCTTTAACCTCGTCTTTTGTTAATTTAGTTGAACCTATTTGCGGCGTATCTGAATCATTAAGACTTTTAGCGTCTTTCTTCTCTGGCTTAACAACATTAATTAATGCCTCAGCAAGTGCAAACGTTGCCATTGCAATTAATAAAAAGCTAATACCATCGAGTAAGTCGGCTTGTCCAAAGGTAAATCGCTCGGTTCCCGAGGATGGATCTATACCTACCGTTGCCAGCATTAAACCAAATACTGTCATCATCATTGCTTTTAAAAATTGGCCTTTATTTGAAAATGCAGCAATAGCTGTTAAACCTAAAAACATTAGCACAACATAATCAGGAGATTGAAAGCTCAACGACACCTTTGCTAGTAGAGGTGCGGCAATCATAAGTAGTATGGCGCCTATAGTTCCACCTATAAATGAGGAGTAAGCGGCAATAGCCAAGGCTTTACCAGCATGCCCTTGCTTTGCTAACGGATAGCCATCAAAAGATGAAGCCACCGTACCCGCCACCCCTGGCGCATTTATTAAAATGGATGATGTAGAGCCACCAAAAATAGCGCCATAATAAACCCCAGCCATTAAAATCATCCCTGAATCAGCACCTATGCTGTAAGTAATAGGGATCATCAATGCAATAGCAGTTATTGGCCCAAGCCCAGGTAACATACCAATAAAAGTACCCACCAAACAGCCTGCTATCACGTACATTAAATTATTAAAGTCGAGCACGGTCGACAAACCAAGCATAATTCCATCAAACATAACTTAACTCCATAAATCGCCCGGAACCAAGTAAATACCTAATACTTGAGTCATCAAAAACCAAAACACTACGGCAACAGGAATAGAGGCAAACAATAGAATCTTCTTGCGTCTTTCACCCATTACAAAAAAACCCGCTAATAAAAAGGCGCTGGTCGAGATTAAAAAGCCAACAGGCTCCAACATTGCACTATAAATCACCATTAAAACTAATAAGCCTAAAGTTCGTACGACATGCGACTTTTCTAGAGGCTGGTTTTCTGCCGCTTTTTCGTTTGGCTTAAGCAAAGTAGAACCGATAGAAAGCAAGCACACCACAATGCCAAAAGCTGCGTATACTTTTGGTAATGTAGCAGAAGTAACCGTTTCGTATTCTTCAAATGGTAATAGTGGAATTTGCCACGCCACAATGGCGTAGAGTGTAAATAGCGCCAAGAATAAACTTGGCCCTAGTAGTTCGCGATTCATCATAAAAACCTCGATTAATCCGCTTTACGAATAAAGCCAAGCTCTTGCATTACCACTTTAAGCTGTGCTTCTTGTTTTTCGAGTGACTGGATAAATTCATCTTTTTCTTGAAAGAGATTTAACCAGCCATTTCGTGCGCGAACAGTTTCCCACTCAGGAGTTGATTGTAATTTACGAAGTTTCTCGGTGTATTGAGCAAGTTTATCGGCAGGTAAATTAGGAGCAGCAAAAAAGCCGCGCCAATTAACAAACTCCATATCGTAACCCAACGACTTTAACGTAGGTATTTTAGGGTAATCCGCTAAAGCTTCTGGCGATGTAACTGCTAACACCCTCGCCTGCCCGCCATTTGCAACTTCTAACGCCTCGCTTAAACCGGTAGAAAGTAAGTTTACTTCACCAGAGAGTAAACCAGCTTTTGCTTTACCACCGCCATCGTAAGGAATGTAACGAATTCTGCGGCCATCAACCCCGCCTGCTTTAGCCGCTTGTGCAGCAACTAAGTGATCCATACTGCCACGGGCAGAACCACCCGCTACTTTAATTGAGCTTGGGTCTTCTTTAAGCGCTTTAATAACATCCTGCCAGGTTTTATAGGGCGAATCGTTACGAACAACAAAGGCACCAAAATCAGCAATCATATTGGCTACGGGAGTTAAATCTCGGTAGCTATAGGGAATTTTCCCCGTTAAGGCGCGCAATACAATAGGCGTTGAATTAACCATTAATATATCGCCTTTTTTAGTACCTGATTCTATTAAGTAGGCAATGGCGCGCCCGCCGCCGCCGCCCGACATATTCTGAAAAGACGCATTATTATCAATGCCAGCCTTTACTAAACCTTCACCTACACCGCGCGCAGTTGTATCCCATCCGCCACCTGGGCCTGCTGGTACTAAAAAGTGAATATCGGCCAATGCCATAGGGCTGCTTAGTACTAATGATGCCGCTAATAATGTTGTTTTAACTGACTTAAATAATTTCATTGTGTGTCCCCTTAAAATAAATACTGCATACGTGCACTAAATCCCATACCAGAGTCTTCATCACCTACAAGCGCAGCGGTACCTGGGCCATCTACATCGCTGTAGATAAGATTGCCCATAAATTTAATGTCACTACTAACGTAATAGCTTGTACCAAGTGTGTAGGTAGTTACTTCGCTACCTTGGTTTTTACTCGTTGCATCCATTTGCGAAACTCGAGCAACTAACTCCCATGCATTTTTAATATTTTTAGGTTGTACAAATAGTGCAGAGCCAGCTTTATACTGTCGTTGCTCACCCCCTAAAAAGTAACTTGCTGAGATATGAAAGCCGTCAAAGCGCTCGCCATCTAGATCATCGCTGCTATTGAGCGCATCTAAAGCACGGCTTGCGTATTCTGCCTCTAATGTTAAAGAGTCAGCCTGAAAAGCAAATTCAAGCCCAGACTGCGATAAGCTATTCAGTGCTACCGCTTTACCGCCTGCAGCATAATTAACTAGGCGTACATTAGTTTCACGTACTTCACCACGGGCAAAGCGCGCTCCTAGTTCATTGCCACCCATATCGCGGTACGAATGCCATGCACCTAAATGAATTACGTCGCCAGGCGCTGAACTCGACCACGTAGCACGCCCTGTAATAGCAAGCGTTAGGCGGTCGTTTTCATCATTACCCGTTGCACCAAAGGCATCATTTTTATAAACCCCAACGGCATAACGAAAGCCTGAGTCTTTAAAGTATTGATAAGCAGATACGCCCCAACGAAAAAAAGGCGAGAAAGTATTGGCAACAGCACTACGCTCAATAGTATTAATATGTTTTGAGCTAGTAAGTGCGTTTAGCGACATGTCTTCGCGGATTTTACCGGCTTTAATTTTAAGGCCGTTTTCAAATGCATAACGTACACGTGCAAGTACAATTTCGGCATCACCTTCGCCAAATTCTAAAAGTAATTTGTGATCCCAGTTACCATGCTCACTCTCTACGTAGGTACGAATACGGCGAGGGAAAAAATCGCTCCCGCCTGAGCCATCATTACCTGCGTTATAGGCACCTTCAAAATAGTTGTAATCAAGCTGTACTCGCCCTCCAAACTCCAAATTAAAGCTACTTGATGTTTTTAAAGCGTTAACTTCTTTTTGCAATGCATCTAATTGCGCTTGTAGTTTTTGAGTATCGTTATCGGCTAAAGCAGATGTGCTAACTAATGCTGCTGTAATTGCCAAAGCGAGCTGTGTGTTACTTGCTTTCATTATTTTCTCCACGCTGTGTTTGTGTATTTATTGTCAGGTAGATATGCGACGACAAACTGCTATCTAACGCGCAGCTTATTGTTAACGGGAAATTAACGAAATATTTTGAGGGAAAGGTGCATTGATGATCGTTAAATGCTTTTTGCTCATTAAAACCATGAGCAAAATGAACAAAATTAAAAAACAAGCCAGCGTTAACCACTCGCTCAGAACCTGAATAAAAAACACACGAAATAAAATAAGAATTATTTGCATTTAGGTATTGACAGTTTATTAGATCTAACTGATAATCAATATCAACAAGACGGGAATGCATACCCACTTGTGACGGAATGAACTAATTTGTTTCTCGACCCTGAAACAACGTGTGGCGCACGTAAACAGCTATGGTTACTTGTTATGAACCGCAACGCCCCTTGATGTTGATGATGAGTAACCGCCCTACTATTTTACTTGCTACATTGCTCATATCGGTGACGGTAGATATGAAACTAAAAAAGCCCTTACGGGCTTTTTTTATGTCTGTAATTTAGTGAACAACATGCTCACATAAATTAATCCATTAACGGCGGTTTTTGCGTGCACGTGCACGGCGCTGTTTTTTCTCTTCTTCTTTAGCGGCTTTTTTAGCTTCTGCCGCGGCGCGAAGACCGGCAACCATTATTTCTTCTTCTTCACGCATGGCAGGGGTTTCCATGGTGATGCGGCCAATAATGCCATCACGAAGTTCATTTATGAGTATTTCAGACATTTTGTAAGTGTCTATTTGGTTACCACCACGAATGCAGCCGCGCTTTTTACCCGCCATTTCAACAAATTCCCAATCACTTTCTGGCAGTTCATCTATTTTATAACGCGCTTTTAAAAGTTCAGGATAGGCTTTCAATAAATATTCTGCCGTATAGCTTGCCACATCTTCGTATTCAAGCGCTGTATCACGTATTGCACCGGTGGCACCTAAACGATAACCCGAGTTCTCGTTTTCTACTTTTGGCCAAAGCATGCCTGGCGTATCGTAAAGCATAATGCCGTCTTCAAGCTTAATGCGCTGCTGCGCCTTGGTAACCGCAGGTTCATTCCCTGTTTTTGCCACTATACGACCGGCTAGTACATTAATTAATGTCGATTTACCCACATTTGGAATACCCATGATCATGGCTTTAATTTGCTTATCAGCCCCTACTTTGTGTGGCACCAATTTTTTACACAGCTCATTAATGCGGTGCACCTCAGCGGCTTTATCATGACCAAACGCAATGGCTTTTACGCCACTTTCTTGCTCAAAATAGTCTTTCCACGCTTGGGTCATTTTAGGGTCGGCTAAATCAGCCTTATTTAAAATTTTGATGACCGGCTTGCCTTCACGAAGCGTGGTTACCATCGGGTTTTCACTACTGTAAGGAATGCGTGCATCAAGCACTTCAATGATCACATCCATTTGCGGCATTATTTCTTTAATCTCATTACGGGCTTTATTCATGTGCCCAGGGAACCACTGGATAGCCATTTTTAACTCCTAACATATAATTTGACGCTATTTTAACTGGCAATTCATTTAATTGCGCTATACTGGCGCAAATTTTTTTAGATTAGATATTATGGCTCTTAAATCTACCATTATTAAAGCGCAATTATCGTTAAGCGATATGGACCGCCACGTGTACCAAGACTTTAATTTAACGTTGGCACAGCATCCCTCTGAAACCGAGCAACGCTTGATGATTCGCTTATTAGCCTATGCACTAAATAGTTGTGATGGCTTAGAATTTACCAAAGGCTTAAGTGCCGACGATGAACCTGAGCTGTGGCATGTAAACTACAGTGAGGAAATAGAGCTGTGGATTGAGCTGGGTTTGCCAGATGAAAAGCGCCTTAAAAAAGCCTGTAATAAAGCTAAAAAAGTAGTGCTTTATACCTATGGCGAAAACAACCAAGCTATTTGGTGGCAAAAACATCAACCTAAGTTGTACGATTTTAAAAACTTAAGTATTTTTAGCCTTGATTACGCCGCTACTCAGGCACTTGCAGATTTAGCAGACCGCAATATAAAACTTACCATTACCGTTCAAGATGGTGATGTGTGGGTCAGCTCTGATACGGCTAATATTGAAATAAAACCACAACAGTTAATGTAAATTGTAGGTAAGGGCGTATGAAAATAAACCACGTTATTGTATTACACGGCCTTTATATGTCGGGCTTTGTTATGCGCCCGCTGTGCTCTCGTCTTGAACAGTCTGGCGTTAAAGTACTTAATCTCACTTACAATACGCTCGACCCTAATTTAAGCACCATATTTAAACAAATTGATGAGTTTATTGGTGATGAGCCTTCTGCATTGGTATGCCACTCTATGGGCGGTTTAATTGCGCGCGCTTATTTAGAGGCAGGCTCGCAAGCGAGCCAATGCGTCACTAAAGTAATTACACTCGGCACGCCTCACCAAGGCAGCCACATAGCGAAAAAAATGAAGCAAAAAGGGTTTGAAACCTTTTTAAAAAACAGCGTTGAATTTTTACTCACCAAAAATGGTAATTGGCCGTTTAAGGCCAAGCTTTACAGTATTGCTGGCGATTTGCCCATTGGCTTAATGCCGTTAATTGTAAAAGGCAGCCAATCAGACGGCACTGTACTACTTGATGAAACCAAGCTTAAAGGTATGGCTGAGCATAAAGTGTTTCATTTAAGCCACACCAGTATGATTTACTCCCGCCAAGTGCTTGAGTACATTATTAAGTGCCTTAACGAAGCAGCCTAGCCTTCTCCCGCCTCTGCTATTTTATAACTGATTAAAAATATTACCCCTAAAATAAGTGGCATTGGCGCGGCAATGTAACCAAACGTGTCAGCATTGGCAAAGCTTGCGCCAGCCAAGTGCGCCACCAGCCCTAACACAAAGGCTATAACGGCTATACCTACCACTATTAATTCTGCTTTATTTTGTTTTACTGTTTTTGCATCCATAATTGCTCTCCAATAAATTTAAAATATTTATATAGCTCGAGAGAATTATGCGCTACGGCCACAGGCATTTACTGATTTAGATCAATACATCAAATAGCCAATATTCAACCTTGTCGAAAACTTGTTTTAGATCATAATTTATCCATGTTTTGTCTTTATTTTATTGTTAAGGGGTAGAATTTTAATAAATTCGTCCCATCTATATTGTATGCGTCATTTGTTGTGCTTTACGTTACTAATAGTCAAGACCTATTACACCGAGTGGTTTAAACGATTTTACTAATTAACAGCACTAAGCAATAATGATCACCAGTTCATAAATAAACGGTTCATCAAGGAGCAAGGTATGTCACAGGTAAATGCAATTGGTTTAAACAGCGCAAAAAGCGAAGGCATTGTTAAGTCACTCAATACATTATTGAGCAGCTACCAAATTCAATACATGAATGCGCGCGGTTTTCATTGGAATATTAAAGGCCGTAACTTTTTTGAATTACATATTAAATTTGAAGAGATTTACAACCTTCTGCTTGAAAAAGTAGATGAAATTGCTGAACGTATTTTAACGTTAGACGGCGCACCATTACATGCGTTTTCTGATTACTTAGAAGTAAGTGAAATTAAAGAAGCTAAAAACATTAGCGATGGTACCGCAGCTGTAGAAAACCTATTAGCTGGCTACAGCACACTAATTAAAATGCAACGTGAAGTACTTACTCAAGCAGGTGATGCAGATGATGAAGGTACAGCGTCATTAATGGGTGATTATATTTCAGAGCAAGAAAAGCTAGTATGGATGTTAAAAGCGTACTTAGACTAGACCAAAAAAAAGCCCTCAAAAGGCGAGGGCTACAAATAGGGAGAATCGTAAATTTCTTTGCGATTCGAATACTATAGTAGCGCCCCCTACTGACTAAACAACGCCACTGTTACCAGTGGCGTTGTTTTTGGTTTAAGCGGTACGTAAACCATTTTAAAGTAATCCAGTCCACCCTTATCGCACTTGCATTAAAAAGCCCCAGCAATGGCTGAGGCTTTTGTTAACAGTATTAATGGTTAAAATTTACTTCTAAAACCAATGTAGAAGGTTTGTCCGATTGGGTCATATGTACCTGCGTCGGTTTCAGTACCTGTGCTTGAGCCACTTACACCTGACAGTATACGTGGAGGCTCTTTATCAAATAAGTTGTTAGCACCGGCGTATAGCTCTACCGCGTCACTTATATGGTAGCTTGCTTGTACATCGTGGTAGGTTACTGAGCCAATACCTACACCACCAGCAGGAATACCAAAGCCACTTAAGAATTGATCATCAAAGTCAGCAGCCCCTATGTAAGTCATGCTCCAGTTAAAGTCAAAGTCATCAAGCTTATAGCCTAGGTTCCAGTTAGCTTTGTGTTCAGATGCGCCAATTTCACCAGCAAATTCATCTTTATCTGCACCAGGTAACGGAATAGTGTAACCATCAATCAAGTAAGTGTATGCAAGGCGAGTTCTAAATGCGCCTGGGCCAATATCGGCAGAGTAAGTTAGTGTTAAATCCACACCCTCTGTACCTAAACCGCCACTATTTGATACACCGCTATCGATAAATTCAAGCGAGCCTGCACTGTTATTACCTGATGGACCGCTTCGACGAGTTATAAAGCTACAGAAACTATCATCGCCACCACCGTAACACTGGTCTAAAATAAACTGACGTGGTGTAGATACAATCGCATCCGTGATTTCTATGTCAAAATAATCTAGGGTAACGTCAAGGCCTGAAATTAACTCCTCTGGAGTAAATACCACACCTACAGTCACTGAGTCACCAACCTCTTCTTTTAAGTCTGGGTTACCACGGTTAAAACCACTAATGCCCTGTAAATCAGATTGATTAAGGGTAAACTCCCCGTTTGATGCAATATTATTTGCAACACCCACATCGGCACGACATGCATCACCAACAGCGCCACCGCCGCTGTTTGTAACACCTATACATGGATCATTTAAACCACTTGGGAAGGTTTGCGAAGGCGGTGAAAACAACTCATCAATATTTGGCGCACGTGTAGAGCGGGCGCGGGTAGCACGAAGGCGCAAGCTATCCATCACTTCCCAATCAACACCTACGTTCCAGCTTTCTGTATTACCCACTGTTGAGTAGTCAGATAAACGCACTGCTGCGTTCATTGTTACGGCATCCAACACTGGAATGTTAGCCTCAACATAGTACTCAGTTACATCAAAAGAGCCTTCGGTTGCAGGGATTGCATTACCGGCATTTAAGCCTGCCTGCTGTAGAGCATCAAATTCACTGCGAGAAAACTCTTCGCGGTACTCAAAACCAGCTGCTATACCTACCATACCTGCAGGCAGCTCAAATAAATCACCTGAGACATTACCGCCAATAATTTCTTGTTCTACCGATGTAGAAAGCGTGCTTGGCGCACTTACAAAATCAATTGCACCTTGCGATAGTGAATTAAATCCGTAAATGTTCACTGGCGCACAATTAAAGCCACGCGCTGTTGCATCAATACAAATCGCTTCGTCGGTAATGCCGTCACCATCTAAGTCTTGGCTATCAATGACTGCCTCTAAACCTTGACGAAAGCTTTGTACATTTACTAAGCCACCAGAGACTTGCGACTCTTTCGTTTTACCGTACACATAATAGGTATCGTAAAACCAGCTGTCGTTAATTTCACCCTGAAAGCCCACCGCTAAGCGGAATGTATCACGCTCTGCACGAGCACCACGGTTACCTACATCACTTAAACGTTTTGCAAAAAAGATATCTCTAGCACCATCACCGTCGGTGTCTGTTGCTGCATTGTAAATATCATCTGGCACAAAGGCATTTCTGAGCATTTCGCCATTTACGTCAAACTCAATTGGCACGCGGCCATTGGCATAAATGTCATCTGAGGCAAACGGAAAAGGCTCTAACTCTGAAATAGTGGTACTAGATGCGTACGTCCCTTCAAAAAAGAAGCTGTGTTTATCTGTTAGCTCGTAACTACCATTTGAGGCAAATAAGTAGCGCTCTGTTGGTATAGCAATGGTACGTACGCCGCTTCGGTTAAAGCCGTTGGCATCTATACCATCACCGCCATTGGTGCTAAACGAGTCTTGTAAGTTGTTGTTTGGATCGTAAGTAAAGCGTGTATCGCCTGCATCAAAACGCCCTTGTGGCGGAAATGATGAGAAAAACGGATTAACGGCTTCAAAAATAGAGCCCGGATTTGCCGCCGGATCATCTTCAAAATAAATACCTGAAAATTGGTCTACTGCAGAGCGCTCACGATCGCGTGAAAACACAGCTCCTTGGTCTGAGTAGCCTAAGTGGAACATGGCTTGACCTTTGCCATCACCCGTAGTTAAACCCGAGGTAAAAGAAAACTGGCGCGATTCATCATCGCCTTCGCTTGATTCGCCGTATTGGCCTTCAAACTCTACGCCTTCAAAGTCATCTTTTAATACAAAGTTAACTACACCTGCAACCGCATCAGAGCCATATACTGATGATGCGCCACCGGTCATAATTTCCACGCGCTCAATAAATTGGCTAGGAATGGTATTTAAATCAACTGCCGAGCTACCAGGTACACCCGATACATAACGACGCCCATTCACAAGTACTAAAGTACGGTTTGAACCTAAGTTACGCAAATCAACAGTAGCTACACCCGCGCTTGCCGTTGAAAAGTTAGAGTTAGTACGGCTAATAGCTGGAGAGCCAAATGCTGGGTTTTCTAGCAGTAGGTTTTGAATGTTTAAAGAACCCGATGCATCAATTGCCTCGCCACTTACAACCTGTATAGGTGCAGATGACATCGCCTCGGCTGAACGAATACGAGAACCCGTTACTTGCACGCGTTCTATTTTTTCTAGTTCGTCTTCTTCTGCGGCTATACCTTGAAAAGAAAAGCCAGCAAGCACTGTCGCACTAAGTGCTAAAGACAATGAAGATTTTTTAAATGTACGACTATCTAAGTTATTTATTTTTTTCATACTATAATGTCCCTGAAATGTTATTTTTGTAACTGGTTGGTTACAAACATTTCAACATTAAGTGGAATAATTTTAAGACACTATGCGCATTATTTAATAGGCATTTAGTCAGGTACAAACAGCAGGATATATGGGATGAAGGTACTTATCCCAGATTGTTATAAATTAGATTAAATTTTTTTAACATTTTTTATTAAATACACGGTCTTTATAACTACACACTCTAGAGATGGATTTTTTATGATTACTTACTTTCATGCACTAATTAGAGTTAGCACGAGCAAATTTGCAACATTCTTAACTCAGCAGGTGCAAGCTCACCGTCACTTTGATTCGCAAACGCAACTGCCCGAGCAGCGTTTAGATCAAATAGATACCTCTCGTTTTAATGTGCTTTTTTACGAATTATCTAATTTAAATGATCCTACTCAAATAGTGCACCTAACTGAATTGGCTAAAACAATGAAAGTGGTGGTGATTGCTAGGTCGGCTGAATTTGCTAATTTTGCGTTTGAAGTCGGCGCAGTCGATTTTTTAACAGTCGATGCAACCGCTTCAAGGCTTGAAAAATGCTTCGATAAGCTTATTCATTTATGCCCACTAGCCACACAAGCCGAGCGCTTGTTTAAAGCCGCACATGAAAACGAGCAACCTATTGCTGCACATATTGTTGTTAAAGATGTAGGAAAAGTACGTTTAATAGATATTAACGATATTGTATGGATAAACGGCGCGGGTAATTATGTAGAACTACATTTTAATGGCAGCAGCGCCCCTGTTTTACATCGTGAAACAATGAAAAACATTGAACAACAGCTAGAGCCTGAAGGTTTTATACGCATTCACCGCTCCACGCTTGTTAGAAAACATGCCATTAAGGAGCTTATGCCAACAGATAGCGGCGACTATAAAGTTAAGCTTAAAAACAATATCTCGTTAAATTTATCAAGAAGGTACAAAAACTGCCTAGAAAGCATTATAAGCCCCGTAGCATAGGGGCTTGTAATTCTATTTACCAGTAGGTTTTAATGTATTCATCGTCTGGGTGATGATGTAGGTAACTTTCTGAGTCTTTATAAAAGTTAACTTCAATATCGCTGTTGCTCCAGACCTTCTCGAACATATTTTTAGCAATAATGTTTGCATATAAGTAATCTACGCGTTCGTAGCCACGCTCTTTTACGCTGGCAAAGTACGCCTCTAACGAGTCCATGCTATCTACAGTTATTAACTCAAATTCTTCTAAATTAACCACAACACACTTTACCGCGCCTTTGGGGTGCATACTTAATTCGTTAACCACACCATTGGTTAGTAAATTAATTCCTTCGTTATTAAAACTACCAAAGAGCTTTAAATACATAGTGGGTGGCTGAGAGCAAATCTGAAACTCTCCGTGTGCTCCAAACATAAATAACCTTATATTTATCAGTGCTTCATTAAAGCTTAATACATTTTGCGTATTTTGCAGCTAATTTATTAGTGCAATAAAAAAGGCCATTTCGAGCGCTTTTTCCTCTAAACTTTTAAAGCGGCCTGATGCGCCGCCATGGCCGGCATCCATATCCGTTTTAAAAACCAATATGTTATTATCCGTTTTTAGCTCTCGCATTTTCGCCACCCATTTCATAGGCTCCCAATATTGTACTTGAGAGTCGTGCAGGCCTGTGGTCACTAAAATATGCGGGTAGTCTTTGGCGCTGATATTATCGTATGGTGAGTACTTAGCTATAACATCATAAAAATATTCATCGTTTGGGTTGCCCCATTCATCATACTCGTTAGTGGTAAGTGGAATACTTTCATCTAACATGGTGGTTAACACATCTAAAAATGGCACATGGCACCCTACACCTAAATAAAGCGCTGGCGCTTGGTTTAAAACAGCCCCCATCAACAAGCCACCCGCGCTACCGCCAGAGGCAAACACTTTGTTTTTATCACCGTAGCCTTGCTCAACAAGAGCCTTTGTAATATCAATAAAGTCGTTAAAACTATTTTGTTTATGCTCTTTTTTACCTTGCTCGTACCAGTGGCGTCCTAGCATTTCGGAGCCTCTAACATGTGCAATTGCATACACAAATCCGCGGTCTAGCAAACTCAATGAAGTACTCGAGAAACTAGGATCTATCGTGTAACCATATGCGCCATAGCCGTATTGAAACAGCGGGTTAGTGCCATCCTTGGTAAAGGTGTCTTTTCTATAAACTAAAGAAACAGGTACTTGCACGCCATCGCGTGCTGTCACAAGTAAGCGCTCAGAGGCATAAAGTGCACTATTAAACCCACCCAGTACTTGCTGCTGTTTAAGTAATGTTTTTTCACCCGAGGCTAAATCAACATTATACAACGTTCCTGGCGTGGTGAGACTTGAATAATAAATACGGACCGATCGCGCCTGGGGCTCGGGGTTCATCGCTACAGCGGCATAGTAGCACGGGTCGCTAAATTCAAGCGCCATGCGTGCTTGGGTTTTATTAATCACAACAAAGCGAGCTTGGCCTTGTTCGCGCTCAGTTAATACTAAGAAGTCATCAAATATTTCTACGCCTTCCAACAACACATGCTCGCGGTGCGCGGTGTGCTCTTGCCACTGCGTTTTATCTGCGATTGTTTCGCTTGTTGCCGTCATCAGTCTAAAGTTTTTAGCTTGCCAGTTGGTTACTATATAGAAAGTGTCGCCATGTTTATCAATATCAAACTCATGTCCTTCCTCACGCGGCAGCAAGGGGTAAAACTCTCCTTGCGGGTTATTGGCATCAAGCACCCACGTATCATTTGTTTCGGTGGTGGCTAAATCAATAATAATTAAGCTCTCATCGCGGCTTTTACCCAAGCCCATAAAAAAGCTTTTATCGTGCTCTTCGTACACCATGACATCTTGGCTTTGCGCTGTGCCTAACTCGTGCCTAAACACCTGAAAACCCAGTAACGTTTGTAAGTCTTTTTTAACGTAAAATACGGTTTTATTGTCGTTAGCCCAAACAATTTGCCCTTCGGTATTTTCTAAAACATCGCTGAGCATTTCACCGGTTTGCAAGTTTTTAAAATGTACACTGTAAATTCTACGCCCTTCGGTATCTTCACTGTAGGCCATTAATTGCTCGCATGGGCTTAGCGCTACTTCACCTAGTTCATAAAATTCATGGTTTTGGGCTAAAACATTTACATCAAGTAGTAACTGCTTGTTATCGGTGTTAATACTTGTGCTTCTGTAATGGCGCGAATACTCATCGTCACCACGTACCTCTGAGTGATACCAGTACTTGCCATCTTTAACCGGCACCGTGTTGTCATCTTTTACGATGCGCCCTTTTAGTTCTTCAAAAATACTGTTTTGAAGTGGCTTTATTGCGGCTAGTTGCTCATCGCAGTATGTATTTTCGGCCGCTAAATGGGCGAGTATTTCTGGGTTTTCGCGCTCATCATCGCGCATCCAGTAGTAGTTATCGGTGCGCGTTTTATTGTGCATAGTTAATTGATGAGGTTGCTTTTTAGCAACAGGAAAACGAGCTAATGATTGAGAAGAAAATTCACTTAAAGACACAACAAAACCGTATAAAAAATAACAATGCAGGCAGTTTATCATAAAAATAAAAAAGCCCACTCATAGAGAGTGGGCTTGAGGTATAAGTCCAAATTTTAAAATTACTGCAATTTTATTCTTGTCATTACACCCATGGGAAGATGGTTTTTATTTTAAAAGCGTTAAGAGACCTTAGTCCAGGCCATTGCCCAGCTTTTTCCGATACCAGGTTCAAAGCTTGGGTCTTTATCATTATTGGTTCTGCAAAATTGGCTAAATGGCCATGCCTTACATTGGTATATATAACCGGTTTTAGGCTGCAGCACGCGAGTACCCGCGTTGTATTGCTCGCCCCCATTAGGGTATACAAAATCATATGCTTGGTTGGTGCACTTAGCGGGGGTATCGCACTTTGCAATGCAATGAAAATCAACCTTTGCCTTATTAATACCGCTACTTTCTAGGGCAAATATTTCGTTATCTCGATAGCCAACAACCAACCCTTGCTTGGTCATTCTACCTGCACTTACCAGGGGCACATGCACGTTTATATACTCAGCAACTAAGCGTGGCCAAGCATGAGGCTCACCTTGTTCTAAAGAGGTAATTTTATAATCAAACGATAAATCAACAAGCACTCCTTGCATGTCTGAAAAGGTTACACTAACCACATCCCCAATGAATAATTGAGTATGATGGTTTAAACAACCTATAGTTGACCATTTTCCACAGGCCAACGACGTATGCATAAACACAGTAACACCTTAAGAGTCACAAAATTTTATCCATATCATATGGATACACAAAAACGACACTGAGGGCAAGCAATACCGTATAAAAATTATGCAGCAGCCCCGCTATCGTAGTTTACACCTTAGACCGGAAACTTTGCGTCTTAGCCTTTCGACTAATTTGCCAACAGAAAAAAGTGATTATAAAACGTGCGCAAAGCTTATTCAAACAAAAGAATGTAACCGAGATTTTTATATAACCCTAAATAACTAAAAAGCCAACTTGTTAAAGTTGGCTTTTAATAGTTTAAGAGGTTTGGTTTATAGGGGCTTTTCGCCTAAATACTTTTCGAAAAGCCATTTTAAACACGCCGCCAATATCGCCTAAAATAATGTACAAGCACGGCACCAATATAAGGGTGATTAGTGTTGCAAACATTACCGCAAAGCCTAGCGCTACTGCCATAGGGATTACAAATTTAGCTTGTAAACTGGTTTCAAACATTATGGGCAGAACCCCTGCAAAGGTTGTAATAGAGGTTAATAATATTGCCCTAAAGCGTGCACAACCGGCTTCTATTACCGCGTTTTTAACACTTACACCCTCTCGGCGTACTTGGTTTACGTAGTCGGTCATTACCAGCGAGTCGTTTATTACTACGCCGGCCGCGGCTATTAAACCAAAGCCCGACATTAAGCTAATGTCTAAATCAAACCAAAAGTGCCCCCAAATAGCCCCCGTTAAACTAAACGGAATAACCGACATAACAATAAGCGGCTGGGCATAACTTTTAAGTGGTACAGCAAGCAATATATAAACTAAAATCATGCCGCCTACAAAAAACAGCAGCTGCTCATTAGCTTGCGCTTGTTGCTCTTCTATTGCGCCACCTAGCTCTGATTTAACACTTGGGTATTCTTCTTTAAGTTGCGGCAGTAAGTTTTCTTTTACTTGCGAAACCACTTCGCCTGGCTCTATAGCTTCTTCATCAATACTGCCGTACACATAAACAGTACGATAACCGCCCTCACGGCGAATATAGCTAATACCCGGCGTTTCGGTTAATTCAACCACATCACCTAAAAGTACTTCACGCCCTTGCGGTGTAGTAACTACAGTGTGTTTTAGCGATGAAAACGCTTCGCGAGTCAGTTTAGGGTAACGTACCATTACTCTTACTTCTTCGCCGTTACGTATTACACGCTGTGCTTCGCCACCATAAAAACTAGCCCCTACTTGATTTGCAATGTTAGCAAGGTCGAGCCCTAAATCGTAAGCTACAGGTTTTAAGCTCATTTGCACTTCTTTGCTAGCAGGGTCAATGGTTGAACTTATATCAAACAAGCCTTTTTGTTGCTGCAATAGCTGAATAAAACGACGCCCTGCCGCATTAAGCGTTTCTATATCAGAGCCAAACAGTAAATAACCAAATTCGCCTTCGCCAGTGCCGCCACCGCCGCCAACATCATCTTCAATAGTGAGTGATTTAATACCGGCAATGGTTGGCATGGCTTCTCGCCAGCGGCGCGAAAGTTCAAACGCGTTATAAGGGCGTAAGTCTTCATCAACCAACGGCGCAAGTAACTGAGACTCCGTTCTGCCTTGGTTAAATACCAGTACATCACGAATTATTTTTTGGCCAAATTCACGCTCTGTTTCTTCATCAACTCTTAACACCATGGCTTCTACTTCACGAATAGCTGCAATAGTTTGTAAATCAGACACATTGTCATTCATTTCTATTTGAATTTGCGGAAAATCATGCGGCACTTTAGGAGTAGGTACAGTGCGTACTTTATTTGATGTGATCAGCGCAATGCTGATAAAAAACATAGCAATAAAGCCAAACAATACTGTCCAACGCCAATCTACACAACGCGATATAAAACGCTTATAAGGGCCATTTACAAAGCCAAAAAAACGGGTATTAAACCTATCGCGCCAGCCCCCTTTTTTAATAGGTGAAAAGTGCGTGTGGGCAATGTGCGCCGGTAAAATAAGTTTTGATTCAACTAAGCTAAATACTAAACACAGCATAACTACTACGGCAATACCGTAAAAGAAGGCGCTTTCTGGCCCGCTTGAAAGTGTAAACGGGGCAAACACCGCAATGGTTGTTAGTACGCCAAATGTAGCAGGGGTTGCTACACGGTTAGCACCACGGACGACGTTTTCAACTCCGCCTCCGCTTTTTTCAACCTCAGTATAGGCGGCCTCACCTATTACTATGGCGTCATCTACTACAATCCCGAGCACCATAATAAAAGCAAACAACGAAATAATATTAATGCTTATACCAAATAAAGGCATTAGCATCATGGCGCCTAAAAAGCACACTGGTAAGCCAATCATTACCCAAAGCGCTAACTTAAAGCGCAAGAATAACGAAAGCATAATAGCGACTAATATTGCCCCTTGAAACAAGTTAGCTTTCATCATATCAAGGCGCGCATTTAGGTAGTACGTCATGTCCATTAATGGCTCTAACCTAACGCCCGGTGGCAGCTGGGTATTTTTTTGTTCAATAAATGCTTTAACCGAATCGGCAACGGGGATCATGTTTTGATCTTGCGTTGCCTTTACCGACATATACACTGCGTTTTCGCCATTAAATTTAAAGTAGCGCTCGCCTTCGGTAAATTGGTCTTTAATAACAGCAATGTCTTGAAGCAATACTTTAGCGCCGTATTCGCCTATTTTTACCGGAATTTGTCTAAACTCATCGCCAGAGTAATACTGGTTTTCAACCCGAACAGAAATAATCCCCGCATCTGTTGTTAGTTGCCCTGCCGAAAAATTAGCAGAGTAATTACGCACAGCGGTCATTACATCGCTTAGGGTTAAGTTGTATTGGCGCAAAGTGTCTGGGTCGATTTCAATGGCAATTTCATCAAGCGGCACATCGTTTTCTACCAACGACACGTTTGATAGCTGTAATAGCTCATCTTCAATTTGATTGGCAATTGGTTTGAGTTCTGTCAGCGGCAAATCGGCAACTAAGGTCATCCCTATAACATCTTGCCTAAACTCAATCTGACTTATGGTGACCGGTTCCATACCCGCAGGAAAGGTTGCAATACCATCAACACGCAGCTTGACCTTATCAAGTACATCGGTAAGCTCTGCATCGGTGTTAATTTCAAGGCTTGCTCTACCGCCATTTCTAAAGGCGCGGTACACGCCCTTTTTAATTTCGGTCACATCCTTTAGTGATTCTTCAATTTTTATAAGAATGCTTTCTTCAATTTCTTGTGGTGAGGCACCGGGGTAATTTGCCTCAACATTAATGTAGTTAATTTCTACATTAGGAAACATTTGGCGCTGAATGGTTAAGTAGCTAATAATCCCCATGATGATGATAAAAACCATCATTAGGTTGGCTGCAACAGAGTTTTTAGCAAAATAAGCTATTAACCCTGTTTGTTTTTTTTCAATTGATTCGCTCATTAATTTACACCTTACAACTGTTGCGCATCAGCGCTACTTTCGGTGTTTGTATTAGCGTTACTTGGCTCGCCCATGCCAGCCACTTTAACCTGCATGCCTTTTTGTGGGTACTCAGGTAACGTGGTAACCAACTTATCATCGGCGTTAAGTCCGCTGCTAATATAAAAGTACTCGCCTTCTTCTCTCACTACGGTTACTTTGCGCGGTTCAAGCTCTTGGTTTTCGTTAACTATCCACACCGTTTGGTTATTAACTAATGATTGCGGCAAACGGTAAATATTATTAAGCATGGCGCCTGCAAAATTAACCTGCACGTAGCTGCCAAATTTAATAGCCGGTTGCTGTGTTTTTAAGCCGTATGGGTCTTCAATACGTACCACTAAGCTGCTCATACGCGTCGCGTTATCTACAATACCTAGGTCGCGGTCAATCACGCCTTCACGTGTAAAACTGTTTAAACCTTTTTGAATAATAGTGGCCTTAATGCCCTTAATTCGCTCCGGTAAAAATACGCTATCAAAACCAGCAATAGGAATAATAACCTCTGCTGTTTCTATATTATTTAAATCGGCCACTTGTGCGCCCATAGCCACAAACTGGCCTACCCCCACATTGCGGCTTATAACAAGCGCATCGTAAGGTGCTTTTATATCGCAGTTTTCTAAATCGCGTTGCGCTCTTTTTAATGCGGCTTGCGCCGATTTAACCGCTGCTTGGGCGCTTAGCACCTGCGGTTTACGTAAAAACAAGTCGGTACGTGCCTTACTCGGAAAACGCTTTGCTTCGTCTTCGGCTACTTTTGCCTGCGCTTGCTCTTCAATTAAGGCCGCTTTTGCACGCGCTAAATCGGCTTCGGCTACCAATACGGCTGCTTCGTAGTTGTCTTTTTCAATGCTAATAAGTGTATCGCCACGAGAAACCACGCCACCCGCTACAAAGTTAGGGTGCCAGCTAATTACTTCGCCCGACACCTGCGCCGCCAACTGCGTATTTTCTAATGGTTTTATTTCGCCATAGCTGTTTATTATTACTTGATGATTATTAGCTTCTACAGGCTCAACTTGCACGGTGGGGCGTGTATCTATTGCTGTTTTACTTTGATCTTCTTGTGCAATAGCGTTTATTCCCATAAAGCCCACTACACCAATGGCTAATGCTACAAATGGGAACACCCATCTCAGTGAATTTGATTGCATATCCTAATTACCTCATATTTCTACTAACACTATAATAACAGAGCGCAATAAAACATTAACCTGACATTTGTAAGCAACTGTTACAAATCAAATTGAGAACTAAATATAGCTGTGTACCCGTTAACAAACACCTGCTATTCATCGCATTTATTATATTTTGTTACAAACTTTTACTATTTAAAATCAATAAATTACAGCTTTAGGCTATTATTTCATCGAGAAGATGTGCGAACAAATTTTAATTTACGTACAGTCACACTAAATAAATAGCAGCGAAAAAGATTATTACAATGAAATTAACAACCCTTGCGCTAACACTTAGTGTAGCGCTTAGCGGCCACGCATTGGCTAGCGATAAAAAAGAAGACAAAAAACCACAAACCCTAAGCGAAATGGTCGAAGGACAAACCGAATTTTCAGGTATTTTTAATTTATACCAAGACCCAAAAACCGGTGAGCACTTAATGGTGATCACCGAATCGCAGCTTAATACCCCTTTTGTATACTTTGCCCATACAGTCGACGGTGTCACTGATGCTGGGCATTATCGCGGTGCCTATAGAGAAACCAAGCTTATTGAGTTTAGAAAATACTTTGACCGCATAGATATAGTTAGCAAAACCCCTCGCTATAAATTTGATCAAAACAGTGCCATTGCCAAAGCAAGCAATGCCAATATTAGCGAAGCCGTTTTAGCCAGCATTAAAATAGAAAAAGAAGAGCAAGGAAAAATAGCCTTTAAGGTCAACAAGTTATTTTTAAGTGAGGCGCTACACAAGGTATCGCCAACGCCAAACCCTGCCGATAAAAAAGCTAAAAAACGCTTTAAAGTGGGTAAATTAAACAGCAAAAAGTCGCGTATTGTTAAGCAGCGTCCTTACCCAAATAACTTAGATGTGGTTGTAGACTACGTATTTAGTAATGCCAGCCCCACCGTGCGTGGTACAAACGCAGTAAGCGACCCGCGCAATGTCTCTGTAAAGGTGCAGCACTCTTTTGTTGCATTACCAAAAAACGACTATAAACCACGTAAAGATGACGCGCGCATAGGCTATTTTACCAATCAATTTGATCTAATGACCTCGACCGATTGGGCACCATATGAAGATGTTATTAAACGCTGGGACCTACAAAAGAAAAACCCTAGTGCTGAGCTTTCTGAGCCAGTAAAGCCAATTACCTGGTGGATAGAAAATACCACCCCAGTAGAGTGGCGCGACACAATACGCGATGCCGTACTTACTTGGAATAGCGCTTTTGAAAAAGCCGGTTTTAAAAACGCACTAGAAGTTAAAGTACAACCCGATGACGCAACCTGGGATGCTGGTGATATTAACTACAACGTATTACGTTGGACATCATCACCTAAACCGCCATTTGGTGGTTACGGGCCGGCTCTGGCCAACCCGCTAACCGGTGAAATACTTGGCTCAGACATTATGCTTGAGTTTGTGTTTATGAAAAACCGATGGATTTATGACACGCTTTACACACAAGGCACAATGAGCCACGGCGAAAGCTTGCACACAAGTGGCGATTTAAATTGCTCACTAGGCCATGAAATTCAACAAAACCTATTACTTGCTAAAGGCTTAGCAACAGGTGCCTCCATTGATGACAATGAAATGATTCGCCAAGGTTTAACTCAGTTAATTCTTCATGAAGTAGGCCATACACTAGGCTTAAACCACAATATGAAATCGTCTATTTTGTGGGATGAAAAAGAGGTTCATGATAAAACCAAAACCCAAGGCATAGTTACAGGCTCAGTGATGGATTATGCGCCGGCCAACATAGCCCCCATTGGTGTGCAACAAGGCGATATTTTTCAAACCAAACCAGGCCCTTATGACGACTGGGCTATAAACTATGGCTACAGCACAGCACTTGAAGATGAAGCCGCAGAGCGCGCACGCCTAAATACTATATTAGCGCGCTCTAGCGAGCATGCGCTTGCCTTTGGTAACGATGCCGACGACATGCGCGCACCGGGTCGCCATATAGACCCACGCGTAAT
Source organism: Pseudoalteromonas sp. Angola-30 (assembly GCF_028599215.1). Lineage (NCBI taxonomy): Bacteria > Pseudomonadati > Pseudomonadota > Gammaproteobacteria > Alteromonadales > Pseudoalteromonadaceae > Pseudoalteromonas > Pseudoalteromonas sp. Angola-30. The sequence goes on from NZ_JAQREI010000015.1 coordinate 66,530, forward strand.
GATAGGCGACCTTTCATCAAACCCTGCAGCCTATGGCGCCGACCGTATGGCGCTAATTAATACGTTATTTACTGAGCTAAAAGATAAAGCCACAGTAAAAGGTGAGTCTTACCAACAGCTGGTTACCTCAGCTAATAGTTTATTTGGCCAATACCGCTCGCAAGCGGGCATTGTTTCTCGCCAAATAGGTGGCGTATATGTTGAACGCGCAGTTGTGGGCGACCAGCATACTGATAAACCCTTTACCCCCGTACCGCTTGAGCGCCAAACACAAGCAATGAACATACTTGCTAAATATGTATTTGCGCCAGATGTACTCACTAGCATGCAACCACTGTATAACTATTTACAGCAACAGCGTCGTGGTTTTAGCCATTATGGTAAAAATGAAGACCCTAAAGCGCACAAAATGATTTTAGGCATGCAAAAAACAGTACTTGCGCAATTGCTGCACCCTGCTGTTATGCTGCGTATTTCAGACACCGCGCTGTACGGTAACGAATATAGCCTAACGCAATTTATGGACGACCTAACTGCCAGTATTTTTGTTGATAGCAAAGAGAGCACGTCTGTTAGCCGCAATCTACAAATAGAGTATGTAAATCAGCTTATTACTATTGCAGGCCTAGGCAAAGCCAGTAAACACGACAATTTGGCAAAAACTGCCGCGCTCTATCAGCTAACGCAAATAGCTGATACAAGCATAGGATGGGGAGCCGATACAACAACTAAAGCGCATAAAAAGTATATTGATCACTTAATTGCTAAAGCGTTAGAAGCTTAATTAACTAAATCAAACAGGCCACGTAATACGTGGCCTGTTAATTTATAAATAAATTGTGCCTTTTAAATACCGCACAGCGTTACCGGTTAAGGTCACTGTATTTTCGCCTACTTCGCATTGTATAAAACCACCACGGCTTGAAGCCTGATACGCGTTTAATTTATTTTTACCTAATTGCTGCGCCCAGTAAGGGGCAAGGCCGGTGTGAATAGAGCCCGTAACAAAGTCTTCTTCGCCACCACTTGCTGGCCAAAAATAACGAGACACAATATCGTACTCAGCAGAACTCGCTGTGGCGACCACATCAAGTGGATATAAGGTTTTTAACAAATCAGACTCAGTGGTTAAATCATGAATTTGTTGAGCATTTTCGTATATAGCAAAATAGGCTTGGCGGTTTTTAAGCACCTTAATTGGTTGTATAGACAACCCTTTCAATAGCGCATCGGGTATGGTTTGTACTTCATCTGGCGCTTGTTTAGGAAAGGTCATAGCAAAACTGCCATCGCTATTTTTATTAACAATAAGCTCCCCTACAGCCGCGGCGTTAAAGCGCACTTGGCTAAGGTTGTGCTGCTCGCATAAAACATACGCAGCAGCGAGCGTAGCGTGGCCGCAAAAATCTATTTCCATTAATGGCGAAAACCAACGTATTGCAAAACTGCCATCTGCCTGTGGGCAAGTAAACGCAGTTTCAGAAACATTATTTTCAGCGCCAATATTAAGCATTAACTCATCACTAAGCCACGACTCAAGCGGGATCACTGCCGCGTAATTGCCTTTAAATAACTCGCTGGTAAACGCATCAATTTGATGGATGGTGAGTTGCATAGGTTCCCCCCTAAATTAGTTATAAACAAGCCGAAGGTAATACATCTTTAGGTACTGTCGTTTTATTTTCACCCACAGCTTGCATCCCTACAACAGGTTCATCAAAACCGCATAACCATGCAATAGGACTTGTGGGGCTATTAGTAACGACTGCGGGTCTAAAAGTTAAAACTGTATTTTGTAAAGGCTGCGAGGCTTTATTCCCCAAGCTAATGTTAATTGCACCGTTTTCTATGGCAATACCTGTCACTCGATTTCCTATTAAATATTTACTTTCAGGCACATTTGCTTGTTTATTATTTTTAGGAAACTCTCTGTTTTCAATGTAATACGTAGTTACGTCTTCTCTAATTACTGCGGCCATAGCAAGCGGATCAACAAGTTCAGCTTTTTGCATATATTTACTGTATTGAGGTAAAGCAACAGCCGCCAAAATACCAATAATAGAAATTACGACCATCAATTCAATTAGCGTAAATCCTTTTGACTTCATAACACTTCTCCTAGCATAAAAATTGGTTGATAAGCCGCTTTCACAAATAAGTAAATTGACACAACAATGACTAATCCATACAGAATAACCAGCTTATTTATAAAGCCTTTAGCCTGCAAATTAAATTGTTCCAGCTGCTGCTCAAGTAACACTTTAAACTCTTCATGAGTTTCGTAGCCTAACGAATCACACTTAGCCAAATGTTTAGTTTCGACTATTGCGGCGTTTTCATCCTCTTTGAAATTTACCGCAAAGTTAAGCGTTGTCATTAGGCGATCGTATTTCTTAATTAAACTGCGGGGAAGTAAAGCTTTTGATAAACCAATAAAAGGCTGCGAGTCGGTTAAAGCGCATGCATTTTTAATTTTAAAAATTACTATAAAAATAATGCTTTGCAGTAAAACCAATAGAATAATTGGCACATACCAATAAGAAAAGTAATCACCTAAGGTGTGCGCGGAAGAAGCCATATGATTGCTATATATCTCTACAAATGTAGGAACAACAAAAGACTGATATAAAAGCGAAGAAAAAACATAAATAAAAAAAACAGCAGTTAAATAGCTAAAAATGCCTTTGTGCTCAAATTTATACCCGCTAACTAGCTGCGGTACACATTGATAATGCAGGGCTTGTTTTTGCAAAATATCTGCATCTTGCAGGGCAAATTTTGCTGCAAGGCAAGTGGCTAATTTACTGTCTGTATATTTATTAGCATAAACGGCTAAATACGATTGTGTGGTTAGCTCTTCTTTTTGTGCGGCACTTAATGTTTTAGAACTATAGACACGGCAAATGTAGCCAAACTGATTCCAATTCATACTTTATCCTTTTATTTGATAAAGTAACTTGCCACATATTTAGCACAATATAAATAGAAGACGATTGTTTTTTAAGCCATTGCGGGGCGCATTTTATAATATTGCATACATGCAAATTGCACGGCATTTGTAAGTAGTAGCATAACAAACATTAAAATATGCGAGGTGCTGGGCATAGCACTGCTTAGCTCTACAAATAAGCCACAGGTACCTGCTACAAACTGTAAGCTAAAGTAGCGGGCGCTTAAATTGCTAATATTGCCACTGCGTAAGGTTTTATACGTTTGCGGCATAACCCGCACTGAGCTCATTACCAGCCCTACGTATGTAAGGGCGTTGAGCACCGATGATGTTTCTAGGCTTTTATTTAAAAGCAATAAAAAAGGCAATAACGAAAAGCCAAGCATAGCCACAAGCTGTATACGTTCTGCTTTTGCGGCGTTATAGCGTGCAAAGTAATATAAAATTAAGCCACTTAGCGCCCCAGTTACAAAAAATGGTAAAGCAATAAAGTAGCGTTCAAAATAAATATTGTAGGTAATAAAGTAGAGGCTTTGCGCTAAACCAAAGGTCATCATTAATAGTGATAACCCCGACACACTGCGATTCTTTCTAATTTTGCTCAATAGCGGTAAAAAGCTAAAAACTAAAATAAAAGCCGACAAAATAGGTAGATAGTGCGCCAAAACAACCTCGTTCGTTACTTAAATGTTAATATAAAACCCACCTGAAACAATAAATAAACATATGTTTTTAAAAGGGTTTTAAAGTGAGCGCGCATTGTAATGATGAATACATTTTACTCAACAAATTAGCGTAAACCTATATTAGGCACTGGCAAGATAGCTGTACAAAAAGCGTTACTTTAAGTGAACACCTGGGCCGCTTTGCATTTAAAAGTTACCAACCTTACACCTCAGCTTAAACGCATTTTACTCTAGAGATCGGCTCGCTCTAAAACAATTATTGTGCATTCATCGCACAACTATGAAATAGAACTGATAATTGTTATCATACGCAGGTCCGTGGCAATTACACAAAAAATAAACTATGAGAAAAACACTTTTTAAAATTCACAGCTGGGTAGCCCTTATAGCGCTTATTCCGCTGCTTGTTATCAGTATAACTGGTAGCGTTTTGGTATTTAAAAGCGAGATTGACGGCTTACTAATGCCAGACAGTCACTTTGTTGTACAACAACAAGCCAACCGCTTACCTATTGATACACTTATAACAAAAACTCAAAAAACCTACCCTGAGTATGTTGTTGGTAGCTGGGAAATATTTAACGATGATACTGCTGATCGGGTTTATTTAATTAAACGCGGTACAGAGGACTGGTATAAATTTCATTTAGATCAATACACGGGCAATATTTTATCGGAGCCAGTAGGCACTAGCCATTACTTTACCGACTGGTTTTTAGACTTACATTACACCTTTTTACTTAACGATTTAAAAAGCTTACCAGGGCAAACTGGCACTGTTTTAGGGTTCTTTTTTGCGGTGTTTTTTTTAGTACTGGGTATTACAGGTCTTATTATTTATCGTAAGTTTTGGCAGCGGTTATTTAGTGTACGCTGGCGCGCCACACTGCAAATAGTGCTTAGCGACATTCATAAAATGACCGGTGTAATTGGCTCGCCAATTATTATAATTTTAGCCATCACCGGCGGCTACTTTAATGGCGCGGTGTGGTATCACGAAGTAATTGAACACGCAGAAGAAGAGCACTTTGTATTAACTAAAAATTTATACAATGAAGAGATTTCTTTTCAGCAGGTACTTGATGACAGCCAAAAGCAAATACCCACCTTTAATGGTACGTTTTTAGTAATGCCGCTTGAGCCAGACGAAAACATAACGTTATTTGGTGAGGTTGATACCAGCAACCCGCTTGCCAGTGAATATGCCAATACCGTGACTTATAATAAGCTAACGGGCGAGCATATGGCTAACTGGGACATTCGCGAAGTGGGTGTAGGTTGGCAAGTAATTGATAGCTTTAGAAAGCTACACTTTGGTTATTTTGCAGGGCTCATTAGTAAAATAATTTGGTGTGTTATTGGTTTAAGCCCAGTTTGGCTTGGCGGTACTGGCTTTTATTTATGGTTTACTCGCCGTAAGCGTAAAAAACAGTCTCAAAAAAACCGCTTAAGTAAACACCGCACTGTAAGTGCTTGATTAAAAAATCACCTCACTGTAATGTTAAAAATCACAGTGAGGTGATATATGAAATATTTAGTTTTTACACTTAGCTTATTGCTAGCTGCTTGCAGTAGTACCCCGCCTGAAGCGCCAATTAAAAAAGTACAACTTACCCATATAATAAATCACTCGCTTTTCGAGCAGGTTAAAACACCTAGCGAGCACAGTATTTTTGAGCTGTCGGAGCCTGAAAAAAGCGCGTTTTTAACCTACGCACACTCGCGTTTAAACAATGTACGCGCTGATGAAATTATTTTTAATTACCTGCAAAACCAGCTCACCAACTTTAAGTATGATGGCGCCACCCTCACAGCCCAACAATCGATTGAACGCTCAGAAGGTAACTGCATTAGTTTAGCCATACTAACGCAAAGCTATGCGCAGCTTTTAAACCTCGAAACCAGCTTTCAAGAAATGACGAGCGAACCTGTGTATGCCAAAGAAGGCAATGTAATTTATGTTGCTAACCACTTTAGAACGAAAATTTACGCCCCAAAAAAAGAAACAGATGAAGATATTATTGTAATAATTCGCGCAGGCACGTTAATTGATTACTTCCCCACCCGCGGCAGCTTTTATTCAGGCAGCGCTACGTATAACGATTTACTCTCTAATTTTTATAGCAACTTAGCCGCTACGGCACTAGCCGAAAACAACCTTAATAAGGCTTACTCTTTAATTATGCAAGCCAACCGCTTTACGCCAAACGATGCAGAACTATTTAATATAGCCGGCGTGCTGCACCGCCGTGCAGGCGATTTAAAAAGCGCTCACATGATTTACCAAACCGCGCTTGATAGAAACGATATAAGTATAAATTTAATTAATAACTATCGAATATTAGCAAAAGAGCTGGGAGATAAAACACTAGAAAAACGCCTAACAAGCCAGCTTGTTGATAAAGAAAAAGATCCCTACGAGCTACTCGTTATTGCTAAAAATAACTTACATCAGGGCAAGGTCACTCAAGCTAAAAAACAACTCGAACTCGCCATTGCAAAAGCCCCTTATATATCGGAGCTCTATTTAGAGCTGGCTAAAATTCGCTACCAACAAGGTAACACAGCGCAAACACAAAGTTTGCTTGAAAAAGCCATCCAGTATGAGCGCAATAAAGAAAGGCTAAACGTATATCAAGCTAAGCTTGCGTCGCTAAACAAGCACAATTAATCATCTTTATTTTAAATTAGTTTAAACGCGGCTTTTGCTAATGCACTTATTACACAAGTGCATTAGCGTGTTATAGCAATTTACTTAAAGCGAGTAGTAAAAGCTCAACCAGCCGCGCATTTCATCCTCAAAGCTATCGCCCTCTACGCGGGATAATCCCATATTAAAGGTTAAATCGTTCACACCGACTGGGCCTAATCCAAAGCTAAAATTGCCTTGATATTTTAAACCATAACTTTGTGCGTATACCGCATCATCTACCTGGTGCTGTTTGTAATAAAGCCATGGCATGCCTTCTTTAAAGCTAAAACCACCGCCATAACCCATGTAGCGCTCAGCAGTTGTGCTATAAAATGGCAGCTCTGATGAAAGCACAAACTCACTATTTTGGTGCTCGCTAATTAGGTTTGAGCTAAATCCGCCTAGCGCTAAGCTGCTATCATCGCGCTGCTTTTGAGTAAAATTAATATAAAGCGGCACATCAAACGCTTTACCAAATACTTTGGCCGCTAAATCGTAGCCATCCCAATTATTTTTTTTACTGCTGCCATCGTAATACTGGGCATTAACACTTTGCCCTATAGCAAATGCTTGGCGGTCGTACTGCCAGCTTTGTGTAATGCCTATGCGTGCCCATTTATTATAGTCTTGCTTATAATCGGTATAGTTATAAGCCAGCTCTGGCGTTATGCTAAACGCCGCGTATTTAATCGGGTAACTTAAGGCTGCAAAACCACCTCGTGCAGATACTTCTGCATTTTCGCTCGCTTGGTATTGTTTTGCGGTATTTAAATCATAATCAAATACACTCAATTTAAGCTTAACTGGCAGTGCATTATATTTTGCTTGGGCGTATCCGCCATGCAAAGCATCATCATTTAGATCAACACTATAGCCCGCTTGAAGGTCTAACTGTTTAAGTAAGTCACTACTTTTAATATTTATATTTAAAGCACTTGAAGCGGCCGAGTAATACTGTGCGCCAAGCGCTAGGCTCGCACGCTGATCAAGCACATCGTAGCTGCTTTGTTTACCTACATTTTCGCTATATATTTTTGCTTTAGGCAAAGTGTACTGATCAACCAAAAGCAATGGCGCGCTATTATCAAGTGCTAAATCAGTGACTATTTCACCCTCTACCGTACTCGGTAGTTGCTTTACATTAGGCCCATCAGCAGTAATAGATAAATAAAGTAATGCCCCTTCGTTTGTTTCTAGCGGGTGGGCAACGGCTTCTTGGCCCTGAGTAAGTTTAGTTAATGTGCTACTTGTAATATGGTAGCTATAAATATCGGTTGAGCCTTTTAAGCCGGCTACAAAGTAAATTTTTTCTCCGTTTTTACTAAAGCTGGGTTGGCTTAGGTATTGGTACCCGTTTGGCATAGGCACGGCTTGGCGAGTATTATTGGCAACATCTTGTATATACAATTGCCAATTCTCATTTAAATTGGCTGATACATAAGCTAATTGGGTTTCATCAGGGCTAAAAGTTGGGTAGTCGTAAGCTGTTTTTAAGCTTTTAGTAAATAAAGGGGTAATGGTTTGCGTTGTTAAGTCTACTTTTACTAATTCTGAGTAGCCACCACGTACTTGCTCGGCGTAAAGGGTTTCTCCATTGTTTGTAACACTAAAGCGGCGTAAGCCAGCAAGTTTAGTTAACTGCTCAACTTTTCCGGTTTCGGTGTTATAACTAAAAATATCAGACACTTTGTTATAAATACCCGTCTCTTCACGTGTATAAGCATTAAAGTAAAGTGTACTGTTATTTACCCATTGTGGATTAGCAATTCCCGCTCTGTTTATTTGATTTAATACGTGCTTTTTCTCACGTTTAAATACACTCGGGGCGTTATCGGGTATATCCAATGCATCGTTTTCTAATAGCGCTTTTTGTGCTTTTGTAAATTCATCTTCAGCTTTAGTATTATCCTGCGTGCTATAAATAATAAGCTTGGTTTTTTTATCTTTATCGCGCTCAACAATCGCAAGTTTACTGCCATCTTTTGAAAGCGCAGGGTTGCTTGCATATAAGTTAAGCTTTAACCACAGCTCGCTGTTAAGCGCAGGCTCTGACTGCTCTTTTGCCATCGCTTTATAAGTATATTGTGCAATAAAGCGGCCATATAACTTAGCCGCACTTTGGCCAAATATCCCAGTAAAGGCCTCGTTAAAATCACGCTTTTTAACTGCCTGCATACGTGTCCAAACAGCATCGAGCATTTGCGCTGAATAAGTTTGCTCTAGCCAATTTAAAAACCGGCTGCCCATTAAATACGCCATAGAGCCAGCCATAAAACCGCCCTCTGTATCGCTTAGCTGGCTATAGCTAGGCAATGCCCCCTGCTGGGCAAACTCAATGAGCATTGACTCAGTGTAGTTATCAAATAATCGCCCTCGGCCCGTCATTTTTGACTCAAGTAAGGTTGCATAACCTTCGGCTACCCAGCGCGGCATATCACTGTAAGTTAAGTCGTAAATATCCCACACACCCCGTATTTTTTGCTGCCACGTGTTGCGTGTGGGCTGCGCTAAATGCACTAAGTGAATATATTCGTGTAATATCAGTAATTGCTGCCAGCCACTAATGTTAGAAACCACCGTATCTGATTGTGGGGGCGTGGTAAAAAGGGCCATTAAAGGATTATTAGAAGTAGGTAAAGCAAAGCCGTTGGGCGCATTTAGGGGATCAAACACCACCACATCAACTACTTTATCGAGCGCTCGGTTTTGCTGCTCAAGCACTTTCCTGCGTACTATTTCAAGTTCGACCGCTGTCGATTTAGCATAATCGGCGTTTTCGGTGCTGTAATGCACATTAAAGTGCTCGGTATAAATAGTTTGCCAATCAGCAGCTAAGGTAGGTGTGGCTAATAACAAAGAGGCAGCGATGAGTGATTTTTTCATAATAATCCTTTAAATGATTGATACCACTTAGAGTATTATTAAACCAACTAATGTTGCAGTAAAAAAATGTAACAAAGCTTATGAAAGTGTATAATTTATAAGCTTTTAAATTAAGCAATGCCTTGTTTTACATGAAAGATTAATAACGCCGTTAACGCTTTATTTGGCAACCTAAAAAGGCTAAGTATGTAAGTCGATTGGTATAATTACATCCAGTTACGCTGCGTTGACTCTGCCTGATAAAGAGTAAAATCAATTATGTAATCAGCATCTTGCTGCTTTATATAGGGCATAAAGGCAAACCCTGATGCAAGTTGTATATACAGGCTTTTAAGCCCTGCGCGGCGCATAAAGTAGGTACTAATACTGCGTGCACTTTGCGCTTTATACAGTTCAAACACACGATAATGCACCCCTATCATACCTTTGCGTACCACCATGTAAAAACGGCCGTTGTCTTCATGCAAATAATAGCCATAACGCTGATAAGCAAGCGTTACTAATCCCGCTAAAATAAGTAATACTCCCAAGCTAAGCCAGGCATTAAAGTCGCCTAAATAACAACCTAACAGCACAATAGCGCTTGGAATTAAGGCATAAAAGCTCAAGTTTTTATAAAGTAAGGCACGTTCTGCGCCGTTAAACTGCAATTTTTTGCTATTAAACCACGGGTAAATCCATTGGCAAACGCTATCTACTTGCTCGCTATTTAAAACGGGTAACACTAAGGTTTGTTTATTTTTTTTAGCAGCCACGCCCGCCGCTATACCCCCGCTACTAGCTTGTAAGCACTCAACGGTAAAACGCTTTAGTAACCGCCCCATTAGGTTTTGTTTTATAACTATAGATTGCACTTTATCCATGCTCATAGACAACTGATGGCGCTCTAATAAGCCGGCAATACGTTTAAATTTTTGGCCTTTAAAGTAAAGCTCAAAGTTATAAAAACGAATAAGCGACATACCTACCGACAACATCACAGCCGTTAAAACAAGCAAAGCAATAAGCGTTATCATGGCAAAGGTTGCAGCACTTGCCAGTAAACCAAGCTCTTGCTGATAAAACCCCTCTACCTTAGCAATAATTTGCTGCTCTAAAAAATCAACCAACACATTTATAAAAGGCGCAATAGCGGCCATTGCTAATATAGCCATATTAGACATTAAGCCAAATTTAGCGATTTCTTTATTACTGATACGTAAGCTATTTTCTGCTTCAAAATGCTCGCTGGAGGGTGTTTGCTCGTCGGGTTGCTGCTGCGCTTTAAAGGCAAAAATTTGTTTACGCATTTGCTGTGCATAGGCTTTGGTAACACCTGGCAATACCGCCTCTTGGGTTACGCTGCCTGCGGCATCAAAAATACAATTAACCAAATTAACGGGCGTAAAATAAAAGGGCTCAGCAATATTAACGTTTTGCACGCGCGAAAATTTTAGCGTTAGGCGCTCTTTTTTAAACACCCCTTTGTTAAGCAAAATTTCGTGATCGTTGCTAATGCAAAACTTAAAATTTATGTAATATAAAATTGAATATATTAGCAGTGTCACTAACGCAATAGCACCTGCAACTTGCGCCCAAAACAGCTTGTTTTCTACTTGTGTTACAAACACCACAAGCATAGGCAGCAGGTTTAAAAGCCCGTCTTTTACAAAGCGCACACTAAAATACACCACAAAATACAACACCGCCCAAGGCGATACTTTTTGCCAATGTAGTGAGCTACTTTGCTCCTCGCTAATGGTATTACTCATTTGCTAATTCAACCTGCGCGGGTGTGCCGTCTTGGCGATAATTTTGTACAAATTGGCGTATGTTTTTGCACTGCTCGTGGGTTAAGCCACTTATTTGTAAATCAGCACTGACCCCGCCGGCACTAAATAACTTTAAACTGGCTAACTTTAGTTTTCGCTCAATGGGGCCTTGGTGAATTTCCATATGCTGTACGCGCGCGAGGGGCAAAATAGTTATTTGCTGCCAAATAACCCCTTTTTTAAACGCAATATCGTGATTGCGCAGTGCAAAGCCCTGCAGCTTAATACTCAGGGCGTTATAAAGCATTGAAATCAATATTAAAATAGGCACGCCTATCAGCAAGTAGGTTTGTGCTTTGTTAGCAAACGCTTCGTTAAAGTAACAAACAGCAAACAGTACCGCGCAAAAAGGAATGTAAAACGCCAGCCAATTAAGTTGCACGTGCAGTAACGCTTTATCGGCCAAGGGGTTGAGCTGTATTTCGCTATGCTTTGGTAAATCCATTACTTGCTGATTATCAAACACGATTTTAAGTACCTTTCCTATTTACTGACTGTTAGCCCAGCTGATTGTTGTAACTAACGTATGGCTTTGTTTAGGCTCAAGTGTCACGCTATCTTCTAACACATTGGCGGCTTCTAAACACACCATGCTCAGGTATTCATCGTCAGCAAAATTAGATAAACGCTTAGATTTTTCTATCCATGGGTTCCACAGCACACACGAGCTTGAGTTCTCGCGGCTTACATTAATAATCCCATCAGGGGTGTGAATGTGTTGCTGCTTAGCGGCCTGGGTATAAACCATATCGGTTTCGCGGGTAAACTCCACTGGGGCATTTTGCGCAAACGGCCCTTCGCCAAACTCAATGTATTGCGCGCCTTGTAAACCTTCTACATGGGTGTGTTTTATATCTGAGGTAGGAAAATAGCTGTGCAAAGCCTGCGTATAACTAAAAGGGCTATTACTTAAATTAGTGGTTGTTAAACGCACCTGTAATTGCTCGCTCAAAACAAACTCAACCTTTAACGCCGATTGGTGCGGCCAATACGTTGGGTTAACTAATTTCATGGGTAAGTTTAAGCTAATTGTAATGTGCTCATCATCTTCATGCACAGCATCAGCTTGCCATAAACTGGTACGTGCAAAGCCATGCGCTGGCCAATCTTGATTTTCATGATTACCAAACCAAGGCCAACAAATAGGAATACCACCGCGAATGCTCACCCCTTCTTCACACGTCTCATTTTTAGAGACCCAAATAAGTGGCTTGTTATTTTTTGGGATGAACTCGGTAATTTGCCCGCCTTGCAAAAATATTTTTGCATCACACTTTGAGCTCGCAACTTTTATAAACTCTAGGCCGGTTTCGCTTTGTTCAATGCTAACTGATGGCGATAATTTCATGTTTTTCCCTACAATGCTGATATTAAAGATTTTTAACATGTGCATATAAACAATAATGCATGTGCAAAGTATACGCTATACTCACTAAACATTGCGTGCATAATTTGTTCATTGGCGATTAATACATACACAGCTAACTTACAAACAATTACCAATTAATAACAGCTGTTATAAATAACACTAATGCGTATAAATAATGGCCATGCTTTAAGGCAGTAAAACCGCGGCTAAGCTTAGGCAAACGCATGTTAAATTTATTAAGGTATTAATGCAGGTGGGTATAATACTAAAGTCTAAACCATAAGACTTGCCAATTATTCACAACATACGTAGTGTGCGCACCACAATGCAAACAATATGCTAATAACATTTAATAAGTTTTAAACAAAATTATACTATTTTAGTTTCTGCTCAAACTAATAAAAACCAATAAACATGGGCTCAAGCTTAATTTATTATTTGAATTCAATTTATTTGATGTGTAACATTTCGCGATTACGGCACACCTTTGGCCCATCGACGAGATAAGCAAATGCAAAAATATGACGAATTATTAGTTTCTTTACGTAAAGTAATCCGCGCGATTGACTTACATTCTAAGCAGCTAAATAAAACATCAGGTTTAACAGGCCCACAATTGCTTATAATGCAAGAAGTAGCGCACACCGATGGAATAACAGCAAGCCGTATCGCTCAGAATGTTAACTTAAGCCCGGCTACTGTAACTAATATTCTTGATAGAATAGAAAGCAGAAACCTTGTAACACGCGTTCGTAGTCAAATGGATAAACGCCGAGTGAGCTTATACCTCACCGAGCAAGGGAAAGAGTTACTAGAAAAAGCACCTCAGCCACTGCAAGAACACTTTATTGAAAAGTTTTCTGCACTTGCAGAGTGGGAGCAAAGTTTATTGCTTTCATCTATGCAACGCGTTGCAGCAATGATGGATGCTGATAAGTTAGACGCATCACCTCTGTTAGAGGTAGGCGCGTTAACTCAAACACCAAATAAATAAAAAAAATAAAAAATAAATTTAAATTAGTTCTTACATCATTCGTAAGGGGCCTTTGGGCACCTTGAATTTTTTTATTTTTTAATCAAAACCTGAGCATCAACAATGACTAAACTCTCAAAATTAACGCTAGCACTAATGCTTGGCGGTGCAGCAAGCACTGCTCATGCAGCCGATCTCGACACACTACAAAGCCAATTAAAGCAGCTTAAGCAACAAATGCAGTTGCTTGAACAGCAGCTTGCTGATGAAAAATCAAAGCAAAGCCAAATCAACAAGCAACACGAACAACAAGTTGCCGAGATCAGTAAAAAGGCCGACAACAAAGAAGTTGTTGTTGCCGCAGCTGCGCCTGAACAAGAAGATGAAGGCATTAAAATTGGCGGTGCCGTACGTTTTAACTACAGCACAAACACCTACGATGAAGACACGCAAGACCGTGGCGGCGATTTAGACTTTGAAGTATTTCGCCTTAACTTATCGGGTGAAATTAGCGATATTTCTGTAAATGGTGATTTTCGTTTTTACGATTACATGACCATTGTTAAGTATGCATACTTAGGTTACGAATTTACAGATGGCTGGGAAGCGCAAGCCGGTATTGCACCTGTACCGTTTGGTAACGGCCCATACAACTCACACAGCTACTTTTTTAGCACCAACTACTACGTTGGCCTAGAAGATGACTTTGATTTAGGTGTGACAGTAAACCGTAAACTTAAAGACAACTGGAAACTAGACCTCGGCTTTTTCAAAAATGATGAAGTAGGCGGCGTTGATGGCAGCTCAGAAGTTAACGAACGTTACTCTTACGATATTGTTGGTAGCCGTGCAACAACCGAAGGCACCTACGACGCACCAGGTTCGCGCCTTGGTGAGTACAATACTTTTGCTGGCCGTACAGTGTATCAAATTGAGCACAGTGAAAACGCTAAAACCGATATTGGCGTATCACTACTAAGCGGTGGTTTGCACGACGGTAACGACCGTGCAGGTAACTACGGCGCATGGGCGTTTCATGTAAATAGCCAAATTAATAACTGGAATATTCAATTTCAGCACGGCGAGTACGACTACGACCTAGACGACAACAGCAACCGCTTTGTAGTTGGCGCGTTTGATTACTACGATACCGTATCAAGCGAAGCAACCATGACCAACTTTAACGTAGCTTACGACCTATCGCTTGATTGGGGCCCAGTAACAGGCGTTCAATTTTACAACGATTACGGCATTATTTACGACAAGTCTGACGACAGCCCAGATACGTGGATGAACGTAACAGGCATGAGCGTATCGGCCGGTGCATTATTTACTTACTTTGACTTTATTCAAGCACGTAACCAGCCATTTATTGGTGGCTCTGTTGCAGGTGATGGCGACACAGAACGTCGCTTTAACATCAACGTAGGTTACTACTTCTAAATAAGTAACACATATTTAGTATGTTAAAAGGGCAAACTTAGTTTGCCCTTTTTTGCGTTTATAGGGTTCGATTTTATAACTATTTGGCCTACAATCCTAACTAACAGCCATTACTTAAAAGAGCCTAAGTGAATATAAAAGCAGTATTTATTTGTTATAAAAACTTATGGCTTAAAGCACTTGGGTTATTATTAGTGGCTCTTGGCATTATTGGTATTGTGCTGCCGGTTATGCCTACCACCATTTTTTTTATTCTTGCGCTTACCTGCTTTACTCGCTCATCACCAGCGCTTGAACACTGGCTACTTAACCACCCTCGTTACGGCGTTACCTTACAACAATGGCAAGCGCATAAAGTAGTGCCTGTAAAAGCAAAATGCTACGCCGCGATTGGTATGCTTATTGGTTTTGTATTTTTGCTTTACTCAAACGCCCCTGTTTGGGTTATTTACCTTGTTGGCGTAATTGAAATAGCCGTTATGATTTACCTAATTTTAAGGCCCTCGCACCCACCAAGCGCTAAATAACCGCCCTTTTTTGCATGCACACACCGTTTAGCCAAAAATTTAATGTAAAGTTAAGTAAGTAAATTTGTAATAGTTAATGCAAATGATTATCATGTTCTAAATTTAATTTAATTACTGTTTTTATGGCGTTTATTAATAAGCGGGCTTTGTACAGCACAAGCCGTGCGCTCCATATTTATATTTCTACAGCTTTGTTTTTTTTGCTTATTTTATTTTGCGTTAGCGGCATTGTACTTAACCATGTTGATTGGCTTAAAAACGACAAAAACAACGGCCAAGTAAGCACCACTATTCCTCAAGCGTTAATGGCTAAAGCGAATACTCAACTAGATACATTACCCACCCTCTACCCAGACATAGAAGCGTTTTTTGCCGAGCAATACGCGCTCACTAAAGTTAAAAGCATTGAGTGGGAAAAAGAAGACGCGCTGGTTATGCTCGACTACCCACTACCGGCAGGTTTTGCTTACGCAGAGCTTGATTTTACAACCGGTGAGCTAAACCTAGATTACCAAACCGGTGGCTTTTTAAGCCTGATTGGCGATTTACACAAAGGCCGCCACAGTGGCGCCGTGTGGAGCTGGGTTATTGATATTTCAGCGGTATTGATGATTATTTTTTCAATCACCGGGATGATTATTTTATTTCAAAACAGAAAAAAACGCTTAGCAGGAATATGGATAACCGTTTTAGGCATAGCAACGCCTTTGGTTATTTATTTATGTTGGGTGCCACAAATTAAAGGAGTGTCTTAATGTTAAAAGTAAGTACGGTACTAAGTGCAGCACTATTAATGGTTGCCGCATTATTTCAAACAACTGCGCAGGCACAAACGCCGCAGCTAGAGATTGAATTAACTCTACCCGATCTTGATGTACAACCTTACCATCGCCCATACGTAGCTGTTTGGCTAGAAACGCCAAAGCGTAAACACGTAACGACGCTTGCGCTATGGGTTCAAAAAGCAGAATGGTTTAAAGATTTGCGCCAATGGTGGCGTAAAGCAGGTAAAACCGGCATTAACTTTGACGGCATAAGTGGTGCAACTAAGCGTGCAGGTACTTACACCATTGATTGGCAAGGTAAAGATTTAGACGGCAATGCCGTAAAGCCTGGCAAATACCTTTTAAACATTGAGGTTGTGCGCGAAGAAGGCGGCCGTGATTACAGCCGCGTAGAGCTTGATTTATCGCAAGCTGGCAAAGTGACCATTGAAGGTAAAAAAGAATTTTCGACAAGTTTTGTAACCGTAAGCACTAAGTAGCTGCTACTTAATCATTTGAATTTAAGGAAATACAATGAAAATTAATTTATTAAAAACGGCTTTAATTGGCGCACTTAGCTTATCGGCGCTGGTATCTACATCGGCAAGTGCACATGGGCGCTGGTTATTACCTTCGCACACGTCATTATCTGGCGACAAAGCGCACTACGTAATGATTGACGCGAGTATTTCTAACGAAATATTTGCACCCGACAAAGCCTTTAAGCCAAAAGAAAAAGGCGCAGAGTACGACGACACACTACTTATGGCCCTTGCACCAAACGGCGAAGAAGTATCTGAGACCATTCGTGCTTATTACCTAAAGCGTAAAAGCTCAGCGGCGGTAAGCCTAAAAGAAGAAGGTACTTACCACATTGCCATGACGCAAAAGCCAATGTACATGACCTTCTACAAAAACGAAGAAGGTAAGCGCCAGCGCGTATTTGGTAAAAAGTCAGAAGCTAAATTACCAAGCAATGCAAAAGATGTAACCACAACTAAAGTTATATCTACAGTAGATACATTTGTAAGCCGTAACGGTACTTCTAAGCCTGCACAACTTGGCTTAGGCCTTGAGCTTAGCGGCCCAACGCATCCAAACGATTTATTTGTTGGCGAGCAAGCGCGTTTTCAGTTACTACAAGATGGCAAGCCAGCGGGCGAAGGCATTGAAGTAAGCATTTTAAAAGGCGATACACGCTACCGTAACGAACGTGGGGAAATAAAAGTAACAACCGATAAAAACGGCATGTTTAGCACAACCTGGAAAGAGCCAGGCCTATACCTAATCGAAACCTCTAACAAAGTTAAAGTAAACGAAGAAGGCGTAGATGCCGGTCGTTATGCTTTATTCACGACGTTAGAAGTAGCACCTGAATAATTTTTTGCGTAATTTATAAAATAAATAAAGGCCAAGCACTCGCGTGGCCTTTTTACTTTTTAATAACTTTTACTCACACTCCCCTTGAATTCGCAACCATTCGACACAAGATTGCAACTCGAGCGATCTAAACGTCTATAGCGGGCGTAAACTGTCATTTTAGTTGTTAACAACTTAGAATAACTTAGACAGTTTTTATCTTTGCACACAGGTAGTGCCTTCTATATTATGCGCTCCTTTGAAAAATCAATAGTCAGCAGCCCTTAAGGGAATCAACATCATGTTAAAGCAATTATCAGCCAAAAAAGTAGCACTTAGCCTGGCCGTTACCTCTGCGCTTGGCGCGTCTTATTCTCCTGCATTTGCTGCAGAACAAGACACTCAAGCACAAGAAAGTATTGAAGTGATTTCGGTTACCGGTACCCGCAGAAGCCTGCGCAGTATTGCCGAAAGTACCGTACCTGTAGATATTATTACCAGCGGTGATATGCAAAGCACGGGTCAACTAGAAATTAGCCAAATACTGGCCAACCAAGTACCTAGCTTTAACTACCCAAGCGCCACCATGGGTGATGGTACAGACCACGCTAAACCGGCTGTATTACGTGGTTTAGCACCCGATCACACCCTAGTGCTTATTAATGGCAAACGCCGCCACGCTGGCGCGCTATTAAACTTAGCGGGTGTTGTTGGCCGTGGTTCTACCGCTGTTGACTTAAACATGATCCCAACTTCAGCCATTAAACGCGTAGAAGTACTACGTGATGGCGCAGCAGCGCAATACGGCTCAGACGCCATTGCCGGTGTAATTAACATTGTACTTAAAGATGCCTCAGAAGGGGGCAGCGTAAGCGTAACCTACGGCGAGTACGACACCCAAATGGCTGGCGTACCTCAGCTAGAAAGCACCTACGCAGATGCCGATGGCAACCTTGCCTTTAATACCGGTGCCGACCGCGAAGTAAACGACGGCGCAAGTCGTACAATTAGCGCAAACTCTGGTTTTGAGCTTTTAGATAACGGCTTTGTGAACGTATCAATTGAGTATCGTGATAACGACTCTACGCAGCGCTCAGGCTTTGACCCGCGCGAGCAATACGACCGCTTAGAAGATGGCAGCCTAGACCCACGCGAATTTACCATCGACCGTTACAACCACCGCTTTGGTAAAGCAGAGCTTGAAGACTACGCACTGTTTTACAACATGGGTTACGACTTTGATAACGGCTATAACCTGTACTCGTTTGGTAGCTACTCAAAACGCGAAGGTAACTCAGGTGGTTTTTACCGCCGTGCAAAAGACAGCCGCAACGTTTTAGAAGTGTATCCGGATGGCTTTTTACCGCAAATTGAAACCGACGTACAAGATTACTCATTTGCCCTAGGCCTGCAAGGCGAAGCTGGCGAATGGACATGGGATGTAAGTACCAACTACGGCCGCAACGACTTTGGCTTTGGGGTTGTAAATAGTATAAATACATCTCTAGGTGCCGACAGCCCAACCGAATTTGACAACGGTGCATTGGTTTACGATCAGTTTTTAGTAAATGCTACGGCAAATACAGTGCTAGATTTTGGCTTGCCAGATGACGTATTTTTTACTGTAGGTGCAGAGTACCGCCACGAAAGCTACAAAATTGAGCAAGGCGAAGAAGCCTCTTACATTACCGCTTTAGATAGCGATGGCAATCCAATTGCTGCCGGTGGCGCACAAGTATTAGCTGGTTTTGGCCCAGAAAGCGTAACCGACGAAAGCCGCCATAACGTAGCCGTATTTGTTGAGTTTGATACTTACCTAACAGAAGACTGGAACCTTGTTTTAGCGGGTCGCTACGAAGATTACACCGACTTTGGCGATACGTTTACATCAAAGCTTGCGTCGCGTTACAGCATTAACGAAAACCTATCATTGCGTGGTGCAATTAGCACAGGTTTCCGTGCGCCATCACTTGCGCAAAGCTCGTACCGCCAAATCTCTACCGTACTTGAGAACAACCAACCGTTTGAAGTAGGTTTATTCCCTACCGATTCAGCGGCAGCGCAGGCACTTGGTGCTGAACAACTAGATGCCGAAGAATCAGTCAACGTAACGGCAGGCTTTATGTACACACAAGGCAGCTTTAGCCTAACTGTAGATGCCTACCGCATTGATATTGATGACCGTATTGTATTGTCTGAAAACCTAGAGGGCGATGCTGTAGTAGAAATACTGCAAAATGCCGGCGAGCTAAACACAGAAAGCGTACGTTACTTTACTAACGCTATCGACTCGCGCACGCAAGGTGTTGATATTGTTGCTACCTACAACTTAGATTTAAGCGATTTAGGTGACTTACGTTTAAACGTAGCGGCTAACTTTAACGATACCGAAGTAACACATGTAGATGACAACCCAAGCGAGTTAAACTCACTAGGCGATGACTACGTGGTATTTGCGCGCCGCGAAGTAGGCCGCTTTGAAGAAGGCACGCCAGATAGCAAATGGAACCTATCAGCAGTGTGGAACTTTAACGAATGGCAAACCACCCTTCGTGCAACGCGCTACGGTGAAGTGGCTGATATTTCAACTACCGCCGATCGCGATGAGTACATAGACCCTAAATGGATCACCGACCTAGAAGTAGCCTACCGTCCAGACGAATACTGGAAATTTGCAGTAGGTGCAAACAACTTGTTCGATCAGTACCCACAAGCAACGGTAGATAACATTGGTTACTCTGACTTTGGCCAAATATTTCCGTACACGCCATATGCACCGTACGGATTAGACGGGCGTTTCCTATACGGTAATATTACTTACAGCTTTTAATAAATAACCTAAAAGCAAACACTTAAAAAGGATGCCATGTGCATCCTTTTTTAATTACTTCTTAGTGTATTTAACCACTTATTAGTAAATCCACTTTTCATAAACACATCTCACCCCAATAAAATCAATGGCTTACAATTGGTCTCGTTTTTGCTCTACTATGCTTATACAAAACATGCATAAATAACAAACACAAAGGACTAAACATGAGTTCATCAACTGTATCTAACATTACAAAACCACTTTCACTTATTGGCGGCATTTTATTATTAAGCGGCTGTGTGTTTCATATATCGCCAAGCGTTGCCTCAGTAAAACAAACTCAGCAGTTATCACTGCCAAGTAATAACCTAGAATACTTAAACGTATTAAGCGGTGCAGGCTCTCTTGAAATAAAAGGCTCGCCCAATGCCACCAGCATAAGTGTAGATGCCACAATTTTTACCGCCGACATTGAAGACGAATACACACTCACCCTTGAGCAAAATGGCAAACAAGCTACCCTAGTTGCAAACAACAATACTGCCAGCGGTATGCGTTTTTACAGCGGCCAATCGCCACACATTGATTTAGTGGTTACCGTGCCAAGTAATTTAATGCTCGATATTGATGATGGCTCTGGCGACATTGCAATAAGCGCCATGCAAAATAATATAGATATAGAAGACGGCTCAGGTAGCTTATCTATCAACAGCGCTAAAAACCTTACTATTGAAGATGGTTCAGGCGATATAACCCTTGAAAACATCACCGGTAACTTAGCGATTACCGATGGCTCTGGCAGCGTAAATATTAATAATGTTAGCGGCAACGCCGAAGTTGATGATGGCTCGGGCGATATGCGTATTAGTAATGTGCGCGGCACCTTAACTGTTGAAGACGGCTCAGGCAGCATTGCCATTAATAATATTAATGGTGCGGTTGATGTAGACGATAACTCTGGCGATTTAGTCATTGAGCACGTGCAAGCAAGCGTAACCATTGAAGATGGTTCGGGCAATATTCGTGTAAACCACGCTATGGGGCTTACCATTACCGAATCGGGCTCAGGCGATGTAAGCATTGATAACATTAACGGCCCTGTAAAAGTAGCCGATTAATTATGACTAAATGATCCATTTTCAGCCACATGACCCATTGTATTTTTAAAGCCACTAAGCCATGCTAAAAGCCTTGATACTATTAGGATATACGCGTGTTAGAAATAGCTTTAATTTACTTAGCGGCGGCCATAGTGGCTGTACCTATTGCCAAGCGAGTGGGACTTGGCTCGGTACTTGGTTATTTAATTGCGGGCATACTAATTGGCCCTTACGCCCTGGGTATTGTGGGGGATCAAACAGATGTAATGCACTTTGCCGAGTTTGGCGTAGTGATGATGCTGTTTTTGGTTGGCCTTGAGCTACAACCAGCCCGTTTATGGAAGCTTCGCCATTCAATATTAGGGCTTGGCGGCTTACAGGTCGTACTTACCGCCGCGGCTATTTTTGCGTTTTGTTATTGGGCTTTTACCATGCATTGGCAAACCGCTTTGGCTATTGGCTTAATGCTTGCGCTGTCATCAACCGCTATTGTACTGCAAAGCCTTGAAGAAAAAGGCTGGCTAAAGCAAGAAGCCGGGCAAAATGCATTCTCGGTTTTGCTGTTTCAAGACATCGCCATTATTCCTATTTTAGCGCTCCTGCCATTGCTGGCTTTTGCGCCGCAAAGTAGCTCAAAAGACATTAGCGACTCCATTATTGCAAGCTGGCCGGTATGGCAACAAGTTGGCGTATCGGTAGCGGTTATCGCCGCTATTATTGCCGGCGGTAAATATGTGTCGGCGCCGTTATTTAGATACATAGCTCAAACCCACATGCGTGAAATATTTACTATTTTTGCGCTATTTTTAGTGGTGGCTATTGCCCTTGTAATGCAAAGTATTGGCTTATCACCGGCACTCGGTACATTTTTAGCCGGTGTAGTCCTTGCCGAAAGCGAGTTTAGACACGAGCTAGAAGCCGATATAGAACCCTTTAAAGGCCTACTGTTAGGGCTGTTTTTTATCACTGTTGGCGCATCAATCAACTTTGAATTATTAGCGGATGAATTTACAACCGTTATTGCACTCGTTGCGCTGCTTATTGTAGTAAAAGCCTGTATTTTATTTGCCCTTGCTATCACCTTTAATATTAGTAAAAAGCAGCGTTTGCTGTTTGCACTAGCGCTGGCACAAGGCGGCGAATTTGCTTTTGTACTTTTAAGTGTAACCACTACATTAAGCATATTAACGCCAGAGCAAACAAGCCTAGTGACGTTAGTGGTGGCTGTTTCAATGTTGGTTGCGCCACTGCTATTAATGGCTTACGAGCAGCTACAAAAACGCACCAGTAACAGCGCGCCCGAGTTTGATAAGCCCGAGCAAATTAGCAGTGCTAAACACGTTATAATTGCAGGCTACGGGCGCTTTGGGCAAATTATGGGGCGCTTATTACACGCCCAAGGCTACGAAATTACTGTACTTGATCACAGCCCAAGCCAAATAGAACTCCTACGCCGCTTTGGCAATACCGTATTTTATGGCGATGCTGCCCGCCAAGAACTTCTTGAAGCCGCAGGCGCGCACACCGCACAAATGCTAATTGTGGCAATAGACGATGCAGACAAAACCCTCGAAATTATTAAGCTTGCGCATAAAAACTACCCGCAGCTTAAAATTGTTGCCCGCGCTATCGACCGCCGCCACGCGTATCAATTACTTAATTTAAAAGTAGATGCCTTTAACCGCGAAACGGTCGACTCAGCCATTAACCTAGCGGTAGATGCATTAGAGCTATTAGGTAACAACAAAGAAGATGCCCAGCGCGCCGGAAAACTATTTAGAGACCACGACCGCGCTGCCGTACTACAACTCGCCGAACTGTGGGGCGACGACGCCAGCTACGGCGTAGCCGTGCGCCAGCGTATGGAAGATTTAAAACAAGTGCTACAACAAGACAAGCAGGCACAAAGTGATTTAAATACCTGCGATAGCGGCGACTGTGAAGACGGCCTAACAGAGCTAGCTGATAGGCCTAAAAAGCCTGATGATTCTCATTTGGAGTAAATTAGGTAGCTACCAAACTTAATAGGCTTTTCCAATAGTTTAGTGGACTTACTAACTATCTTTCATCAGCTTCATATTAAATAAATACGATGAATTGGGAATTATCCATAAATGATTTATGAACAGCCTAACCAAGAGCATCAAATGCACTTTTAATTGGCTCTGGAATTTCAGGAGCACCAAGATGGTTACCAATGATTTTACCCCAATCAAAACTTTTGTTTGGCCACTCGTCAATTCTATCTGCGCAGCCTATTGCGTTTAGCCTTTGACGAATAAGATCCCGCAATTTCGGTGCGAACTTTTGATTTGCTTGTAAGGTTTGCCCTTGTTGTGCCATAGGAATAGCATCAATAATACTTGTTACATCTTGCTCTGTTATTTCAATATCTTCACCATAAACCTCTCGCACAATTAGTGGCCATAGACTACTAGGAAGAGAATCTTCTAGATCTTGCTTACCTACTACAAATGTTTGTGTATCTTGTTGCTTGTTTGTATCGGCATCAAAGATATATACCGAGAGGTCATCTCGTTTAGCAAAACCATCAATTAGATTATCTAACAATTCATTAGCTATAAAATCGTTTGTACAACCTTTTAAATTTATCAACTGAATATTATTTTCGCGGAGTGTACAACCTGTATATTTATGATAAAGCAACGGAATTAAGGCTTGTTCAGTATTACCTTCGACAATAAGGAACTTATTGAAGAATAGAAAATCACTATTCATTACACCTAGTGTATCAAAGATGTCTCTTATCTCTGAAATTGCTCCTATTTGGGTATAATTACTCTCAATTTTGAAAGTATTTATGTCTCCTAGTTTTGAGGCATTAACAAAAATCGTACTATGGGTACTGACTAATATTTGAAAATGCTGTTCAGTTAACAAACTAAGAGTTTTGATAAACTCTCTTTGGGCTCTCGGGTGTAAATGTGTTTCAGGTTCATCAAAACACCAGACATACCTTTTCTTTGTTGTTGTTTCTTGTTCGGCTTGTAATCTAAGCAATGCAAACCAAATTTGTCGTTTTATACCTTCGCCTTGATTTTCAATATGAACACTCTCTTCGGAACTATCTTTACCTACAAACAAATCTGTAAGCTGATTCTTTAGCTCAAAGTTTACATTGGCACTGATACTTTCAATGCTTGGGACTTCATTATGAATACCTAGCTCTTCAAGCTTTTTATTAATCTTTGTTTGTGCTCGTTTTCGGAGCATGCCTGAAATCTTATTAGCTTGGGCAACTTCAGCTTCGATAGATTCCGATAAGATGGCATTTGCAGCTTTAGTTATCCCTTCAAGTGATTCGTTCCAACTTAAATACGCATACTCAGGGAAAGCAGACTGCAAGTCTTGCTTCCATTTTTTCTGACCAGCAGCATCATTAAACTTAATAAACTTATACGTACAAAGAACCGTATTTAGTATTGAGCGCATTTTCTCATAAATTGTGTGGCGCCCTTCACCGTTATCATTGATAAGGTTCTTATTCTCAGGGTTATGAGTGGTCATAGCTGAATTAATTTGGGCTTGGGTGGCGCTGTAAATACCAGCTAAACTCTCCATGCTAGGGTGTTCATGAGAATAATATATATCAGAGGTGCCCGTAGTGGTGTTTATTACCCTTGCTTTATAAAAGTATTTACTCTGATCATCATTAAGCTTAGCTGATTCGAGTACCCATCTTAGGTGGTTAGATATATCGACAGAATCTTTGTCAAAGTCTTCAACTTGAAACTTACCAAGACATACGATGAACTGTTGTTGGTCGTCTTCATCTTGTATAAATAGCTCCGGCAGACCTAGTTCGCGAAAGTGAGCATTAATTTCGTCTTTAGTTAGAGCTGTATGAGACAGATCGTTTTTCTCAGTTTTATCATTTGGAATACATGCAGAAAAAGACTGGTCTAGTAACAACCTTATCGAATTCAGTGATGTGGTTTTACCACAATCATTCTCTCCAATTAGCATGGTTGGAGAATTAGACTTAACTTTAAGAGCCGTTTTTTGGGCGCTTTTATAATTAATAGTAATGACTTCTTTGAGTAACATTTTATTTTGTCCCTAGGAGACTGAAGTTTAATTCAGTAGATTACGTAACAGCTCTATCTGAGGGCATTTCCTTACTTTCACAAAATGTCCCTATTGTGTGAACTTCTATTAATATCAAATAGATTAAATTATTGCCAACTATAAATATTATGCGGCTGATGGTGTATGTTTTAAAAAATGGGGAGGTGTTTGCAGTATTACTTGGGCGGGAATGGCTTAAATTAATCTACTTGTTAATACCTACTTGTAGCCCATAGCCGCCTATCATTCTTTCAGCTATGAGCTACTACATTTAAAAACCCTAAAGCCTAGTGGTGGTGCCCGCCTTGAATCGCTTTACCTTGCTGATTATAAAACCCCGTTGCGCTGTGCTCTATAAAACCAAGGTTGATCATTTTTGCTAAAAACGGGTCGTTTTCGTTATCGCCAATGTCGGCGTAGTCGGTGGTTTGAAAGCGATCCCATTTGGCAAACTGTGCGGTTATTTCTGCTTTATTGCTGTTTACATCGTTAAGGCTTAGCAAAGTATGGGTATCGCTTTTTTTATTGGTTACGCTAAAGCTTTTAACCAAGTTTGATTTGGTAAATAAAGCGAGTTTAAATTGATTGTCGCCCTCAGTAAGTGTGTAGTTTTTTACTTCATCGCAGCCGCTGCCTTGGGTGTTAACTAGGGTCATTTTTTCAATTAAATGCGTATCCACCAGCTGATTTTTAGCGCTCCAACTTTGTACACCGCGTACCTCAGATGGCTGATACTCAATACCACGTTGCTGAGCATTAAAATAACGAATTGGGCGAATTTGCTTGTTAGCTAAGTGCTGCCAAAGCTCAGTAATTACCTCACGCTGATGCGCAACTTGTGAGTTGTTTCGCCAAAGCGTAAGTGATTGCGTGTTTTGCTCGTTTTTATGAGTATTGGTAATTTTATAGTCGGCTTTTAAATGCGCGCTATCAATATTACATTGCTGCGCTAGGGTGCTGGTACTGGCAAGTGTTGCCATTAAAAATAATGCTAGTTTCATTAAATTATCTCTTATTTAAACGTCACTGTAATAGGCATTACCATACCTATTTACAGTGGCATTTTTATGACATAAAAAAACAACTCGCACAGCGTACGAGTTGTTTTTAAATACCTCATTTTTAATACGTACTTTATGTGCTGAGCGTACGTATTAAATTACTTATGGCGTTACTTTTTCATCAGCGGTAGTTACTAAGTCTGCTGCAAAGTCCATTACATGGAATAAAAAGCTTTGCTCGTTAGTGCCTGTAACTAAGTGAGCGCCTGGGCCCATTGCGTATACGCCAACATCTTCACCTGCGTGAGTTTCTGAGCCAAGTGGTACAAGTGCCTCTTGGTGAAAGCCCGCTGAAGTTGTATCAACATCGGTTAAATCTACACGCCCTGTAACAGGTGCAAATGCATAACCTGCATCGGCATCGGTTTCATCGCCTAAATCTCTAAAGCCGCCACCGTTGGTGTAGCCAACTGTGGTATATGGCATATCGTCGGCAGCTAGGCTTGGCTCGGTTTCGCCTACGGCAACAACTTTACCTAATATTGGGTTACCACGTTTAGGGTAGCCTGCAATAGTAAATACGTGGCTGTGATCGGCAGTTACTACTATTAGCGTTTCTTCTGGGTTAGTGTTTTCCATTGCCACTTGCACAGCTTTTGCAAATTCTACTGTGTCGTTTAGGGCATTGTAGGCATTACCCGCATGGTGCGCGTGGTCAATACGACCTGCTTCTACCGATAAGAAAAAGCCATTGTCGTTGTTATCGAGTACGTTAATTGCTTTTTCGGTCATTTCGCTAAGCGAAGGCTCGCCCGCTACATCGTTTGCGCGGTCGGCTTCGTATTGCATGTGCGATTCGTTAAATAAACCAAATACTTTAGTGGCATCGTCGCTAATTGCATCAAAACCAGTTTGGTCCATAACGTAAGTGCCGCTTGGGTAAGTTGTTTGCCACTCAGTTACTAAGTTGCGGCCATCAGTACGGTCGCCTTCTACTGCGCTTACTGCATCGGCTGAATTTGCTGCTTCATCTTTTGGTAAAAAGTGACGACGTCCGCCGCCCATTACAACATCAATGCCATCTACATCAATACCCGCATAACGCGACTCTAGGTTGGCTTCAAAGTTAACAAGTTGCGATGCAATATCTTCACAGGCTTCAGTGCCCTCTGGCATATCTGAGTTATCTTCCCAGTTACGGTCAGCCGATTTAGCATACGTTGCTGCAGGTGTTGCATGGGTAATACGTGCGGTTGAAATAAGGCCGGTTGCTTTACCTGCTATTTCAGCAAGCTCTAACGAGGTAACTAGTTCGTTGCCTGTTACCGTGGCACAGTCGCCGCGTTCAATGTCTTCATCTACACCAATTACGCCCACATCGGTTTTAACACCTGATACCATTGCCGTCATTGTGCCTGCAGAATCCGGCGTTTGTGCATCTACGTTGTAAGTTTTAACAAAACCTGAGTACGGCATTTTTTCAAAGCTTAACTGGTAGTCTTCACCTAAACCGCCTTCAAGCTGGCCTGCTAAAATACGTGCAGCTGTTACGGTAGAAATACCCATGCCGTCGCCAACAAATAATATAACGTTTTTCGCTTTGCCAGATTCAGTAACCACTTCGCTATTAGCTTGCTGTGTTGCCGCAAGCTTTGTTTGTGCATCGCCATACCATGCGTTAGTCGTTAGGGTGGCAAGTTGCTCGCTGGTAAGTGACGTAGCAGGTGCATTACACACTAAGTTTGAAGAGGTAACTTCGTCGCTATCTAGCACGCCGTTGCCGTTTGTATCTACGCCAGTTTGGGTTTCTACGCCGCCATTAACACATTGCTCAGAGCCTACTGCAATGGTGTTATCTACCGCGAGAATATTATTTTCGTCTTTGTCGTCGTCACTACAACCTGCTAGCGCGACCATTACTGCTAAAGAAAGTACTGTTAATTTGTTCATGTTAGCCGCCATTATTGCTGAGTTAGTTCAAGAGCTTGATTAATTAAATGAAATACTACGTTTTGCTCAATTACGCCTTGAGCTAGCTGTGCGCCTGGGCCTTTTGCATGCAGCGAAATATCTTCACCGGCATGAGTTTCTGAGCCAAGAGGGACAGTGGTTTCTTGGTGAAAGCCAACATTGGTAGTATCAACACCACTAAGCTCTACACGTCCAGCAACTGGGCCAGTTGTATACGCTGCATCGGCATCTGTTTCATCAACTAAGTTTCTAAACCCTAAACCATTTGCATAGCCTACTGTGGTGTATGGCATATCATCGGCAGCAAGGCTTGGTGTGGTTTCGCCTACGGCAACTACTTGGCCTAAAATTGGGTTACCGCGTTTAGGGTAGCCAGCAATAGTAAATACGTGGCTGTGATCGGCGGTTACTAAAATAAGGGTTTCTTCTGGGTTGGTATTATCTACCGCAGCTTGCACGGCTTTAGCAAATTCAATGGTGTCGTTAAGTGCGTTGTAGGCATTACCCGCGTGGTGTGCGTGGTCAATACGGCCCGACTCAACGGTTAAGAAAAAGCCGTTTTCGTTTTTACCTAATACATCAATTGCTTTGCTAGTCATTTCGCTAAGCGATGGCTCGCCGGCAATATCGTTTGCGCGGTCTGCTTCGTATTGCATGTGCGATTCGTTAAATAAGCCAAACACTTTAGTGGCATCATCAGCAATAGCATCAAAGCCTGCTTGGTCCATAACATAAGTACCTTGTGGGTATTGTGTTTGCCACTCAGTAACTAAGTTACGCTCATCAGTACGATCGCCTTCTACAGCGCTAAGTGCATCTGCTGAATTAGCTGCTTCATCTTTTGGTAAAAAGTGACGACGTCCGCCACCCATTACAAAATCAAGACCGTCTACGTCGGTACCTACAAAACGTGCTTCTAGGTTTTTTTCAAAATTAACTAATTGCGAAGCAATGTCTTCACATGCAGTTTCGGTTTCTGGCATGTCTGAGATATCTTCCCAGTTACGGTCTGCCGATTTTGCATAGGTTGCCGCTGGCGTTGCATGGGTAATACGCGCTGTTGAAATAACACCGGTTGCTAGGCCTTTAATTTCAGCAAGTTCTGTTGCTGTTAAAAGCTCATTACCCGATACAGTTGAACACACACCGCGCTCGATGTCTTCGTCTACACCAATAACGCCTACATCGGTTTTAACCCCTGAGATCATCGCGGTCATTGTGCCTGCAGAATCTGGTGTTTGTGCATCTACGTTGTATGTTTTTACTTGTGCTGAGTACGGGAACTCTTCAAAGCTTAAATAACCTTCTTCACCTAAATCGCCCGCTCTTTGTCCTTTTAAGATACGTGCTGCGGTAAGGGTAGATACACCCATGCCATCGCCTACAAATAAAATAACGTTTTTAGCTTTTGTTGTTTGCTGGCTTTGTGCAAGCGCAGTTTTTGTAGCGAGTGTGGTTTGGGCATTTGTATACCAGTCATTATCTGTTTGGCTTTGTGGTAATACATCGGCATGACTTGCAGCACTTAACATAAACGTTAAGCCAACTGCCGCAGCAACTTTTTTAATTTTCATCCTTTATTATTCCCATTGTGTAGTGGTTATTTTTTGCTTGAAGCGTAAACCTCAAATAAGTAACCGCTGCACTATAGAAAATAGATGTGACCTCTAAGAGTACTTTTAATTAAAAAACAATGACTAAACCATGACAAAATTAAGACACAAAAAAGCGCAGCGGTTAAACGCTGCGCTTAGCACAATTTTCACAGGGATATATTTATAAAATTAAAAACGCGCCTTAAACGATACGCCAAAGTAGCGCTCTGCATCACGCGGAATTTGGTAACGGAAGTTGTCGCCACTGTAGGTGGTTACGTAGCTTTCATCGGTTAAGTTTTTAGCAATAAGCGATACTCTAAATGCATCATCTTTAAACGATAAACCCACACTTGCGTTTAAAATACCGTAATCTGGCAGTAACGCTGCTGGGTTAAACTCGCCTACATTGTTTGGTAGGTCTGAGTATTGCTCGTCGGTGTAAATGTAAGAGCCGTTAATATGAATATTAAAGTCGTGCTCTGTTTCAATAAAGTAATCAGCACTTAGTGAGTATTTTAAATCTGGCGAAAACGGGACATCTAAGCCAGAGCGGTCAGTACATGAACCTGCTTCTACCTCTGCCGGACAATTAAACTCGTCAATTTCGGCCTGAATGTACGCAATACCACCGGTTAAAGTAAGTGAGTCGGTAGCCGCCCACATAAAGTCAACCTCAGCACCTTGTGTACTTACATCACCGGCATTGGTTAAACGGGTAATACAGGTACCGTCTGAACAGTCAAAGTTATTGGCTTGAAATCCTTCAATTTCGGTTCTAAACACGGCAAAGTTAAATACAAAGTCGCGGCTTGCGTATTTGTAGCCTAACTCGTATGCGTCTGACTCTTCTGGCGATATTTCGCGGCTATCGTTATCTGGATTAAAGTTGTAGTACACGTTAAAACCAGGGCCTTTATAGCCTTGCGAGTAAGTACCGTAAACCATTTGGCCATCACCTAGGTCGTATTGCATACCTAAACGACCCGACACGTTGGTTTCTTCTGCACTGCCTGATTCGTCAGTATTTAGTGCTGCTGAGCGTACACCTACACCGGTGCGGCCAAATTCGTCATTGCTTACGCGGCGGTGTGTGTACGACACTTCATCGTCGGTATAACGAATACCAAACAGTACACGTAAGTCTTCAGATAAATCGTAAGTACCATCGGCAAAGGCTGCCCAGTTGTTAAACTCGGTGCTCATGTACGCGGTTGCCGATACAATATCGTTAGCATTACAGCTTACACCTAAGCTTTGTGTGTAGCCGTCTAAGTCCGCCAATGCGGCATCAAGCTCTGCACCGGTTAAGTTATTTTGTGCGTAATACGCCATTGCAGCGTCTAGTTGGCCACCGTTATTTTGACAACTCGCGTCACGGGTAAAGTTACGTTGCGAGTCCATGTTCCAGTAAAATAAGCCAGCCACATAGTTAAACGGACCCGCTAGGTTTGAAGTAACTCTAAATTCTTGCGAAAACTGATCCCACTGCTGAGCACCTAAATCGTGTAATTGAAAGGGCGCGCCAAATACCGGTTCGTTACTGTCGCCAGCTATTGAGGTAAAGTCGCCTTCGCGGTATTCGGTGTTATCCCACGAGCGCTGCGCAGTAATAGAGGTGTATGTGTAGTCGCCAATGGTTTTATCAACCTGTACCGAAAACGCGCTGTGTTCGTCAATAGTGCGCGACTCATAGTCGTGATCAACTTTGCGCTGGTCTAGGTCAATATCGGCAACACCATCAACAATACCGTTGCTGTTAGGGGCTGCGTCTGAATCTGGGTTACGGCCACTTGGCAGGGCTTCTAAATCGGCACAACAGTCGTCGTCGGCGTTATAAAATTCGGCAATAAATTTTACGTTTAAATCATCGCTTGGCTCGTATTTAAATACAGCACGTGCGCCTTCACGGTCGTAGCCGTTTACTTTTTCGTTGTTGTAAACGTTATCAATGTAGCCATCAAACTTACCTTTAAACACGGTTAAGCTTGCTGCTAAGTCGTCGGTTAAGCCGCCGCTTACCACGCCTTTAAAGCGGTATTCGTTGTCTTGATAAAACGAGGTTTCTACGCTGCCGGTGGTGTCGTACGAAGGATCTTTTGTCGTTATGTTTACCACACCCGCCGAGGCATTTTTACCAAATAGTGTACCTTGTGGGCCGCGTAGTACTTCAATGCGAGATACATCGTATAAATCGGCAAAGGCTTGACCAGAGCGACCTAGCACCACGCCATCAACTACGGTTGCCACACTTGGCTCAGCAGCAATACTAAACGAAATAGTACCAATACCACGCACTGTTAGCGCAGAGTTACGGGTTGTGGTGCCTTTTCTAAAACTCACCGAAGGCACAAGTGACTGCAGGCCTTCCATGTTATTAGCAAACGCCGAATCAATCTGGTCGCTATTAAGCACAGACACCGCAAGCGGTACTTCGTTTAGGCTTTGCGTTCGTTTTTGTGAGGTAACAACAATTTTTTCAAACTGGTCGTTATTGTTTTGCTCTGCTTGTTGTTCAGTTTGCTCTTGCTGCGCATGTGCTTGCGTGCTTAGTGCTAAACCCGTTGTCATTGCTAACGTGACTGCCAAGCTTAAGACGGACTTTTTAGCTCTCATGTCATTCTCCAAATTGTGCGTGTGTGCTGTTAAATTACCGCGCTAGCAAGTGTGTGGGTTGCTAAAAAGCGGTGCCAGAGTGTTGTAGTTATTTCCCTTATATCTCTTATGTCTTATATAAGAGATATAAACTTAAACAAACTTATGTTCTATTGCAAACATTATGTGAATAAAATGTGATTTAAAATTTGTATAAAGAATATAACGGCGCGTTATGCCCCAATATGCGCTAAGCTGCTTTGGTAACGCTTATGCCATCGGCGTACGCTCCACCAGCTAAGCACAAAGGCGCTAGTCCAAACAGCAATTAAGCTTGGTACAAAGTACACGCTGGTGCCACCCACCAATCCAAGCGGAGAAAACAGTATGTACAAGCTTATAATTAAGCTCACTAATACAATCGCGCAAGGCAGTGCGTATTTCCACGGGCTTAGGTTTACCTCGGCTTTGCGGGTAAAGTTCCATGGTGTGGCAAGAGGTTTGTAGTAGCCAATACCTAACATAATGGCCAGCTCAATAAAGAATAATATGGCGTAAATATGGATAAAGTTAATATCTACATCCCACACAAATTTAAGCAAAGTGTAGGCAATAACATGAAAAACAATAGCCACTTTAGCGCCCAGTGCAGGCACTTTGCGAGTAAATAACCCCACGAGCACAATTGTGATGACCGGAATGTTGTAAAATCCGGTAAATACACGAATTATGTGCCATAAACCTTCTGGTGCAAACATCAGTAATGGCGCGGTAATAAACGATAAAACAGCAATTACAATACTGGTAATTTTGGCCACTTTAATCAGCTTTTCGTCGCTTACTTTGTCTTTTTTCATGGGTTTGTATACATCTAAACAAAACAACGTGGCGGCACTATTTAACAGCGAATTAAACGAGCTAAATACCGCACCTAGTAGCACCGCTAAAAAGAACCCAGATAAGTACTGAGGCAGTACATCTTTAACTAAATGTGGGTAAGCTAAATCTATGGTTTGTAAGCTTTCGTGCTTATAAAGGTGATACGCAATTACGCCTGGGATCATCATCATAAAGGGTACTAGCACTTTAAAGTACCCTGAAAACAACACGCCCTTTTGGCCTTCTACTAAGTTTTTAGCGCCTAGTGTACGCTGGATCACGTACTGATTGGTGCCCCAATAAAATAAATTAGCGAGGATCATACCGGTAAAAATGGTGCCAAATGGCACGGGATCGTCACTGCTTCCAATAGCGTTGAGCTTTTCCGTATCGGTGTTTACCAGTGTGCTTAGGCCATCGGCAAAGTTGCCATCGCCAAGGGCAATAAGGCCAAGGGTAGGCACTAAAATACCAATAATTAATAACCCAACACCGTTAATGGTATCTGATACTGCAACCGCCTTTAAACCGCCGAATACCGCGTAAATAGCGCCCACGGAGCCCACAATAATAATGGTGACAATTAAGCTTGCTTGATAGCTTAAGTTTAATAAGGTGGGCACATCAAACAGCCTAAGAACGGCGATTGATCCTGAGTACAAAACAGAAGGGATCGTTATAAAACAATACCCTACCATAAATAAGATCACCGTCATACGGCGTACGGTATCGTCAAAACGATCCCGTAAAAATTCAGGCAAGGTAGAAAACGCGCCGGCTAAATACCGTGGTAAAAAGATCAGCGCCATTATAATGGTTGATATCCCAGCCGTTACTTCCCACGCCATAGAACTTAGGTTGTAACCATACGCTGAGCCATTTAGGCCAATAAGTTGCTCGGCCGATAAGTTAGTGAGGATCATCGACCCCGCTATAAATGTACCTGTTAAACCACGCCCCGCTAAAAAGTAGCCGTCTTGGGTGTTAACTTCCCCTTTGGTTTTTTGGTACGAGATATATCCTACCAGCGCCATAAACGCCAAGCACGATAGCAGTGTCATGGTAATGTTCATACCTTCCATCTTGCGCCCCTTTTAGCTTACTTTACCCGGTAAAAAGTAAGCTAATATCTTTATTATTGTGTGTTACGTGTGTTGTGTGTGTTTGCTATTAACCGAGTTTTATTTTGGCCATGCTGTTAGCTGGCTCATGTCTTGCTCTGTGTGTTGAACCTCTGGGCCTAGCATGAGCGTATCGCCTTTACGAACAAATACGGCCATTTGTGTAAGCTCAAGTGTTTCTTCGTAATACTTGCCGCCTTGGTACGCCTGCCCATCAGGGAATCGCACCCACTCGCCTTGTGGTAAATAAAATTTAACTTTACCGTTTGGTACAACACATGGCACAACAAGGAGTTTTTCGCCGCACATAAATTGCTGATCAAAACTATGTGCCAGTACGTCATCAGGAAACGCCAATGCCATAGCACGCTGAATAGGCAGCCCTGTTTGCTGCGCTTGCTCTGCACATTCTTGTAAGTACGGAATTAACTGATAGCGTAATTTAAGCGCTGCAAATACAGCGTCACTTGCTTGCTCGGTGTATGACCACGGTTCGCGTGGGCCAATACCATGTAAGCGCATATGTGCACTAAATACCGACGCTTGCGCCCAGCGAACATAAAGCTCTGCATCGCGGGTATCTTTATAAAAACCACCAATATCGGTTGCAAAAAATGGCCCGCCCGACATGCCCCACGCTAAGCTGCCGCGAATACTCGCCGCTAAGCCCTGCCAATCGGCTTGTGGGTCGCCACCCCATTGTGCTGGGAAGCGTTGGCTGCCAGTCCACGCTGAGCGGCTAAACAAAAATGGCCCTGTTTTACAGTATTTTTCGGCGGCTTCATAAACGCAGCGGTTGTACAGCATGCTATAAACATTGTGTAATCTAATACCGCTGTCGCCACTGTGCGATACCATGTTTTCGTCTTCTAGCTGTTCGCCAAAGTCTGCTTTTATCATATCTACGCCAAGCTCAAACAATGGCTTGTGCGACTCCAGCCAGTATTCGTAAGCATCGGGATGAGTAAAATCTAAAATGCCCGACTCTGGTAATGGCGTAAGTACTTCGCCAAAGGGGCTTAAATCCCACTCGTATTGATATGCTTTACCTGTGCGTTTGTCTTTTATTAGCCAGCCGTTTTCGGCCGCTTTTGCAAATAATGGGTTGTTTACCGAGATCATTGGGTATTCCCACACACAAATTTTAAAATCCATGGCTTTTAGTTCATCAAGCACAGGTTTTGGGTCGGCGTAACGTGTTGGGTCCCATTCAAAGGCAAAGCGGGTGTCGGTGTCTTGCCATGCGCGGCCATCAAGGGTGATTACATCGCACGGCATGTTTTTAGCGCGTACTTCGCGGGCGACACTTAATAGCTCGTCGGCATCTTTGTAGTACGCTTTTGATAAAATAACACCCAAGCTCCACTGCGGTGGCACCGGTGCAAAACCAGTTAGTTCACAGTAGCGATTAATGCTTTGTGCAGGCGTTTGCTCTTGGTATAAAAATACATCTAACGCGTCATCTTCTACTAAACACACATAAGCACGTTGCGACCAAAGTGCGTAGCCTACGCCATGTGTAACGGGCGCCGGCGTGTGTACAAATAAATTCCAGCCCTCTGGGCTCCATGCGTATGGCGTATTTTTATAAGACTTTTCGGCGTTGACGCCTAGCGCATCGTGGTTGTATGAACGAATAAGTTGGCCGCGTTTATCAAGCTTGCCCCACTTTTCGCCAAGGCCGTAAACGGCTTCGTCGTAATTAAGCTCTAGGCTTAAAATCCAGCCGTTATCGGTTTTGGCCAGTGGCGGTAAACGGTGCTGGCGCACAAAGTGGCCATCGGTTGCTGATTGCTGTACTAATTTATCGTTTTTATAAAGCTTAAAGTAAAAAGGGTCGCTGTAAAATTCTAAGCGGTACTCTCCGGCGGTGGCTGCAAAGCCTTGGTCTAATTTATTAAGTGATAGCGGTAAGTTTGAAGGGGTGGTGGTTAATATTTTAAACGTCTCGTCATGCGTGGAGCCTGCATTTAAACGTAAACCAAACTGGCTTATGGTAACGCTGACCTCGCCAAATTGAGTTGGTAAAACTAGCACATGGCCTTGTAATTTAGGCTCTGCAGTTAAGCGTGCTGGCTCTATTGCGTTCCAGTCTGGCTCACGTAATTCAAATGCATTCATGGGAGTTCCTTAACCAATTATTAGTCTTGTATAAGACACAAGTTAAATAATTGTAATCCCCATGTCAATGTAAATAACCCTAAGATGAATTATTTACATCGTTACTTTTAAAATATGCCCGGTGCCGATGTTGCCACCAGCGAAACGCCACTTAGGCCAAGCAATGCAATTGCTATTATACGAATCCATTTTGCATCAACGTAAGGCGTTAATTTACGAGCAAATTGCGTTACTAATAATACCAGCGGTATGGCCGCTGCAATTAAAAACATAATGTCGAGCTCGGGTAAGGTGCCAAATAAGGCAATACCAACACGGACTAAGCCACCAATGGTAAATACCGCAAGTAAGGTGCTACGAATGGCCTCAATAGACCAAGCTTGTTTATAGCACTGAAACACCAATGGCGGCCCCGAAGTTGAAAACAGCCCGCCCAGCAAGCCACTTACGCCGCCGGCAATTAAAAACGAGCCACGCCCGCTTTGCTTATTTGCTCTATCACGGCCAATTAGCATTAAGCCACAACATAGCAAAATACTAATACCTAAAATAAAGTTTAAGAACTGCGTTAAATGCGCCGACATATATTCAAGCAATATAAAACCTAACAGCATTAGCGGAATACCGGTATACAACATAAGTTTAAGCTCGGGCACTTTTACTGTACTGCGATTTTTAACCACCACAGTGGTTGAGTTAACTAAACCCAATAAACTCACTAAAAAGGTGGTGGCAGTGAGCGGTAAAACATCTAGCAACGTAAAGCTTGCAACCACCAGCAACCCAAAGCCAAACCCGCTAAGCGTTTGCATTATGGTGGCAAGGCTTAGGCACAACGCCATAAGCAAGATGAGTTCTAACGAAATACTGAGCACTTTAAATATCCTACGTGTGCGCTATTGTAGTGTAACGATTTGTTTTTAGGCATAATGTAAAAACAAACTACACGGCAATAGTTCACAATTAATTGAGCTTGCGCAAAACTGCGCAAAAAGTTTCACCTATGATATAAATACAGGTGGATTAAATTTAATGGTAAATAACAATGAGTAACTCTATGTTTGATCACAAATTAAGTGGCCCAAGCTTGGCTTTTCAACCACTTTACTTACAAGTGGCTGATTATATTAAACAGCTCATTGTTGAAAGACGCTGGGTACCTGGCGAAGTATTACCGAGCGAGTTTCGCCTTGCTGAAGAGTTTAATGTAAGCCAAGGCACTGTGCGTAAAGCGCTTAATTTATTAACCGACGATAAAATAGTTACTCGCCGCCAAGGTGTTGGTACGTTTGTATCTGAGCATACCGCGCAAGATGCCCTGTTTAGGTTTTTTCCGCTACAGGCCGACGGTAAAGGCGCCGACCTACCTAAAGCCGAGCTATTGTCGGTTGAGCTTTGCCCTGCACCACGAGATGTTATTGATGCGCTGCAACTTAATAAAAAAGACAAAGTTACTAAGCTGGTACGCAGACGCATTCTCGATAACGAATTTTGTATGAGCGAAACTATATATCTACCACAAAGCTTCTTTCCTGATATACATCAAAGTAGTGATATTCCGCACACATTGTATCATTACTACCAAACCAAATTTAACCAAACCGTGCATAAAACCCAAGACAGCATTAAAGCCGTTTTAGCAGATGAAACCGACGCTAAAATGCTCGCTATTAAAGCCGGTGACCCTTTATTGTTGGTATCGCGCATTACCGAATCAATCGAAGGTAAACGCATTGAGTACCGTTTAAGCAAATGCCGTAGCGATCATTACCACTACCAAATAGAACTTGATTAATTAACCGCGCTTTAGCCGCGAGTAAGTTATATTAGCGCATACTTATTAAATATTTTTTAAAGGCAGCAAACGCTGCCTTTTTGCTGCCTGTAGGTTTTTTAACACCTTTCATTTATTCCCTTGCGGTTAACACAGTGTTGACACTGTTAGATTCGTATAATAACTTATGTCTTATACAAGACCAAAGTCATTATGCAATTTTAACAGGAATTCCCAATGAGTTCATTAAATAACATCCCGCCAGTCGGGTTCGGTTTATGGAAAGTAGCACAAGAAGATTGCGCGCAAACGGTGTACCAAGCTATTAAAGCAGGCTACCGCCATCTTGATTGCGCATCAGACTACGGTAACGAAGAACAAGTAGGCGATGGCATTGCTCAAGCAATAAAAGACGGCCTATGTACCCGCGAAGAATTATGGGTAACATCAAAACTATGGAACACCTTTCATGCGCCAGAGCATGTAGAACTTGCCATTGATAAAACCTTGAGCGATTTAAAGCTCGAGTACCTCGACTTATACTTAATTCACTTTCCGATTGCGCAAACGTTTGTACCAATCGAAACGCGCTACCCACCAGAGTGGTTTGTAGACCCAGATGCACAAAACCCACAAATGGAGCTGGCAAAAGTGCCGCTGCATTTAACGTGGCAAGCAATGGAAGAGCAAGTACATAACAACAAAGCAAAACGCATTGGTGTGTGTAACTACTCAAGCGCGCTTATTCACGATTTAATGACCTACGCCACAATTAAACCCGCCATGCTGCAAATTGAGTCGCACCCTTATTTAACCCAAGAGCGACTAGTAAGGCTTGCAAAACAGTACGATATTCCGGTTACGGCGTTTTCACCACTGGGTGCGCTTTCGTACCTTGAGCTTGAAATGGCCGATCAAACTGAGTCGGTGCTTGAGCAAAGCGTGGTAAAAGCTGCGGCGCAAAATCATGGCAAAACACCAGCACAAGTTGTACTGCGCTGGGGTGTGCAACGCGGCACCGCCATTATTCCTAAAACCTCTAAATTTGAACGCATGAAAGAAAACCTCGCGCTGTTCGACTTTGAATTAACAGAGCAAGAAATGGCGCAAATTTCTGCGCTTAATAGCAACCGCCGTTTTAACGACCCTGGGCACTTTTGTGAAGCTGCCTTTAACCGTTTTCACCCTATTTACGATTAGGATAATAAAATGTCAGCTACCGAACTTAACTATGCCCAAGTGCCTACTCAATTAACGTTTGATGACTCAGTTTTTCCGTGCATTGTAGTTAATAACAATAACGCCAGCACCGTTGAAGAAGCGGTAGCTTTTATTCGCGCTAACAAAAACGAGTTGGCTAAAAAACTACGCAGCTCAGGCGCTGTATTGTTTAGAGGCTTTCCTGTTGATAGCGCCGAAACCTTTGATACATTTTCAGCGGGGTTTGATTACGACAACTTTACGTACCAAGAGTCGCTATCTAACGCGGTACGTATTAACTTTACCGAGCGTGTATTTACCGCTAACGAAGCCCCCAAAGATGTAGAAATTTACCTTCATCACGAAATGGCACAAACGCCTATTTCGCCAAGTAAGCTGTTCTTTTTTTGTAAATCAGCAGCTGAGGAAGGCGGCGCGACACCGCTTTGTCGCTCAGATAAATTATTTAGTGCATTAAAGCAATTTGATAGCCAATTAGCCGATGACTTTGAGCAAAAAGGCTTAAAGTACACCACTTACATGCCCGCAGCCGACGATGCTACATCGGGTCAAGGCCGCAGCTGGAAAAGCACCCTAAGTGTTGAAACCAAAGAAGAAGCACACAGCAAACTTACCGAGCTAGGTTACGAGTGGGAATGGCTAGAAGATGGCTCTTTAAAAGCAATTACTCCGGTTTTACCTGCGGTAGTTACACTTGAAAACGGCGTACAGGTTTTTTATAACCAACTTATTGCCGCTTACATGGGCTGGAAAGGCGTTCGCGAAAACCCATCGGTTGCTATTACCTTTGGCGATGGTAGCGCCATTCCTAAACAAGGGCTTGAAAAAATTGTTGAGCTATCAAAAGAATTTACCTTTGATTTAGCATGGCAAGATGGCGATGTAGCCTTAGTGGATAACGAAATGGCTATGCATGGCCGCCGCCCATTTACTGGCGAGCGTAAACGCCAAGTGCTTGTTGCACTGACAGCAGCTAACGCCTAATGCAAAGCTTAACCGGTGCACTAAAGGTAAAAGTTTCCCCGTTATGGCAAGGGGCCAGCATTGCTGCAATGACTGGCCTTGCTGCCTTATTTTTAAGTGAACACTATGGCGCACCCGCTATGTTGTTTGCTTTATTATTGGGGATGGCGGTGTCGTTTTTATATCAAAGCGACAGCCCGTGCGCTAAAGGCATAGACTTTACCGGTACCACGGTTTTACGTGTAGGCATTGTTTTACTTGGCACCCGTATAGCGCTGGGCGATTTGGTTACACTGGGCTG
Source organism: Pseudoalteromonas sp. Angola-30 (assembly GCF_028599215.1). Taxonomy (NCBI): domain Bacteria; kingdom Pseudomonadati; phylum Pseudomonadota; class Gammaproteobacteria; order Alteromonadales; family Pseudoalteromonadaceae; genus Pseudoalteromonas; species Pseudoalteromonas sp. Angola-30. The sequence continues at coordinate 107,530 of NZ_JAQREI010000015.1, forward strand.
GCAAACAGCGCTAATGTTAGCTGGCGCTATATTTACCACCATTATTTTAGGGGTTGTACTTGCCCGGGTATTTGGTTTGCAAAAACGCTTTGGCGCACTCACAGGTGGCTCAGTTGCTATTTGTGGCGCATCGGCAGCACTGGCTATTTCATCTATTATGCCCAACAGCGAGCATAAAGAGCGCGATACCTTACTTACCGTAATTGGCGTAACAGCCATGTCGACCATTGCAATGATTTTATACCCTATTGTGGTTAACTACCTTGAATTTGATGCACATAACGCAGGCGTATTTTTAGGTGGCACCATACACGATGTAGCCCAAGTAGTGGGTGCCGGTTATTCGGTATCGCCCGAAACTGGCGATATAGCAACACTTACCAAACTAGTACGCGTGGCTATGCTATTGCCTGTAGTACTTATTATGATGGTGGTTATTAATAGCTCAAATAAAGGTAACCATGGCGAGCTGCCAAAAGTACCGGGGTTTTTAATTGGCTTTGTAATTTTAATGATTATAAACAGCACCTTTAACCTACCCGCTATTGTGCTTGAAACCACAAATGAGCTTTCTCGATTCTTTTTAATTGCCGCCATAGCCGCCATTGGTATGAAAACAAACCTAGGCAAACTCACCGAGGTAGGCTTAAAACCAATAATTATGATTGTTGCCGAAACCATTTGGATAGCACTGTTAATACTTGGCTTTGTATTGTGTAGCTAAGTTGAGTAGCTAAGCATTAAACCTTGAGCGTATTGAGTGGATTGCCTACAATAGCGCATCACTTTTTAATAAAGATTAAAACCATGACCGATTCAACAAAACCAGCATTACCTGATCAGCTTTCTATTAACCCACGTAGCAAGCATTACGTAGAAGAAGTGTTTGAACACGAAATTGGCGTAAGCTTAAATGGCAAAGAACGCTTTGACGTAGAAGAGTACTGCATTAGCGAAGGTTGGATTAAAATTGCCGCACCTAAAGCACTAGACCGCCGCGGCCAGCCTTTACTTATGAAAGTAAAAGGCACGGTAGACGTATTTTATAAGTAAGGTTTAGCCTACTTAAATAAGCGGCTCTCTTGCGAGATGTCGCTTTTTTTATGCCTGTAAAAAAGCATTGAGCTTTTTTCATGTTAAAGGTGACGAAGTTTCATTATGAATCTAAAAAAATTATGGTTGAATAGCGCCATATTGTTTAGTTGTATAGAAATCCTTTATGAATAAAGTAACTATTTTAGATGGCGGCATGGGACGCGAGCTTAAACGCATTGGCGCGCCATTTACACAGCCACTGTGGAGTGCACAAGCACTAATAGAAGCCCCACATTTTGTAACGCAGGCTCACCAAGGTTTTATAGATGCAGGCGCTGAAATAATTACCGTTAATAGTTATGCCTGTGTGCCCTTTCATTTAGGTGAAGCGCTATACCAAGCTCAAGGCGCAGCCCTTGCACAGCAAGCGGCAGTTATTGCAAAAGACGTAGCTCAAAACGCTAAACAAAATGTATTAGTAGCAGGCTCATTACCACCCGCATTTGGCTCTTACCGCCCAGAGCTATTTGAGAGCGAACGCGCTTTTACTATTTTAGATACGCTATACAAGGCGCAAGACGAGCACGTAGATGTATGGATTGGCGAAACCATATCGAGCATTGAAGAAGCGCACGTTATGGCAAATGTACTTAAAGACTCAAACAAGCCATGTTATTACGCATTTACCTTAAATGATGTGGTAAGCGAGCAAGCGACACTTCGCTCTGGTGAGCTGGTAAGTGACGCTGTAGCGGCTTTGCTTGAACAAAATGTTACTGGTATTTTCTTTAACTGCTCAATACCTGAGGTTATAGAGCAAGCCTTTAGCGATACCAACGCAGTATTAGCTAAACAAAATAAAAGCGTTGTGTTAGGCGCATTTGCTAATGGCTTTACACCTATCGCAAGCGATTACAAAGCCAACGAAGGCTCGCAGGCGTATCGTGATATTGCACCTGCAGAATACCTAGATTTTGCAAAAACGTGGTACAGCCAGGGCGCAAGTATTATTGGTGGCTGCTGTGGTATAGGCCCAGAATTTATTGAAGTATTAGTAAACTGGAAACAGGAACTTGAAAGCGCTTAAGCTTTTAGTGCCTTTTAGGGCTTGTTTGCTGTTACCCAATCAAGCCCTTGTATAGCTGTAGTAGGAAATGCAGTTGCATGGCTCGCCCCTTCAATAACAACGCTTTTTAGTTCAATATTGTCACTGCTAAGTGCATTAATTTTTTGCGTTAATAGCTTTGCCCCTGCCACCATATTTTGTCCTTCACCAAAGCGTGGCGTTTCCTTTGCCCCCACCGATATATAAACCTTTGTAGGCAATTTAGGCTTATGTGCTTGTAGCGCTAAAATCGCATTGTTATTAAACCAAACTGATGGGCTGCCAATTATATAATTGTTAAATAAATCGGGCATCGTAAATAAAATAGTCACGCCAAATAAACCGCCTAAAGAATTACCTATATAAGTTTTTTGAGTGCTACTTGCTCGGTAGTTACTTTGTATAAACGGCAATACAGTATTTTTTAAAAACAGCGCGTGGTTTTGCGCGTTACCGGTTTGTTTTTTCCAGCTTTGCGCCTTATTTGGGGTGTAGTCTCTAATTCGGCTATTAGACCCTCTAGAGCCTTTTTCGTAGCTAATGGCCACTATAATAGCCTGTTGCATTTTACCGCTATTCATAGGAAACCGTGTAGCACCCGCCACAATAGGAAACGTATACGGTGCATCGGTTAAATAAATAACTGGATATATTTTTTCAGGATGCTTTTTATATGACTTAGGGAGCTGAATAAAAACAGGATATACCCGATTGGTCATAGGCTCAGTGAGCTCTATAACGCTGCTTCTAGGGATTTGGTAGGGGGTATTTGCGCTTAATTTAAAACACATAAAAGCGCAAAGTAACAGTAAGTATTTTAAAGCAGTATTCATTAGGGCGTGTTGATCCTTGATGGTTGAATTTGCAGCAGTATGTTTGGTTTTTAGGCAAGGCAGAGCCTATGAAGTGTGGTTACTCCCCATAAATAGGCGATAACGCAGCATAAATGCCAAACATGCGCTGCCCTTCGGGTTCTGCCTAGGGGCGATAAACTCT
>NZ_JAQREI010000016.1:0-101018 GCF_028599215.1 Pseudoalteromonas sp. Angola-30
ATCCATTACTCTAGTTCCTTCTAAAATTTTATTACACTATAAATACGTAATTTGCAAAGTCAATTAATTCGTCTTTGACTTAAAGAATTATGATGACACCCATTCAATTCATTTAGACATACACCCATCTTAATTTCAAAATTTAAGATGGGTGTCTTGTTAATTTTTCTTTGGCTTACATTTTTTAGTCTTTAACCAGTTGGGGTCAATATCTATTTTAGATAGAGAAATATTGTAATTTAATGCCCTTAAAGTTTTTAAAGAATTCTTTAATGTAACCTTTGAAAAAAATGGGAGCTCCTCAGGTATATCCTTGGTCGTAGCAATTGCATAAACCACCCTATAATTACTTGGGTCAGGCCTTGGTTTTGGATCAGCCAATTTGATTGATGTCGGCAATTTCGGGTTCAGCTTCTCTCTGTAGTCAGAGTCTTTTATAAACGCTTCTGCAGCCACAAATCCTTGAGAGAATAGGTGGCTTAGTGTGCTTGAGCTTCTATATAACTTTACATGAACAAATTCATTTCCACCCTTTATCAAATCACAGTGCTCTAATTTGTCATAAGAGCCGCCAATCTGGATATTCTTTTTATCCATCAAGCAAAAAACGCTATTTGTTTTAGCAACCAGCTCGTTATAGTCACCCTCATCATCATGAGCATATATGGGAAATGAGAATGGATGAATATCAATATCGCAGAGGTAGTCATCAACTGCTGACACAAAATCACAGTTTACTTTGTACCATACACCATTTCTTAGAATGTAATGATAGTTACCAAATTTAATTTCAGCATACAAACAGCGGTAGACCGGCCAACTTTTTACAGGCTGATACTCACTGTTATTTACGTGAACAACATTGCTTTTCATTAACTCAACTGTAGGAGTAACACCACTAAGGTGTGCTATATAGTCATCGAAAGATAAAACTACATGACGAAGGGTTTTCTGGTACATATCAAATGAATAACCGATTTGACCTTCCCAGTCTACTATTTCCGGCTCCCCTAACCAGAAATTAGAAACATTGTTACTGCTCAAGTATTGATCTAGTTCCAAATCTAGTATTTCAATCTCGTCATAGTCCCTAACCCTATTGATGTTTTCTACCCAGCTAAATTTATCTGGAAGATTAGAATGATATTGTTTGATCGCCTTTGCAAGAATTACGGGTATATCTGAAAGGTTGGTCTCCACTGCTATTGTCAGGGCATCCCTACCAGTTACATGACTACCGAACTCTTTTATTAATGAGGTGCCTGTTACTGCGTAAAGCATCTCCATCTCCGAATCTAAATGGAGATTAAATATATCTACATCCCGAGTGCTTTGAGTTCTTGAATTCAATGGGTTGTGATCATAACTGGCTTTATCCAAACTTCTCAGCTTGTCAGGGTCTACGGAGTTGAGCGTTACCTTTAGACCGAAATCACGCTCGATAGACTCTTGTTTTAACAGGTGAAAACCAGTGCCAAAAGACAGTACAAATGTAGCCGCTGATACTCTTACTACAAATACAGCCCCTACATTTGAAGATGTGCCAAATTCAGAAGCATCAACCTGACTATCTTTAGTAAACAATTTAGTCCAAGGAGGAGCATTTTTAGGTGGCTGCTTTTTTATGTAAAGACGGGCTGATTCTGCCTCAGGCAGGTCCATTTCAATAGGTTGCTTAGCATTTTCTAACTTTATAACATCAGAATCTGGCTTTCTGCCATCTCTCGCCAAATAGATAGATAACTTTTCTTTTCTGATTTTATTTACTCTTGCCATAAATCCTTTCTCGGCTCAGCGCTTAAAAACTAACACCCACATATACGACGGAGCATGTTGAACGCTTTTTACATCACTTTTTTAAGCAAAAAATCGGACAATATGCGACGTCAGATTTTATGCGCTTGTTATATGTAATTATCACCAAAATATAAATTATCTATATTTATTCATGTTAATACCTTCATAGCTAACTCTATCTATAGTCACAACTAGCATTTTCTTACCCCTAAACATTGATAAAAACTTATCCCAAATCCGTTGGAAAATATAAACAAGCGGTGCTGGGAATGAGTATAAAACTCCCTCATTTATTCCTTTAGATTTATGTCTAGACTCGATTTTCCCCGCAATTGAGGGTGGCATTTTTCGGTTTTGACAAGTTTTTGTTATTTCAAAAGTTATAGTTTCCCATGCGGAGTCATGATCCACTTCTTTGCCTGCATCGTTATTAGCTAATTCTACAATAATATCCGAGAAGCTCTTGTTACATAGCTCTGTATATTTAGCTTTGCCAAAGAACCATGATTTACTTTGATTAGAAAAACCAGCGTAGAAAGAAAAAGGCACATCATCTAATTTTACTGAGAGTCCTCTAGCTAAAGGTTGAGAACTACGAGAGCTTTCATACAGATCAAAAGTTGGCCAGCTTTCAAGTAGTTTTAATTCTTTAGTCGTTGAGTTAACGCATTTTCTATTTACATAGCCAATAGGTACCTTTGGCTTTTCTACTGAAGCTAATTTGGCTTGAACAACTAATGCTCTATGGCAGTATGAGTTACCATCTATGGGATAAGCATTTGTATGGCGATATTGAATAAACAAATCACCTATCTCGGTTTTATTTATAATCTTATGACCATTCAAATCTTTTTGTGGGGTGACAAACGAAGCAAGTGGAATTTTGTCGATCCATTGTAAATCTACGTATATTTTGTCAAATGCTCTAGTAGAATTACAAAGGTTTAGCTTATCACTTAGCTCTGACGCTATTGCATCACTGACTGTCTCATCAAATAGCTTATACAAGGATGAGAGTTCACCGTATTTTTTACTTCCGTACAAAGCTTTAACTGCTTTATCGATTAAACTCATAGAATATACTTACTCCATTTTAGTCTTAACACATAACAGCTTATTGAAACTCATTTTGCAGAGTTCTACACTCCAAAACGGCTTATATTACTTTCTTCGATAATTACACCAAGCAACTCACTTATAATCAGACAATAACAATTGCTATTCAGTAGCCCTTGTTATTTAATCCCATAACGCCTTTTAATAATGTTATGGGACAAATTACGCATAACTGTATTTATATACAGCACACAGTAAAACCTGTCTTAAATTTAACTTTTTACTACTCATCGATTTCTAAAATTACCACTCATTTTGGAACCTTGTATCCCTCTCACATGGGTCCCCATCTCTATCGCCATCCATTTTTGTATTTGGGCAGTTATTTATAAAAAATACCGCCTCTGCACGTGAAGTCATTTGGCTACAGTGCTGCCTGCCATCACAGGTAAAGTTTTGTGAGTTTTGAGGAATAACGATTTTTGGATATTTTTCATCAAAAGTGGCTAAATCGGCGTTGGTAATAACAGGTGTTTGGCTATTAAATTGCTCGTTACTTTGATAATGGTTGTATTTATTTACAGCGATAAAGCCAAGTACGGCGATAATGCTAATTGACGCGACTTTGCCTAAAAAGCTGTCGGTAAAATTGGATTTAGCAACACGGTGATGGTTTGATTTTTTAGGTGTTACTTTAAGCGCAGCTACGCCTTCTATCCGGCAATTAACGGCTTTGGTTTTACCATCGGGCTGTGTAGCGACTTTAAAATAAATGGTGTCGCCCACTTTTGGCTTGCGGCTCATATGTTTGAGCACTGAAATGTGTATAAAGGTGTCGTGCGCTAGGGTGTCTGATTTAATAAAACCAAAGCCCTTTTCGTCATTCCACGCTTTTAACAATCCTTTGTTCATGTATTTACCTGTGCTGATTAAGCTGCGATTACGCAAATTCCATTTATGTTAAGAGTCGTTAGTATACGTTCCTAAATTGCTACCACGCAACCAAATATTCATATTAGGTTAATTTAAACACGCCAACTAGTTTGCAAAATACTTAACCGTATAGGGAAAATACCGAGCTTTGAGGTTTAAAATACAGCAATAAAATAGCCTGTTTTATTTTATAAATTACGGCCATTTGTCCTTTATTCTACTACTGCTAACTTTTGCAAAGCGATTAGCTTAACAGCTTGTTTACACAAGGTTTTGTTATTAGTTATTTCTATCTGAATTAAGCGTTTTTAGTGTGATTTTTCATTCGTTATTTACTTAATTTATCTATACAATCCACACCTTATTTTTACGTGCAATTTTCAAGTGATTATCTCATGCTACTAACCGTTGTTTATATTATTGGTATTACCGCAGAAGCCATGACCGGCGCACTTAGCGCTGGGCGAATGAAAATGGATTGGTTTGGCGTTGTACTGGTTGCCAGTGCAACAGCAATTGGTGGTGGCAGTGTGCGAGATATTTTACTTGGCAATTACCCACTTACCTGGGTTCAGCACCCTGAATACCTTTTAATTACGGGCATTGTTACTACGTGGCTTGCTAAGTGGGTGGTTAAATTTAAAGGTATTTTTATGCGCTTAGATGCGCTAGGGCTTGCCGCGTTTAGTATTATTGGCTGCCAAGTGGGGCTAAATATGGGCTTGCACTATGGTATTTGTGTAGTGGCTGCGGTTGTAACCGGTGTTTTTGGTGGCTTACTGCGCGATTTGATATGTCGCCAAGCGCCTTTAGTATTACATAACGAGCTATACGCGAGTGTATCGTTACTGGTTGCCTGCTTATTCTTGGCACTGCACCATTACAATATTGATGACAACATCAGCATTATTGTAAGCCTTGTTACAGGCTACTTAATACGTATGGCGTCAATTCGCTTTAAGTGGCGTTTACCTACCTTTAGTTTGTTAGAGCAGCACGCTAAATAAATTAGGCTTTAATACAATTTAAGGCAGGTATTAAACCTGTCTTAATTAATATAAGTACTAGCGCCTTACTTTATTGCTCGCTAACATCACTTAACGCGGTTTTTAACCCACTGTTATTTTGTTTAAGTACGCTAAAACTGCCGTCAGTTTCGAGCACTACAGCGGCTACATCTTCTATGGCTAATATACCCGCACCACGAATTGCAGCACGAATTTCTGATTTAGTTACCCGCTGCGATTTAAGTGCCGCCGTGCAGTATTCACCATTACTCAGCAATAGCGTAGGCTCTGCTTTTATAAGCGAAGCAAATTTAGATGAGCGCACACTTAGCCACGTAATAAAATATTGCAGCCCTATTAACACAACAAACGCGAGCATGCCCTCTAGCAGCGCAACGCTTTTTGTAATAATAACCGAGGCTAAAATAGAGCCCAGCGCAATAGTGACAATAAAATCAAACACGTTCCATTTAGAAAGTGTACGCTTACCCGATATACGCAGCCAAAACACCAGCGCTACATAACCCAGCACGCCAATAATAAGTACGCGTATTAAGCCCTGCATATCATCAAAAAACATAGTTACTCCTTTATATGCGTTATTTACTTACTGTAAGTAGTTCCTGCAATAGTTAATTAAACCCTACATTGCACATAGTTAAATAACGATGAATAAAGCGCCCTATTTTATTTTGCTAACTGTTTTACAAACTTAATTTTACTTTGCATCGTACTTTGTTTATCGACATAGCCACCTATGTGATAGCCGTTTGTGATTAACATAGTGAGCATATGAGGAAACCGGTTCATCGATTTTACATGTATATGCGTGTAGCCTTGCTCAGCGGCCCATTGCTCCTGATGAATAAGTAGCTTTTTAGCTATACCAAGCCTACGGTATTTAAAATGTACGCCGCCAAGCCAGCTATAAAATTGTGTAGCTGATTGCTCATAGCCAATTTTAAAACCGACCAATGTATCTTCAAGGTAGGCCACTAATATAAGTGCTTTTTTATTATTTAAACGTTTGTGTACTGTTTGATTATCAATAGTGGTTAATAGTTCAGGGACATGTTTACTCACTGCGGTTACATCGTCAATTGTGCCTGTTTTGATAGTAAAATCCATAAAAGTTCCTTGTTTTAAAACATGAGTTCTAGCCGAACGCATGCTGCCCTTTACTTAGGGTATAAATTTTGGCTACTTAGCTCTTATATTTAATTTATAATGTCTGCGTTTAAATATACAAATACTGAGCGTTATTGCCCTTTTATTTTTGCAGTGTCATATTTACTAGGTAGTTAAATTTAATAAATATTTTGGCTGAAGGTTAAGTATTTCAATGTATAATAAATCTAAAGGGAGAAATACATGCACATTGGAATAATTGAAGATCATCAATTAGTACGCGACAGTTTTAAAAAACTATTAGAACTACATGCAGACTGGGAAGTAATAATAGAAGCATGCAATGTTGACCAAGCAATACTAGCCGTTGCACTTGAGCAACCCGATATATTTATTGTAGATATATCACTTAATGAATCTCAAACTGGCCTTACATTTTTAACCTACCTTAACGAAAATTTCCCTGAAATAAAAACAATTGTTGCCTCCATGCACGATTACGAACCTTATGTGAGTAATGCACTACGCCTAGGCGCCCTTGGTTATGTGTCTAAGCGCTCTGCGTCGGAAGAGCTAATTGATGCAGTTAAATCGGTTGCGCTGGGTAAACGCTATATAAGTGAAGACGTAAATTTTGCACTAAATACACAAAGCTCAGTTTTAACTATGTTAACTAACCGAGAGCTTGAAGCTTTACCACTGTTAGCAAAAGGGTTAAATGCGAAACAAATAGCGCAACACTTAGAAATAATGCCTAAAACAGCGCACGTGCATAAGGCAAATATTTACAGCAAGCTTAATGTAACCACTTCGTTTGAACTGTTAAAAATAGCCATTGATGCTGGAGTAATAAAGCTAGATGAACTTACCTAGTACACTACCCGCTTTTAACTTTTCTGCTATTGCATGTATTAAAGAAATTACAAAGCACCTTTTACTAGGTGGAATATATTTTGTTGCCTGCATTGCTGCTTTTTGGGTTGGCACTAATTTAGAAACTGTGCCAGAGAGTAGTGCTATATTTATTCCTGCGGGAATAAAAATTGCTTTTTATTTGCTTTCGCCAACACGCTATTGGGTCACTTTGTGGTTATCGTCTCGTGCTTTGGCAGCGCACTTTGGGTATTTAGGTTCTGGTGTTTGGGAGTTTAATTTACTGCATGGCTTTTGGCAGGAGCTTTGTTTTTATGCGCTTGTTTATGTGTTTAAACACAGTCGTTGGCCGCCAAGCATTAATAATAGCTTAGGTATACTTTCGTTAATTTTGTTATGTGTAGCAAGCACTTCAATAAAGTGGTTTTTGTTCTCAAGCGCATTCGAATTTACAAACATTCAGCTTGCTAAAGAGCTATTGCAGTATCAATTAAATATGTGCCTAGGCGATATAACAGGCTCGTTGCTCATTGCGCCGTTTATTATGCTGGTTCACTCTTTAAAGCTACCATTAAATCGCCCTGCATTACTTAAAGTGACTAATTTAACCTTAACATTAGCCATAGTAATATTTGTGCTGATATTTGCATACTTACTACGCCCCGACACCTACCCGTTACTTCGCCTTGCATCTTTATTGCCTATTATTTGGTTTTCGTATCGGTTTGGTATTGTAGGCGCAATTACTAGCGCAACGCTTATTAACGCTTTAATAATTGTTGAAGCAATCATTACTGATAAAGCGAGTAATACTTATATTAGCCAACTATTTATTTTAGCCAATGCCATTACCAGCATGGTGCTAGGCGCGGCTATTACTGAGCTAAAACGTAAAAATGTAGAGTTAAAAAAAATTAACCGCGCACTCACTAAGCAGCTTGATCAAAACTCGCGCCTTGCAGCTAAAATGGTTACCGTTCAAGAAAATGAACGTAAACACCTTTCACAAGAGTTACACGATGAACTTGGCCAAAACTTAACAGCTTTAAAAACAGATTTAGCTATTTTGTCTCATATTAGTAATGAAAAAACACAAACCTTTGTTACAACATTAAAAAATAATGCAAATGCCATGTACGACTCTGTTTATCAGTTAATGCATTATTTACGCCCACGAGAACTTGATGAGCTAGGGCTTAAAAAAGCAATGGTTCAGGGACGCTTAAAAAGCTTACTTAATCAGGCTAATATAAGTTACGAAGTAAGTTTTACACTAGAGCAAGCGCTTTCTAAAGAGCATGAAATTGCGGTTTATAGAATTTGCCAAGAAGCAGTAACCAATTGTATTAAACATAGTAATGCAAACTTACTAACTATAAACATTAAATCTAGCGAGCATTTTAGTGAGTTGGAAATTAGAGATAACGGCGATAGTGTAAAGTTAACCGACAACACCGGACACTATGGCTTAGCTTTTATGCAAGAGCGCTCTATGGCATTAGGGGGAAGTTTTGAAATTATTAATGATGGCGGTTTTACTATTAAAGTAAAACTGCCAATAAAAACAGTTGGTTAATTTAGCAAATAGATACTTGCTTGGTATAAAATTTTTGCCTTGGTTGGTCACAGTATGCATCGTCGGTGTTGACTTGTATTTCAACTTGGTTGCCCACCAGCTGAAGTAATAATCCGGTTGCTATGTTGTTATTGCCTAATGTTGATTTTATCAACACCTTTTTGCCAATCGCTTCTTGTAGCCTAGGTTTTGGTAAATTAAGGTTGGTTATTGGCCTTAACCCTTCAGCTTCTGCAAATAAATTTATGCAGTGATATTTTGCTGCAATAATTCTTTGTTCGTTAATTTTTGCTATATCAACATTATTTAAAAAGTGAATAATTGCCTGGTTAGCATGGGTAAACTCACTCAATACATCGTCAAGCTCGCGCCCTAAAGCCCACTTTCTGGTAACTTGGTACTGCCGTGATGCTTTGCGGGTAAGTATAACTGTTGCGCCGGTCATTTTGCTAAACCATTGTATACAGTAACTTGTTTCACTTTGGATATTAAGCAATACACTCATGTTGCCAAATTCAGTTATATTTTCATCCATACAAATCATACTTGATACCCTCCGTCCTTGTTTAGGTATAGTTTATGAGTATTTAGATAATTAAAAATCATCCATATTCCTAACTCATCTAGGAAAATGGCTTAGAAAATAATGTGGTATATTTATTAACTTCTGCTTTATAGACTTAATCCGTTATAAATAGTGATGTATGCGAGTGAGTTTTTATTTAGCTGAGAGTTGATTATGTTGGTTTAAGCATTATATCTAAGTTTTCGCTTCTTAATTTATACAAAGGATTACCATGTCTAGCTATAACGAATCGCCAGAGCAAATTGAACAGGCCACTAAAGGCTATGTGATGCAGCAAACTATGTTGCGTATTAAAGATCCCAAACCGTCGCTCGAATTTTATCAAAATGTATTAGGTATGAAGCTGTTAGGTAAGTATGACTTTCCTGAAATGAAGTTTACGCTGTACTTTTTAGGCTACGAGCCAGAGCAGCCGCAAGGTGATGATAAAACCAAAGCTAAATGGGTATTTGGTCGCCCTGCACTAATCGAGCTTACCCATAACTGGGGTACAGAAGACGACGACAGCTTTGAGGGCTACCACAGCGGTAACCAAGAGCCTAAAGGCTTTGGCCATATTGGCATTAGCGTGCCCGATGTATACGCCGCGAGTGAGCGCTTTGCAAAGTACGATGTAGAGTTTGTTAAAAAGCCAGATGATGGTTCAATGAAGGGCTTAGCATTTATAAAAGACCCTGACGGCTACTGGATTGAAATACTCTCACCTGAGGGAATTACCGATATTATTTTTGGTAAATAACTTTAACGTTTGATAAACCGGTTACCACATACTAAAAAGCCAGCTAATTAGCTGGCTTTTGTGTTTTTAAATAAGGGTTAGCTTATTTACGCAGGGCGTCTATTCGCGCATCAAGCGGTGGGTGAGATGAAAACAGTTCAGCCATCCCTTTACCACTTGCTATACCAAAGGCCATCATTGAGCCTTGTAATTGCGATGGGTGATTTTGCTTTAATCGCTCAAGAGCTGAGCGCATTTTGTCTGCACCTACCAATTTAGCTGCGCCGCTGTCGGCTGCAAATTCACGCTTACGGCTGTAACTTGCTACCACTATGCTTGCAAGCACACCAAATACAACTTGGAATAACATATCGAATAAAAAGTAAGACCAGCTACTACCGCCCTCTTCTTCATCGCCATTTAAAAAGTTATCAACTATGCCTGCCAGTACTTTTGCGGCAAATATTACAAAGGTATTTACCACGCCTTGTATTAGCGTAAGCGTTACCATGTCGCCATTAGCAATGTGCGATACTTCGTGGGCAAGTACGGCCTCGGCTTGGTCTTGATTCATGTTATGTAATAAACCTGTGCTTACCGCCACCAGCGAGTTATTTTTACTTGGGCCGGTTGCAAAGGCGTTCATTTCTTGGCTGTCGTAAATTGCTACTTCAGGCATTTTTATACCTGCTTTTTGAGCTTGTGCTGATACAGTTTGTACAAGCCAGTGCTCGGTTTCGTTGCGCGGTTGAGTAATTACCTGTGCGCCTGTTGATTTTTTAGCAATCCACTTAGACATAAATAACGAAATAAACGAGCCACCAAAGCCAAATACAGAGGCTATAAGTAATATTCCGCCAAGGCTACGATGGCTTAAACCCAGCGCGCTCATTATTATTGAAAGCACTACACCTAATACCAACATAACCGCTAGGTTAGTTAATAAAAACAAAAATATACGTTTCATATTGTCCTCACAAAAATAGGTTTGATCACCGAACATAAAATTAAATTAGGTTAAAGCAATCATTACGCTATGACACACTATGTCATCACGTTGAGGCTATTCTGTGACAAACTATGTCATAACGCAAGGGTTATTTGCAGGTTTATTAATAAATTTTTTGAGGAGTTTAAAAAGGGAGTAAAGTGTGGCGTAACGTAGTTATTAAACCTCGTTACGCCAATAAAAACAATTAGTTGCTGGTTATGCCGCTACTTGTAATGCAATTATTAATTGTTGCCATATCTGTAGGAAAGCCGCGCTCTTTTGCGAGTAATTGTGCAACCTTGGTTATATCTGCATGGTTGTGTTGTTGAAGATACGTCCACTGGTGATGAGTACGATGCTCCTTTATGTGCGCATCGTCGCTTATTAGGCCGCGTTTAGTAAATTCAGCCACTATTTCATCAGCAGCGATTAAGGTAGATGACGCTTTTACGTTTTCGGCACGTGCGTAGCTAATATGCGAATATAAGCTAACATCAGCGACGCGTAACGTGTCGTCTTCTCCTGGGATTTGCTGGCCACCAAACAAGGCATTGTTTTGTGTGTTGGCGTTTTTAAATGCCGGAACAAACTCGGCTACATAATCAATGGCTTTTTGACTACGTGCTTTTAGTACCTGCTGATCCCACCCATTGTTTATGTAATTTAAATATTTAGCTGGCAATTGCGGCTGTGCACTTTGCTCGTTGGTATCGGCTAGGCCATCGTTAAACAAGGTAATTGAGTTGGTCATACCATGAATTTGATAATAGCCATTAGGATAAGGCGTTAGTTGTGCCATGCCCTCTGGCGTGCCACGGTTACCATAAATAATAATTTCAGGAATTTGCCCGCCAGCGCCTTGCCAATGCGTAATGTAAGAGGCTTTAAATTCGACCATACGTTTGGCCTCTACGCCTACCATGTCATCTACAATACCGGTTTGAAAGCCACAGGCATTAATTAGGTAGTCTACCTCTAGTGTTTGCGTAGAGTCGCTTTGGTTGTTTTGGTATTCAATTTTCCAGGTTGGCGATTGGTTATTGGCACTGGTTTGCTCAACTTGGCTAACTTGCTTTACCTCTGTGCTGGTAAGTACATTAGCGTGTTCGTACTGGGCAAGCGCAAGTTGGGCGCTGGCCGATAACCTAAAAATATTCCACCCGTATTCTTGAGCAACAATTAGCGGGTATTTTACTTTGTTTAAGTTTAGGTGCTTAGCAACGGGGATCATCCACTCATCTAGCGTTTTAGGCTCTGCAACCTGCTCTTTTTTACTCAGCGCTATCATTTGTTCATGGTTATACAGCTGGTAGTAATTGTCGGGCTCGCCAAGAACTTTGTTGTTAGGGTCTTGCTCAACTAACTCTTTATACGCGTTGGTGATTTTATTTAATCTTGGTAGTAAATCATCGGGTGAGTCGTCATCGCGCGTTGGCACTGCAAACACGGTTGGGCGTACATCTATGGTATAGGGGTATAAGCGTAAAATATCGATACATTGCTTGAGTAAATCTATGCAGTCTTCGTCTGGTATTTCACGGTATAAATTACCTCCGGCGTGTAAATGGCACATAGGTGGGCCATCTATAAGTGACTTTTTTTTCTCAAAAATAGTGGTATGAATCCCTAGCGCTGCTAATCGAATAGCTATTGTTGCCCCTGCTGTGCCGCCACCTAAAATGCCCACACGGGTTTTAGGCTGAGCACTTGGCTTTACCTCGGGTTCACCCGTTACCTGTGTGTTTTGAGCGAAGCGTTTGATGTATGGGTGCGTCATGTAGCGGTTTATTTCCTTAGTAACAATAGCTTTAACTTGTAATATGTGTACTAAAGGGGGTAATTTCAAGGCGTAAATACAATTAATAAGCTCATGTATTTTATATAAAAACTGCTTCGCATTTAAAAGCGCAAAGCAGCCACAATTAGCTCTGTATATTGAGGGTATTAAGTAAGGTTTTGTATATTTGTAGTTTAGGGGTTTGCTCGCTGTATGGGCTTATAGCCAAAATAGGAAATGGTAAGCGTGCTTTTAACGAATCAAGGTTAGCTTGGTATTCGTCCATATTTGGGTCTACTTGGTTGGCAATCCAGCCCACACAATTAATGCCTAAACTTTGCATATGGGCAGCGGTAAGTAAAGCATGGTTTAAACAGCCTAGTTTCATGCCTACTACTAAAATTACGGGTAGTTGCTCGGCCTTAACCCAGTCGTATAAATAATCGGTGTTATTAATTGGCAGTGCCCAGCCACCAGCGCCTTCGGTTAGGTGGTAATCGGCACCTTGTTGTTTAAGTGTTGAGTACGCTGTGCTTAGTTTTTCGAGCGTAATATTAACCCCTACTTGCTCTGCGGCTATGTGCGGCGCAATAGGCGGCGCAAAGGCAAAGGGGTTAATTACATCATATTTGGCACTTACCGTGGCGCTTTCCATTAGCATTAGTGCATCGGCGTTTACTAGCTGATCAAACGCCATTTCGCAGCCTGCGGCAAGTGGCTTAAAGCCAATTGCGTTTTTTTTATGTTGGGCAAGTAGCTTTAATAGCAAACTAGTCACGTGGGTTTTTCCGGCGTCAGTATCGGTACCGGTAATAAAAAATTCTTTCATTTTACTGCCTTGATTAATTTTAGTATTAGCTACTCATGGCTTTTTTGTAATGATAACAATACCACATGGTAAGATACACACGCTTGATTGTTTAAAAGCGGATAGGCATTGCATACCCGTTGTAGCGCCGACTTAGTTAATAACCCTTGGCGCGAATTAGCATGATTTTGCGTTGTAGCACCAATGGCTTTAATAGATTTAATGGCTTTTAATGGGCTTGAATAACAATCGGTATAAATTACTTTTTGCGAACTATTAATACTAAACCCTGCCTTTTGGACCGACCGGTTTATATAAGCGTGTGTATTAAAGGTATTTATATGGCTACGGTTATCAAGTGCTGCAAACGCTGTTTTAATTTCGTTAAGCGAACCCGCCACTACGGTACTTATATAAGCCTGCCCGCCAGGCTTTAAGCTTTTATAAAGCGCCTGCATTAATTTTTCAAAATTAGCCGACCACTGCACTGCAAAATTACTAAATATGGCGTCAATACTGCTTGCTTGTAGCGGCAGGTTATCCATATCGGCGCAAACTTTTGGGTTAGTTAATGCAGCGCTTTTAAGCATGTTTAAGCTTAAATCTATCGCGATTACTTGGCCGTATAGTTTGCTTAGCTGTGAGGTATTAACCAGTGGGCCAGCTCCTAAATCTACACAGCGCTTATTTTGGTTGCATGACTGGGAGCTTATTAATTTAAATAAATCGCTTGCTGCCTGTTTTTGTACATTGGCATGGCTGTTGTATTGCTCAGCTGCTTTAGAAAACTTATCACTCGCCCCCTTTTTAAGCGCTGTATGAGGGCGTACTTGCTCAGCACTTTGTATAAGCGCACTATTTTGTGGAGCCCCATTTATAGGTAAAAGCGCGGGCTTTTTATTTAAAGCTTGCTTACTGTGGGTATGAGCTAAAGCCTGCGCAATCATGCTATTGCGCCTTTTAAGTGCTCAACAAGGGCTGTTATATCTGCATGGGTATGCGCCGCTGTTAAGGTTACACGTAACCGCGCGGTATTATGCGCAACCGTAGGTGGGCGAATAGCGGTTAGCCAAATACCCTGCTGTTTTAGCCTTTGTGCTGCGTGTAACGTTTGCTCTGCGCAGCCAAGCACAATGGGCTGAATAGCGGTGTTTGACTCCATTACCGCAATAGCGTGTTGTTTACAAAGCTGCTTAAAAAAAGCAATGTTACTACTTAGCTGCTCGCGTTTATTATCTGCACGTTTAATGGCTTGTAAGCGCGTAAGCGTAAGCGCTGCCATAAGGGGCGACATAGCGGTTGAATACGTGTAGTCGCGGTTAAACTGCAGCATGTAATTAATAAATTGGTTATTTGCTAATACACAGGCTCCGCTGCTTGCTACTGCTTTTCCAAAAGTAATAACCAGTATATCGGGAAGTGCTAAGCCTTCATCTAATAATGCCTCACAGCTACCTAAACCGGTTTTACCTAGTGCGCCAAAACCATGTGCATCGTCAATCATAAGCCAAGCATTGTGCTCTTTAGCTAAAACAAGCAGCTCTTTTATGGGGGCGGTGTCGCCATCCATCGAAAACACCCCTTCACTAATAATTAGCTTATTGTGTGCTTTTGATTTTTCGAGCCGAGAACGTAAATGCTTTAAATCGTTATGGTTAAAGCGTATTAATGCTGCATTTGAATGCATTGCGCCGTCAATCAAGCTAGCGTGGTTGAGTTTATCTTGAAAAATAGCACTGTTTTGCGCCGCGCTTTTATCGTTAAACAACGCTTTAATTACACTGCTATTTGCACTAAACCCCGAGTTAAACAACATGCCTGCCTCGTAGCCAAGCGCACTACATAAGTATTGCTCTAGCTGCTGTTGCTGCGCCTGATACCCAGTCACTAAAGGTGAGCTGTGGCTACCGAGTACGTTGTTTTGCTCAAGGTTAATACTGCAATCACCAAAGCCTAGGTAGTCATTACTGGCAAAATTAAGGTACGTTGCGTTATTTACCGTAATGGTACGTGCTGTGGCGCGCTGCACCACATGGCGTTTACGCAATAACGCATGTTGCTGTTGCTGCTGTAAATGCGTATTTAAAAATTCAAATGGCATAAAGGGTAAGCTTAGGCTTCGTAAAATAAGGCTGACGTTGCTTTATCGGCCACTTGCGATGACAGCGATGCGGCAACGGCTTCGTCTGAGTAGTCTTGGTGTTTTTCTGGGTTCATGCCTAATTTTTTAATTAGCTTCATGTCGGCATCGGCCTCTGGGTTTTCGGTAGTCAGTAGCTTATCACCATAAAATATTGAGTTAGCGCCTGCAAAAAAGCACATTGATTGCATTTGCTCGTTCATGGCGCTGCGACCTGCCGATAAACGAACATAGCTGTGTGGCATCATAATACGGGCGGTAGCTATGGTACGTATAAATTCAAAATGATCTAAATCGTCTACGTTTTCAAGCGGTGTGCCTTTTACTTTTACCAACATATTAATAGGTACGCTTTCTGGTTGTTGTGGTAAATTTGCCAGCTGCATTAATAAACCGTAACGGTCGCTTGCTTGCTCACCCATACCGACAATACCGCCTGAGCATACTTTCATGCCGGCATCACGTACGTGATCTATGGTGTTTAATCTGTCTTCAAAGGTACGCGTTGATATAATTTGCTCGTAATATTCAGGCGAAGTGTCGAGGTTATGATTGTAGTAATCAAGCCCTGCGCTACTTAGCTCATGTGCTTTTTCGTTGGTAAGTTTACCAAGCGTCATACAGGTTTCTAGGCCAAGTTCTTTTACTTCTTTTACCATTTTAGAAATATACGGCATGTCTCTGTCTTTTGGATCTGACCATGCTGCGCCCATACAAAAACGGGTTGCGCCTTTTTGTTTAGCTAGGCGTGCTTGCTCTACCACTTTTTCTACTTCTAGTAGGCGCTCGCGCTCTAAGTCGGTTTTATAATGCCCCGATTGCGGACAGTATTTACAATCCTCTGGGCAAGCCCCTGTTTTAATAGATAATAAAGTAGATATTTGTACTTCGTTAGGATTAAAGTTAGCGCGATGAACCGATGCCGCCTTAAATAATAAATCGTTAAATGGCATTTCAAATAATGCCTTTACTTGGGCGTGGGTCCAATCGTGGCGAACAGGTGCAAGTTCCATAGTAGTCTCTTATTTTTCTCAGTGGTGATGTTGGATTAGTCTACGTCTTGAAGTACCATTGTCAACGAAACCCACCACGTTAAAGTTTACATATGAATAAAAAACATACGATTGACCTTGATTTTGATCGTGACCATATTTGGCACCCTTACACATCAATGACACAGCCTATCCCGGTTTACCCTGTGACTCATGCAAATCATAATTTAATTTACCTAGAAACCGGCGAGCAACTCATTGACGGCATGGCCTCATGGTGGAGTGCAATTCATGGCTATAATCATCCAGAATTAAATAACGCCATGATTGAACAAATTAATAGCATGAGCCATGTAATGTTTGGCGGCATTACCCATAACAGCGCGGTAGAGCTGTGTAAAAGGCTTATTACAATTACCCCAAAAAGTTTAACTAAGGTGTTTTTAGCCGATAGCGGCTCGGTAAGTGTAGAAGTAGCGATTAAAATGGCGCTGCAATATTGGTTAAGCCAAGGGTTTACACACAAGCAAAAATTAATGACGCCGTATAAGGGTTATCATGGTGATACATTTGCCGCTATGAGCGTGTGCGATCCGGTTAACTCTATGCACAGTTTATATAAAGGTTTTTTACCAGAGCATGTGTTTGTACCCGCCCCTGTAAGTAAATTTAATGGCGAGTTTAACCAAGCAGAAGCCCAAACGCTTGAACAATACTTTAAAACGCACCATCACGAGGTAGCCGCCTTTATTATTGAGCCCATAGTACAAAACGCCGGCGGCATGAACTTTTATCACCCCGCGTATTTAGCCTGCGTTCGTAAATTATGCACGCAATATAATGTTTTACTAATTTGCGATGAAATAGCCACAGGGTTTGGCCGCACGGGTAAATTATTTGCTGTAGAGCACGCTAATATAGAGCCTGATATTTTATGTATTGGTAAAGCCCTTACCGGTGGCTCAATGACCCTTTCGGCTACACTAACCAGTGATAAAATAGCAACGGGTATTAGCGAAGGTGAAGCCGGCGTTTTGATGCACGGACCTACATTTATGGGCAACCCGCTTGCCTGTGCGGTTGCGTGCGCCAGTATAGATTTACTTTTGGCGCAAGATTGGCAACAACGCATTAGCGATATAAACACTCAGCTACAACAGCTTAAAAAGTGCAATGAATTAGATGCGGTAGCCAATGTGCGTACCTTAGGCGCAATAGGTGTTGTAGAGCTAACTGATGCTGCTGGCAATGTAGATGTTGCTAAAATTCAAGCCTTTTTTGTAGAGCAAGGCGTATGGATTAGACCCTTTGGTAAACTTATTTACCTAATGCCCCCGTATATAAGTGACTCAGCCAGTATAAACACCTTATGTGATGCCATTTACACTGCAATTGCAGGTAAGCATTACTGCTAAGCGTTAAATTATACCTAAGAGGCATAGTCATTATTTGCCTGTTAGGTATTAATTTTGCTCAGGTTTTGAGCTTTGCATTGACGTATTTGTTATATTGATTTTAGTAAATATTACGGATATGATAATGTCTATCATTTACAATTACCTTTTCGGACTCTTTACTATGAAACACCTTTCTAAATCTGTAAAAACATTAGGTGCAAGCTTATTGTTAGCTTCTGCTTTTGTAACGCAACCGGCGCTAGCTAACGGCCCAATTGGTGAGCACGTAAACCATTTACAAGAAAACATCAAAGACTATTCAGAAGAAGTTGAATGGATGGTTGGTAAAGTAGACACCATGGTAACTGACTACAGCAAAAGCGGTGCAAAGGCTGTAAACAGCGACGATTTAATTGAATATTGGGAGTCGGTTAAGTTTCACAGCGCTATTGAAACTAACTTTGTGCCTGTATATGCCTCTATTTGGCAAGGTATTTATGGTGTAAAAATGGCCATTGATAACAACAAGCCTGCCCAAGAAGTGCGCAATCAGCAAAAAGCCATGAACATAGCCTTGTGGCAAGGTCTTGGTGCTGTTAAGCTTGCGGCAAAATTCCAGCAAAAAGGCCTACTTGATACAGTTAAAGCCACTGCTACAGAAGGCATGACCCAAAGTGCCACCATTGACGAAATCAAGCACAAGCTTGACCGTGTTGTTGCTAAATTTGCAGAGCGCTTAAACGAAGAAGCCACTGAAATTGTTCACGATACGTATTTACACCTTTTTGAAGGCGTAGAAGGTACGCTTATCGAACAAGATGCAAAACTAGTAGAAGTGCTGGAAAAAGATTTTAACGTAACACTACCGCAAACAATTAAAAGCGCTAAAAGCGTTGATGAAGTACGTGACGTGGTAAGTGATATGCACACTAAATTAGACCGCGCTAAAACGCTAATAGAAAAAGCGGAGAAGTCGCGTAAGGATGTTTTTTAAGTGAAGCGTAGGACCTTTATACAAGGCCTAGCTGCGTTAGGGGTTGTTGGCGCTTTGCCACTGCCCCTTTCTCGCGCACTAGCTGCCGATATAGCAAACCCAGTTTCTGTTGATAATTTACCAAAGCTTAAAGGTGATTTAACCTTATACCTAGGCCGTGGTGAAGGTGGTTTGTATGAAAATGTATTACAAGCGATTCAGAAAAAAAATCCTGACTTTAACTTAGCTATTCGCCGCGGTCCGACTGCTGCACTTGCCAATACTATAGTGGCAGAGGCAAAGGCAGGTGTACGCCGTGCCGATTTATTTTGGGCGGTTGACTCAGGCGCTATTGGCCTAGTTACCGATGCAGGCCTTGCAAAGCCCCTACCGAGTGATTTATCTGCACAGTTACAACCGCAATTTAGATACGATCAATGGGCGCCGGTTACCGGTCGGATCAGAACCTTGCCGTATAACACATCGCGTTTAACTAAAGATCAAATTCCAACAAGCATAATGGACATTGCAGATAGCGATTTATCAATTGGTTGGGCCCCTGCTTATGCATCGTTTCAATCGTTTGTTACCGCTATGCGTATTTTAGAAGGCGATGATAAAACCGCTAAATGGCTTAAAAAAGTTAAAAAGCGTGCTAAAACATACGCCGGTGAACTCGGTGTTGTAATGGCGGTAGAACGTGGTGAAGTAGATATTGGTTTTGCTAATCACTACTACACGCTGCGTCTTAAATCGGGTAAACCCGATGCTAAATTAGACTTAGCCTTTACCGAGCAAGATGCAGGTTGTTTAGTCAATGCCTCGGGTATTTTAACGCTAAACGATGACCCGCTTGCTACTAATTTTATGCGTTACTTATTAAGCGAAGAAGTACAAGGTTATTTAGCCCGAGAAGCGTATGAAATACCGCTTGTTAATGGCATTACTCAACCGGCAGGCTTACCGTCGCTGAGTGACATATCTCCACCAAAGGTTGATTTAACTCAACTTGCGGATTTACGCCCCACCATCAACTTGATGCGCAACAACGGCGTTTTATAAATGCGAATACCTGCTTCTTACCCAATGGCGCTGCTTGCAGCGCTCATTACGATTACCCCTGTTTATATTTTAATTACCCTTGCTAGCGACTCCAGTACCCTTTTTGACAGTCATAATTTAAAAATACTGGGCAATACGTTATCGCTAATGGGCTTAACCGTATTAGGCTCAATTCTGATTGGGGTACCACTGGCTTTTATAAGTGCTTATGTGCATTTGCCTTTTAAAAAAATATGGCTGGTGATTTTTGCCGCGCCCTTGGCTATTCCAAGTTATATTGGCGCATTTACTTTGTACGCTGCGTTTGGCCCAGGTGGTGAAATAAATAACCTACTTGGCTTTGAAACCCCACCCATGTACGGGTTAAGCGGTGCAGCCATTGTAATGACCTTGTATACCTTCCCTTTTGTAATGATGACTACACGCTCGTCATTGCTGAGTTTAGATGCCAGCATGGTAAATGCAGCGCGTACCTTGGGTATGTCGATGACACAAAGTGTGTTTAAAGTAATTTTACCCCGTGTAGTTAACGGTATTGCAGCGGGCTCATTATTAGTGGCGCTTTATACACTTTCAGACTTTGGTACACCCGCAATGATGCGCCTAGATACCTTTACCCGGGTAATTTACGTAGAATACAATGCGTTTGCATTAGGCCGCGCGGCGATGTTGTCGCTGCAATTAATGGTTATTGTTGGCTTTTTACTTTTAATAGAATCACAAATAAAAACCGCCTCTGAACGACACGGTCGCCCACTGGTTTTATTTCCCACTAAATGGCAAATAACCGCAATGGTTGCTGCGCTTGGCCCTATTTTATTGTTAGCTATTGGTTTACCGCTGGCGATATTTTTTGTTTGGCTAGCACGCGATGGTTACAGCAACTTTGACTTTAGCATAGCGTGGAACTCAGCGTATGCCTCAGCCATTGCTGCCATAGTGGCGGTTATTGTGGCTATTCCTGTTGCTCATGCCGCATTAAGTGGAAAAGCCGGCAGAATAATGGAGCGTGTTACCTATTTTGGTTTTGGCATTCCTGGCATTGTGATGGGCACCGCGCTGGTATATGGCGGCTTGCAACTCCCGTTTTTATATCAAACATTAGCGCTTCTGATTATTGCTTACATGCTACGATTTTTACCGCTTGCCGTTGGCTCTATTCGCACCAGTACAGAGCATTTAGATCAAAGCTTAATAAAGTCGGCGCGCGTATTAGGCGCAAGCCCGCGTGAAGCCTTTACTCGCATTACCCTGCCGCTAACAATGCGTGGTATTATTGCCGGTGCTGCATTGGTATTTTTAGAATCAATGCGCGAGCTTGAAGCAACGCTATTGCTAGGCCCAACCGGGTTCGAAACCCTTTCAACCTATTTATGGCGTGTGTACGAAGCCGGTTATTTTGGCCGTGCTGCCATTCCCGGTTTATTGTTAGTGGTGATTTCTGCCTGTGGCTTAGCTATTATGATGTCTGGCGAAAAACGTAACCAACTCGAACATTGAGGATTTAAAAACAAATGCTATCTGTAAGCCAGTTGTCTATAGATTACGGCAGTAACCGTGTAGTAAGCGATTTAAATATATCGTTAGGTGAAAATGAAATTCTCATGCTAGTAGGCCCTACGGGCTGCGGTAAAAGTACAATATTGCAAGCACTTGCAGGGCTTATCCCCATTAGCGAGGGCGAAATAAACGTAGGCAAATGGCGCGCAACGCCAAAACGTAATGTGCCCCCTGAAAAACGCAGTGTTGGTATGGTGTTTCAAGATTTTGCATTGTTTCCTCATTTAACGGTTGAGCAAAACATTTGTTTTAGATTAAAAGACACCGCCATTGCCGATCATTGGATTAAACTGCTTGGTCTAAATGATTTTAGAGCAAAAAAGCCAGCCACCCTCTCTGGTGGTCAAAAACAGCGCGTAGCACTTGCGCGTACACTTGCTCACCAGCCAGATTTTGTGTTACTTGATGAGCCACTTTCTAACCTTGATGCCGCATTAAAAGATATGCTGCGCTGGGATATAAGAAACGCCCTAAAAGAAGCTGGAGTGCCTGCCGTGTGGGTTACTCACGACCAAGAAGAAGCGCTTTCGGTAGGTGACCGTGTAGGTGTATTACAAAACGGTAAGATACAGCAACTCGACAGCCCTGAACAATGCTTTAGCATGCCAAACAACCGCTTTGTAGCACGCTTTTTAGGTGAGGCAAGCTTTATTGCTGGGCAGTTTGAAAATGGCCAAGCAACCACCAGTATTGGCGTAGCACCAGGCCAAGGTATAGACTGCGACAGTGGCGATGTAGATGTGTTGCTTCGCCCTGACGATGTACAGCTTATTCAAAACTTAAATCAACCTAACGGTGAAGTTGTTTGGGTACGCTTTGAAGGTGGCAGCCGTTTATGTGCGGTTAAATTAAGCTATAATACGCTCGTTACTAGCCGTGTAAGCCACGAGGTTGTGGTTAATCCGGGTGACAGCGTTCATGTATCTATTGTTACTACTCACCCGCTGGCTGTGTATAAAAAACAATAATTAAACTATGAGGTAGCTATGTCTAAACAGGGCCCTAATCCAAATAACCCTGCCCCTGTTGAGGGCTTTCCTCAGGTTGGCTTTTTAAAAAACTTTATTACCTCGCCTAATATAGTTGTGGGTGATTATACCTATTACGACGATCCTGACGGCCCTGAAAACTTCGAAAAAAATGTCCTTTACCATTTCGATTTTATTGGTGATCGTCTCATTATTGGAAAGTTTTGCGCTATAGCTAAAAACGTGACCTTTATAATGAACGGCGCTAATCATCAAACAGCGGGGTTTTCTACCTATCCATTTTTTATATTTGGCAACGGCTGGGAAAAATCGGCCCCGCAGGCTGGCGAGTTACCCTTTAAAGGCAATACGGTTATCGGTCACGATGTATGGATTGGTTATGACGCAACCATAATGCCAGGGGTAAATATTGGCAGTGGCTCTATCATTGCAAGTAAATCGGTGGTTACCTGCGATGTAGCCCCTTATAGCGTGGTAGGTGGTAATCCGGCAAAAGTAATTAAGCCCAGGTTTGATAGCAACACAATAAGTACGTTACTAGATATAGCTTGGTGGGATTGGAGCAATGAAAAAATCACTGCTCATCTAGATGCCATTACTCAATGTGATTTAAGCGCTTTAATAAAGCTTAAATAACCCATAAGTAACACTCACCTACCACTCAAACATGTACGCCATTTTACTAATGGTTTTTAAAGGCACGTTATGTGTATTGCGCTTAGCGTATAAATGCTGCATAGACTTGTCTTTTACTTCACCAACAATAACTTCTTTAACTTGATAACCAAGTGCATGTGCTGCTTGAGAGTACGCAATAAACTCCCATTTTTTTATATTGGTGTTATCAACAATTACAAGCGGAATATTTTGCGCTAAAGCATTTATAAAGCGCGCTAAATTTAAATTATGATATTGCGGTAGTTTAAATTTATCAAAGTGATACTCGCCCTGTTCATTGACAAAGTAGTCATCGGTTGAACAAATTAAATATTGGCTTGTATCAACTCCACCAAGCTCATCGGCTAGGGTTTGTGCATAGTAAGACTTACCACTTCCTGGTAGCCCTCTTAAAATAAAAACTTGTTTCATAGCATCCATTTCTGGGTAATGGTAAATATTAAATAGTTAAAATTATGATGTGCTGATTTACCGGCTTAATTGTTACTTATTATTTCATCATTGTAAGCCATTAGAATAACGCTGAAGCAGTTAGCGCGCCCACTAGCTTATAAATTTTGCTCGGTGATTAAATAGCCTCAAGGTTGGCTAATTTCAATCCGTAGAGTCAACACGCAGTAATAATGCCACAAAATCACTAAATTTCAGAGCACCAAATAACAATAGTGGTAATTTAAAGCAAAAAACGCTTTAAAAGTAACCCACTTGCATAAAAACTTTTAAAGAGTTGCTCACAATAGTTTTTTTATTTTATTTAACTAGGTAAGATACACGGTTCAAGTTCAACGCACTAAATTTAACCGCTGCGTTGAGTAGTTAATATTATACAGTTAGGCAACTTATATCATTGGAGTGAAGATGAGCCATTTAGCGATTTCAGAGCTATTAAAAGGCAATGTTGCGGTAGACAGCCAAGTAACAGTAAAAGGCTGGATCCGTACACGCCGCGATTCAAAAGCAGGAATATCATTTTTAGCCGTTCATGACGGTTCGTGTTTTGATCCTATTCAAGCGGTAGTTCCTAATTCACTAAATAATTATGATGAAGTTACTAGCTTAACAGCCGGTTGTTCTGTGTCGGTTACTGGTGTGTTAGTGCAATCTGCAGGTAAAGGTCAGTCATTTGAAATTCAAGCTAATTCTGTCACAGTTTTAGGTTGGGTAGAAAACCCAGATTCATACCCTATGGCCGCTAAGCGCCACAGCATTGAGTATTTACGTGAGCACGCTCACCTTCGCCCACGTACAAACATGATAGGTGCAGTAACACGTGTGCGTAACTGTTTAGCACAAGCAATTCACCGTTTTTACCACGAGCAAGGCTTTTACTGGATCAGCACCCCAATCATCACAGCCAGTGACTGTGAAGGCGCAGGTGAAATGTTCCGCGTATCAACACTTGATATGCAAAACTTGCCACGCACTGATAAAGGCGACGTTGATTACAGCGAAGACTTTTTTGGTAAAGAAGCCTTTTTAACGGTATCTGGCCAGTTAAATGGTGAAACATACGCATCGGCTATGTCAAAAATTTACACCTTTGGCCCAACATTCCGTGCAGAAAACTCAAACACGTCTCGTCACTTGGCTGAGTTTTGGATGGTTGAACCTGAAGTAGCATTTGCTGATTTAGAAGATATTGCAAAACTTGCTGAAAACATGCTTAAGTACGTATTTAAAGCGGTACTTGAAGAGCGCCGTGACGATATGGAATTTTTTGCACAACGTATCGAAAAAACAGCGATTAGCCGTTTAGAAGAGTTTGTAGAAAAAGACTTCGCCCAAGTTGATTACACTGACGCCGTAGAAATACTTAAATCATGTGGTAAAAAGTTTGAGTACGCCGTTGAATGGGGTGTAGATTTACAATCTGAGCACGAGCGCTACTTAGCTGAAGAGCACTTTAAAGCACCGGTTGTTATTAAAAACTACCCGCGCGATATTAAAGCGTTTTACATGCGCCAAAACGAAGACGGTAAAACCGTTGCCGCTATGGACGTTGTAGCACCAGGCATTGGTGAAATTATTGGTGGTTCACAACGTGAAGAGCGCCTTGATGTGCTTGATGCGCGTTTAGATGAAATGGGCTTAAACAAAGAAGATTACAGCTGGTACCGCGATTTACGTAAATACGGTAGCGTGCCACACTCTGGCTTTGGTTTAGGTTTTGAACGCCTAGTTGCTTATGTTACAGGTATGGGCAACGTACGTGATGTGATTGCCTTCCCTCGTACTAAAGGCAGCGCAACCTACTAATCAAATTAATTGATTTTAAAAGCCAGCTTTTTTGCTGGCTTTTTAATGCCTGTTGTTTTTTAATTATGGCTTTGTAAAATACTGTTTATAAATTAGAGATTTATAAATTTTGAACTATAGTTTTATAACGTATTCGTTATTTGGCTAATAGCATGATAAAAAACCTTATTTTGGCAGCCACCGTACTGCTTTCTTCCTCTAACATTGCAACATCAGTTTCTGATATTGCCCCCGATCACAAGCCTTTACTTATTGGCGGCTCTTCTTCGGTCTCGCACCTATTGCATTTATTAAAGCCCAACTATGAAGAGCAAACTAATACAGCCATGCAAATCCGCTCTATGGGCAGTACTAAAGGCATTAAAGCCATAGCACAAAACATTATTGATATTGGTACAGCATCACGCTATTTAACCAATGCAGAGCAAGAGCAATACCCTCATGTACGTCAAATTGTTATTGCGCAAGATGCGCTGGTATTTTTTACTAATAAAAAAAATAACATTGATTCACTAAGCGTAGAGCAACTCAGCGACATTTATTCGGGCAAATATAAAACGTGGCAAGAAATTAACCCAGATTATAAACCAGAGACACAAAGAGATAATAAAATTCTTCTGTTTAGTAAGGCCTATAACCATGGCACATTTGATATTTTATTAGAGTTTTTAAACCTATCTTTTATGCGGGTTCCAAATGGTAATACAATTAAACTAAAGCAGGCTGGTAACCGAGGGTTATTTCCTAAAATGGAAGTGCAAATGTATGACGAATTTAACCAAGCCCTTGGCATAGTACAACGCATGCCCAATGCCATTGCTTTTGACTCTTACGGTGCAGTCTCGCAGCTACTTGGCTCTAAAAAAATAAATAAAATAAATTTACTCGGTATCAATGGCGTTAACGTTTCAGATGAAACTATTAAAAATGGTGAGTATACGTTTGTTCGCCCCCTAATTTTATTGGTAAATAGCCAATCGAGCCGCTCTGTAGAGCAAACAGAGGTGTTGCTCAATTTATTAAAAGATAAGCGTGTTTTAGATACTTTGTCAGCGCATCATTATTCTATGGTTGAGGCTGAATAAAAAAAGCCGCAGGAACCTAAGTTCACCGCGGCTTTACAACCAGAATATGTTTATAGCGCGTTTTCAAGCTGCGGTAATACCTCAAATAAATCAGCAACCAGACCGTAATCAGCCACCTGAAATATAGGGGCGTCAGGGTCTTTATTAATCGCCACAATAACTTTTGAGTCTTTCATACCTGCTAAATGTTGAATAGCACCGCTTATGCCCACGGCAATATACAGATTAGGCGCTACGATCTTACCCGTTTGCCCTACTTGCATATCGTTAGGTACAAAGCCTGCATCAACGGCAGCACGAGACGCACCAATTGCAGCGCCTAACTTGTCAGCAATACCGTTTAATAAAGTAAAGTTTTCACCATTTTGCATGCCACGACCACCTGATATAACCACCTCTGCTGCAGTTAACTCAGGACGCTCTGACTCGGTTTGTTCAACACTTACAAAGTCACTTAATTGAGTATCACTTAGTGTATCTAATGCATTTATGCTAGCAGGTGATTGTTGGCTTTGTAAGTCAAAACTACTCGCTCGTACGGTGATCACTTTTTTACTATCAAGCGATTTAACTGTGGCAATTGCGTTACCGGCGTAAATGGGGCGTTTAAATGTATCACTATCTATTACTTCTATTATTTCTGACACTTGCGCTACATCTAAAAGCGCTGCAACGCGAGGCATAAAGTTTTTACCTGTGGTGGTTGCACTGGCAACAATATGCGTATAATTATCGGCAATAGTTAAAACAAGCTCAGCCATATTTTCAGCTAACTGATGCTGATAAAGTGCATTATCGGCGGTGAGTACAGTTGTTACACCTTCAATACTGGCAACCTGTTCGCTCATTGCGTCTACATTTAAACCCGCAATAAGTACATCTATATCAAAGCCTAATTTACTTGCCGCATTGATTGTTTTTGAGGTTTCTGGTTTTAGTGCACCGTTATCGTGCTCTGCAATTACAAGTGTTTTCATTTAAATCACCTTTGCCTCTGTTTTAAGTTTCTCTACCAGCTGGGCTACATCTTCAACAATAATACCGCCACTGCGCTTAGCCGGCTCTTCTACTTTCATTAGCTGTACGCGGGGTGTTAAATCTACACCTAACGAATCTGCTGCTATTACATCAAGTGGTTTACGCTTTGCTTTCATTATATTTGGCAGCGATGCATAGCGAGGCTCGTTTAAGCGTAAATCGGTAGTTACAATAGCGGGCAGTTTTAGTGCAACAGTTTGTAAGCCACCATCTACCTCACGGGTTACATTCACTGTGTTACCGTTTATATCCACCTTAGAGGCAAACGTACCTTGGCCGCGCTTAGTTAAAGCCGCAAGCATTTGGCCTGTTTGGTTGTTGTCTGAGTCAATAGATTGCTTGCCTAAAATAACTAGTTCTGGGGCTTCTTGCTCAACTAATTTTGCTAATAATTTAGCAATGTGCAGCGATTCTAGTTTTTCATCGGTTTCGATGTGAATGGCTTTATCTGCACCTAATGCAAGTGCGGTGCGTAGCTGCTCTTGCGCTGCTTTTGCACCAATTGTTACCGCTATAACCTCTGTTGCTGTGCCCGCTTCTTTTAATCGAATGGCTTCTTCTATCGCAATTTCACAAAATGGGTTCATTGCCATTTTTACATTTGCTAAGTCAACGTCGCTGTTGTCAGCCTTTACGCGTGCTTTAACGTTGTAATCGATCACTCTTTTTATTGGAACGAGAACTTTCATAGGAACTCCATCTATATTTAAACCTACAAGCTAACGTGTACGTCAACCTATTTATTTTATGAATTCAGACTACTTCCTGTTGACGTAAACGTCAACCTAAAATAACCTTAAAGTATTCACAGCCTGTAACATTTAATGTGCAAGTATTAAAAAGGCTGCATTGCTTATCTAATTTAGCTAAGCCCGTCATTGATTAAGAGGTTATTATGGTCGAACGTGAAACCATGGAATTTGATGTAGTTATTGTAGGTGCGGGCCCAGCAGGCCTTGCCAGTGCTATTAAGCTCGCACAGCTAGCGCAAGAAAAACAACAAGAACAAACTATCTGTGTGGTAGAAAAAGGCTCCGAGGTAGGCGCGCATATTCTTTCAGGCGCGGTATTTGAAACCAAAGCTTTAGATGAGCTTTTGCCTAACTGGCAAGAGCTAGGCGCTCCCGTCACTACACAAGTGACACAGGATGAAATTTATTGGTTTAATAACAGCGAAAAAGCCACTACTCTCCCTCGCTTTGCGACCCCTAAAACATTTCATAATGAAGGTAATTACATTGTTTCTATGGGCAATGTGTGCCGATGGCTTGCCGAGCAAGCTGAAAATTTAGGCGTTGAAATATTCCCAGGCTTTAGCGCTCACTCTTTAATTATTGAGCAAGACACCGTTAAAGGCATTGTTACAGGCGATATGGGCGTTGATAAAGACGGCAATGAAAAAGATGGTTATATGCCAGGTATGGAACTTCGCGCTAAATACACTGTATTTGCTGAGGGGTGTCGCGGGCATTTAGGTAAGCAGCTTATCAACGAGTTTGCGCTTGATAAAGATGTGTCACCACAGCACTATGGCTTAGGCTTTAAAGAGATTTGGCAAATAGATGCCAGTAAACACCAGCAAGGTAAAGTAGTGCATGGTACGGGCTGGCCGCTAAGTGGCGATACCAATGGCGGCTCTTTTATGTATCACTGCGATAACAATCAAGTGGTTGTAGGGTTAATTGTTGATTTAAATTATTCTAACCCGCATTTAAGTCCGTTTGATGAGTTTCAGCGAATGAAACACCACCCTGTTTTTAAGCAAACCCTTGAAGGGGGTGAACGCATTGCCTATGGTGCCCGTGCAATTGCAAAAGGCGGCCTTCACTCGTTGCCTAAAATGCATTTTGCTGGTGGCTTATTAATAGGTTGCGATGCCGGTACGCTCAATTTTGCCAAAATTAAAGGTAACCATACCGCAATGAAATCGGGCATGGTGGCGGCAGACGTTATTTTTAAAGCGCTCCAAAGTGGCCAAGCTAATACTGATTTAGCTGATTATAAAAACGCGTTTGAAAATTCTTGGGCTTATAAAGAGCTTTACCAATCGCGTAATTTTGGCCCCGCTATGCATACATTAGGTAAGTTTGCTGGGGGTGCGTATAATACCCTTGATCAAAACATCTTCAACGGTGCACTGCCCTTTACCTTTAAAGACAACACGCCCGATTACGACACGCTAAAAGATGCAGCTAACAGCCCTCACATTGACTACCCTAAGCCTGATGGCCTACTTAGCTTTGATAAACTCTCTAGCGTGTTTTTATCTAATACTAATCATGAAGAGTCGCAGCCTTGCCATTTAAAGCTTAAAGATCCCGCCATTCCTATTGCGGTTAATTTAGTAAAGTTTGACGAGCCCGCACAGCGCTATTGCCCTGCAGGGGTATACGAAGTGCAACAAATTGAAGGTGAAGATCAGTTTGTGATTAATGCTCAAAACTGTGTGCACTGTAAAACCTGCGACATAAAAGACCCAAGCCAAAACATTACGTGGGTAACACCCGAAGGTGCTGGCGGGCCAAACTACCCTAATATGTAACTATTTTATGCACAAAGGTGCATTAAAAACCTATCTTTTACATATAAATTATAAACCTATCCTAAATTGCAGGGGCTTCGGCCCCTTTTTTACGGTATGCTCATAGGTAAGTTTCATAAAGTGAGTATTTAATATGCCGTCGTCAAATGTTGTATTTCGTTTTTTAGCAGAGCCTACCGATGTAAATTTTGGTGGGAAGGTTCATGGTGGTGTGGTCATGAAATGGATTGACCAAGCGGGTTATGCCTGCGCTGCAGGTTGGAGCGGCCATTATTGTGTTACTGTTTCTGTTGCTGGGGTTAAATTTAGACGCCCTATTTTGGTTGGCCAAATTGTCGAAGTTGAAGCAAAAATTGCGCATACAGGCTCAACAAGTATGCAAATATTTATTCAAGTACGGTGTGGCGATCCTAAAACTCAAAACATGGTAGAAACAAACCACTGTGTTATTAGCTTTGTAGCAATGGACGAAACAGGTTACCCGGTAGAGGTTCCTGCTTTTAAAGCACAAACAGAAGAAGATATTAAATTGGAAAACTACGCTATTAAAATGAAACAAATTGCAATTGAGACAGAAAATTTGCTTCATAAAGTATAAAAGTACAATGTAAAATTCACATAGACCGTGTAAAAGGTACAACCTTTACTTAGAAAACAAAAAACTAAAAAAGTTCACCCTGCTTATAAAAAATACAAAATAGCCGTAAAAATGCCGTATAAGTCGTTTTTACGGCTATTTTGTAACCACAGCCTATTGTTGGCATGCTCACTGCAAATAACTAATTGTCGTTTGATAAGTTAAATCAAACATTTATTATTTTTTTAAAGGAGCTATACAATGATTAAAACACTTTCTCTTTCTGCAATTGCTTTAGCAACACTGGGTTTTAACTCTGCAGCACACGCTGACATTACGGATTTTGATTCTCCTCGCATTTATACAGGTGTTGGTTATGGCCAATACTCATTTGAATTTGAAGACAGCGAAAACGACACTGAATTTGATGACGATGCACAAATGCTAAAAGGTTACATTGGTACACAATTTAACGAACACTTTAGCGTTGAGTTAGCTTATCAAAACTTTGATGAAGTGAGCGACATCGACAGCAAAGCAGAAGTTGATGGTGTGTCATTAGCAGCTATTTTAGCGGCTCCGCTTTCTGAAAGCTTTTCAGTATATGCTAAAGGTGGTTGGTTTGAATGGGATGCAGATGTAGAGCAAGAGCTTCCTGTTGGTAGTATTTCAGCATCACAAGACGGCGGCGACGTGTTTTACGGCGCAGGTATTCAATACGCATTTTCTAGCAATGTTCAAATGCGCTTAGAGTACGAACGCTACGAACTAGATGATGAAATTGACCCAGAAATGGATGTTGCATCAGTATCAATTCAATACATGTTTTAATTAGCATTTAAAACACTTAAGGGTGAGCCATGTGCTCACCTTTTTGTTGCTTATACATAATATCCATCCGTAATAATAGCTAATCATATCGCGGCGCTAAACGTGTCGCTCCAGCCTCAAAATAGCTCCACTTAATTTAGCAAATTGGAATAAACACTAATCGCTATATTTTAAACCGTTTAGTCTAATGCTCGATTAAACCAACCAGTCTAAAATATAACGCATTAACTGTACTGCTATAAATACTAAATAGAGGTAGAATAGCGCCCTATTTTTTTGTTAACTGAGCATTATGAGCGATTATAGCATTTCGGCTGTTGGCCACATTCAATCCCCTTATAAACAAAAGTTTGCAATACCTAGGCAACCACGTTTAGTGCCTCAAGCTAAAGCCAAACTTATTTTTACTGCTGAGTTTAATCGTGAAGAATTTGTGCGAGGCATTGAAGAATTTAGCCATATTTGGCTGTTATTTAGGTTTCATGAAACCGCCGATAAAGGGTATTCAGCTATGGTGCGCCCACCACGTTTAGGCGGCAATGAGCGCAAAGGTGTTTTTGCAACGCGCGCCACATTTAGACCCAACGCCATTGGGATGAGCGCTGTAAAACTTGAAGGCGTTGAGTATAAAAACGGCCAACTTAGTTTACTGCTTGCTGGTATAGATTTACTCGATGGCACGCCTATTGTCGATATAAAGCCTTACTTACCGTATTCAGATGCAATGCACGACGCCAGTGCCGGTTTCGCCGATACCCGACCAGAAACACAAATGAGTGTCGCGTTTTCACCCGAGGCAATTGATTTTATTGCCAAGCAAACACACTACCCTGAGCTTGAAGATTTTATTGCTAATGTACTAAAACAAGACCCACGCCCCGCCTATAAAAAACAAAAACAAGGCGAGCAAAGTTATGGTATGACACTGTATAATTATAATATACGCTGGCAGGTTAACGGCGAGCATAACTTAGTAACAAGTATAGAAAATAACTAAAAAGTGCAGTTAGCGCTTTAGTGTAAAAGCAAGCGCTGGTAAACTTAGCGCCCTATTAAAAAGAACATATTACTTAATTTCGGAAAAATCATGCGTACCAGTCAATATATACTCGCAACACTTAAAGAAACGCCATCAGATGCTGAAATTGTTTCGCATCAATTAATGCTTAGAGCCGGTATGATCCGTCGCGTCGCTTCGGGTTTATATACATGGTTACCCTCTGGTTTACGCGTGCTTCGTAAAGTAGAAAATATTGTTCGTGAAGAAATGGATAAAGCAGGCGCAATAGAAATGTTGATGCCGGTTATTCAACCTGCTGATTTATGGCAAGAGTCTGGCCGTTGGGAGCAATTTGGTCCTGAACTTGTTCGCTTTAACGACCGCCATAACCGTGAGTTTGCGCTAGGTCCTACGCATGAAGAAGTAATTACAGATTTTGTTCGCAAAGAGATTAGCAGCTATAAACAACTGCCTGTTACTTTGTACCAAGTACAAACTAAAGTGCGCGATGAAAGACGCCCACGCTTTGGTGTAATGCGTGCACGTGAATTTACGATGAAAGATGCGTATTCATTTCATTTAAGTGAAGCGTGTTTAGATGCCACATATAAAGTAATGCACAAAGCGTACTGTAATATTTTTGAACGCTTAAACTTAGAATACCGCCCTGTACTTGCTGATACAGGCTCTATTGGTGGTAGCTTATCACATGAGTTTCATGTACTTGCTGAATCAGGTGAAGACGCGATTGCCTTTAGTGATGCAAGCGATTATGCAGCTAACATCGAAAAAGCAGAAGCGTTAGCTCCAACTCAAAGTCGTCCTGAGCCATCTAAAGAGCTTAAAGCGTTTCCTACACCAGATGCTAAAACAATTAGCGAGCTTAAAAAGCACTACGGCGTTAAACCACACCGCGGTGTTAAAACATTAATTGTTTACGGTACGCCTGATGAAAACGAACAACGTGATTTAGTTGCGCTTGTACTACGAGGCGATCACGAGTTAAACGAATTAAAGGCTGAAAAGCACCCACTTGTAGACTCTCCACTTGAAATGGCCACTGAGGCTGACATTGTTGCAGCAATTGGTGCAAAGCCAGGCTCACTTGGCCCGGTGGGTTTATCAATGCCAATTATTGTAGACAGAACCGCTAATGTAATGGCAGATTTTGTTGCCGGTGCTAATAAAGATAACGAGCACTTTAGCGGAATTAACTGGGATCGCGATGTTAAAGAATATCAAGTTGCTGATATTCGTAACATTGTTGAAGGCGATCCGAGCCCGTGTGGACAAGGCACTTTACAAATTAAACGCGGTATTGAAGTTGGTCATATTTTCCAACTTGGTACTAAGTACTCAGAAGCCATGAAAGCAGGCGTACTGAGCGAGTCGGGTAAAAACCAAGTAATGACTATGGGTTGTTACGGTATTGGTGTTTCGCGCATTGTGGCAGCGGCTATTGAGCAAAATAATGATGATTACGGTATTATTTGGCCACAATCTATTGCCCCATTTGATTTAGCTATTGTGCCAATGAACATGCATAAGTCGCATCGTATTCCTGATATTGCTAATAATCTATACCAAGGTTTAAAAGATGCAGGCTTAGATATTTTATTTGATGATCGTAAAGAGCGCCCTGGCGTTATGTTTAACGACATGGAATTAATGGGTGTACCTTATACTTTAGTGATTGGTGAGCGTAACCTTGATGAAAACAAGGTTGAGCTTAAAAATCGCCGTACCGGTGAAAAGTTAATGGTTGATTTAGACACCGCGATAGAGACTATTAAAGCGGCTGTTAAAGGTTAATAACACCCACACTTAAAACAAACTTATAAGGCCGCATTTAAACATGCGGCCTTTTTATGCGGGTTTAATAGTAATGTATGTAAAAACCGCTCACCTAATCTCCTTCCCAGCCAATAAACTTTAATTAGCTGGTTTGATATAAATTGTCATGGAGGCTTCGCTAAAGTGTCTCATAAGTGTCATTAGATTTATCTACAGTGTTTAATTATTACACTATGGATGACGGGCATGACAAACAATCAACAGCGTAAAAAACAACATTATCCAGCCGTTTGGATATCGGATGTACATTTAGGGTATAAAGACTGTAGAGCCGACTATTTATTAGATTTTTTAAACTCAATTGAATGCGATACGCTTTATTTAGTGGGTGATATTGTTGATTTGTGGTCGATGAAGCGCAGTTTTTATTGGCACCCATCTCATTACCAAGTGCTTAGTTGCATTCAACAAAAAGCCCTTGATGGCACCCGTGTAATATACATACCTGGTAACCACGACGAGACCTTTCGCCACTACATAAATCAAACTTTATTTGGTGTAGAAGTCCACCAGCAGTTTATTCATACCACAAAAGCCAATAAACGCTTTTTACTGATCCACGGTGATGACTTTGACTCGGCAACCCGCTACAACAAGCTCATTAGTATTGCAGGCGATGCAGGTTACGACTTACTGCTGTTTTTAAATCGTTGGACTAACCGAGTTCGTAAAGTGTTTGGCGGTAACTACTATTCGCTTGCTGCATGGATAAAAGCACGCGTACATAAAGCCCGTGAAGCCATTGCGGCTTTTGAAGATGCCGCTATTCATGAGGCAAAAAAGCAAAAGGTCGATGGCATCATTTGCGGACACATCCATCACCCTAAAATTAAAGTAGTAGATGGCATAGTGTATTGTAATGATGGTGATTGGATTGAAAGCTGTACCGCATTAGTTGAGCAGCCAAACGGTAAAATAGAGCTGTTGCATTGGTCTGATACGCAAAAAGTACTTGATACAGCCGATGTAACCAGCTTAGTTAAACCTATTCAAACTGATACCAAACCAAGTAAGTCAGCAGCGTAACTGCTGGACTTAGCTCATTTAATTTAACCAGGTTAGCAGCCTATTTTTAAGCGTTTTAGGCTTTATTGGCTTGGTAATATAATCATTCATGCCGGCGGTAATGCAACGCTCTCTATCGCCTTCCATTGCACTTGCGGTCATGGCAATAATTGGAATGCTAATATACTCAACCCCAGCTTTAGCATTTCTTATCTCGCTGGTGGTATCGTAGCCATCTAGGTTAGGCATTTGGCAATCCATTAAAATTAAGTCAAACGGTTGCTCTTGATTAAATTTAAGGGCCGAGAGTGCTTCTATACCATCACTTGCACAGGTAATTTTTATCCCTGTGCGTTTTAAAATAGCTTTCGCTACCTCAATGTTAATCATGTTGTCGTCTACCAATAATACATGATACTTAGACAACTCAGGCTCTGGCTCTACGTCGTTTGCTTGTTTAGGCGCGGTTAAAACAAACTCATTATTAGCGCCAAAAATACTGCCTAGCTTATAGGTAAATTGATCTTGCGTGAGTGGTTTGTGCAAAATGTGGCTATGCTCAGGAAACACCTTTTTAGATTGCTTATTAACCACCATGTCTCGCAATATAAGCACATATTTTTTATCTGCCTTTTCGCAGTAGCTTATTAGCGCATTAACTTGCGGGTGTTCGTCATCAATAATCAGTAAATCGGCATCAAATTCGCTGTGTTCACTAAAGTAGTCGAGCCTTGTAATATGGCTCGGCTGAATTTTACAGGTTTGAGTTAATAATCCGCATACATTTTTAAATACGTTATCGCGCGCAATAAGCGCCGCTACACTGACCTCTTTAGAAAGCTCAATGCCGGTATTAAGTTTTTGCTGTTGCGCCACATGTAACTCTACCGTGGCAATAAAGGTGCTGCCTACGCCCTTTTCACTGCTAACGGTGATATTACCGCCCATTAATTGCGCCAATTTTTTACATATAGATAACCCTAAACCGGTGCCACCAAAATGGCGCGTAGTGCTTGAATCTTCTTGGGTAAACACATCGAACAGTTTATCGATGTTTTCAGGGGCAATACCAATACCGGTGTCTTTAATTATAAAGCTCATTAAAATTTTACTGTCGGTAATGTATTTAGAGTTTAAGGTTAAACTTACTTCGCCTTTATGCGTAAACTTAAACGCATTATTTATTAAATTAATTAAAATTTGCTTAAGGCGATGGCTATCACCAATAACCATTCTATCAACCACGTTTTGGGTATTTAAAAAGACCTCTAACCCTTTACGTTGGCCCTGCAGCGCAATTGAATTAATCATATCGCTACAGACAGAGATAACATCAAACGAGTGATTATCAATATCTAGTTTACCCGCTTCAATTTTAGAAAAATCTAAAATATCGTTAATTAAACTCATTAACGAATGTGCACTGCTATTGGCTAATTTTAAATAGTGTTGCTGTTGCTCATTGAGGCTGTCTTCTTTTAGCATTTCAAGCATGCCTAAAACACCGTTCATTGGTGTGCGTATTTCGTGGGAAATATTGG
The DNA here is from genome assembly GCF_028599215.1 of Pseudoalteromonas sp. Angola-30. Classification (NCBI taxonomy): domain Bacteria; kingdom Pseudomonadati; phylum Pseudomonadota; class Gammaproteobacteria; order Alteromonadales; family Pseudoalteromonadaceae; genus Pseudoalteromonas; species Pseudoalteromonas sp. Angola-30. The sequence continues at coordinate 36,771 of NZ_JAQREI010000016.1, forward strand.
CTACAAAGTCACTTTTTGCTTGGCTTGCGGCAAGGGCTTGGTCAATCGCTCGCTCAAGTTCAACAGTACGCTGAGATACCTTTAACTCTAACGTGCTATTTAAACCCTGTAACTGTGATTGAGTTTGCTTTAACGAGCTGATATTACGCAAAATAGCAGCAACCTGATAACGGTTGCTAAATACATCAAATACGCTGGTAAGCGTGATTGAATAACATTCTTTATTGCCATCATCACCAGTATAAACCGCTTCAAATGGCATTTTAGAGCCATGCTCTATGGTTTCACTAATGCAGTTTTTATCTTCATCTGCAAGGGTAAATAAGTTACTAAAGCGGGTGTTGTCATTACCTAGCCTACTTGCAAAAACTTTTTTAGCCGTTTGATTACAGTGAATAATGGTTTCATCACTGTCTATGGTAAAAATAGCGTCGAGTGAATTTTCAATCACTTTATTATTTTGCTCTGTTAAAGAGTGTATAAGCAGCTTGCGATTAATATAGCGCTGATACAACAGCGTAATAATTATAAATATGGTAAAAAATGTGGCGGTAATGGCAATAAAACTTTCGCGCCTTTTTGCAACGCGTTCCAACAAGGTTTCAGAATCAATAGAAACGGCCATCTCTAACGGCAGCATGGCAATATCGCCTTCAAAACTTACTCGTTTATTTAAAAAGTACTGTTTTGGCGCATCACCTATTAACAATGTTTCGTGAGAGTTCATGTTTTGTGTGGAGCTAAATTCATCGCTCCAGGTTTTGGCTTGGTTAAATTCAAAGCCAAACCGTAAATCTGGGTTTGGGTGGTATAAAAATTCGCTTTCATTATTAAGCAAATAAATATTAATCCCAGGTGGAAGTTCAAACGTTAAACTTTCAAATAACTTATCTGCGGAGTAGTTTGTCACTAAAATTGCAAACACTTGCTTTAGATGATCAAAAACAGGCTTAGCTACGCGGTATGTACTCACAAAGGGTTTTTGTATTTCGCCGTTTTCGCGGTTGTAGTTAATAGGCGATATATACACGCTTTTTTCATCAAGCATGCTGGCTTTAAGTACGTAGTCTCGCCCGCCTTTTTTTTGCAGTTGTGCGCCCTCTAGCCTAATTATGTCACCTAAAAAGCGGTCTACACGTACTATCTCTTGGCCATTTTCAGCAAGCATAATGTAACGTGCTTGCAAAATAGAATCGTCGGTTTGCATAAACCCGCTAAAAATATCAGCAAGGCGGTCTTGCCATACAGCAATTGGGGTTTGTAATAGTGGGTCGATTAATTGATTGTCGGTCGCTCTAGATATACCTTGAATAGGTGGAGTGGCGTTTAAAAAGCGAATAGCGGTAATACTGTCGTTTAAATGATTTTTTAAAGACGCGGCTTTTGTTTCAAGCTCACGACTGAGTTCACTACGAGCATCGTTATATATCTCTGCGCGCACTTTTTTTTCAAACACATACACCGAAGGTAATGCAATAACTAAAAAAACAATAATGGCAACCAGTAATAATTTATTACCTTTTGCTGCTGTTATAAATACATTCCTTTTTAGCATTGAACCCTCACTCCTCACTATTTTCTAGGTTAGATTATAGAGGATTATTTGATAAAAAATAGAAGTAAAAATAATTAGTTACTTAAAAAAGTGTAATTAAAGTTTGAACAAATACTCTAAACCAATCACTTAGTATTACTATTAAAAAGCAGTGTTAATTTAAGATGAATACCATTCTAAAAAACATACAAATTAATATAGACGGCAAATAAAAAAATTATAAGCGATAACAGTTAATGGGTAGTAAAAGTAAACGAGCAAGGCAATACCCTGCCCGTTTATAAAACCTTAAACTATCTAAATAATACGTCTTCGCGGTTAAACCACTTAACACAAAAAGCAAGTAATGCCCCAGCTATAATAGCTGTTGCTAAAAATATTAAGCCTACAAGGGTGTAATCTACCGTGCCTTTAACAATTTCTTTAATCGCGAGCGCTACATTAGTAACAGGAATAAAAGCAGTTTTAGCTGTTAACTCTACATTAGGCATAATGGATACTATGATGGGAAAAAACACCCCCATACTCAATGGTGCCATGTAGTTTTGGGCCTCTTTAAATGTACGAGCATAAATAGATATTGCTAACGCCAATGCTGAGAATATCGCAGCAATAGGTAGTAACAATACAAAAATCATTAATAAATCGCTTACCGCTAATGAGCTAAATGCTGTTTTAATTACTTCAAGGTCTGCAAATGCAAGGGCTACGGCTATCCACCCGCCCATACTGAGTACAGTTATAGTTGTTGATGCAATTGAGGTTGTCAGTAAGGTTATAAATTTGCCTAGTACCAGCTCGGTACGCGTAATAGGTGTAAGCAATAAGGTTTCTAATGTACCGCGCTCTTTTTCACCTGCACCTAAATCTATTGCTGGGTACGTAGCGCCCATAAGAACTATGGGAATAAGTAGGTAGGGCAAAAAGCCTCCTAGTTTTTCACCTAAGTTTTCACGTTTATCGGCGGTATCAACCTTTACTACTTCAATAGGGGTTAAAAGTGCTAAATGAGCTTCTTTTTCAATACCAAAACTGATTAATTTTTCTGTTTGTAATGCATCGCTATACTCTTTGGCGAGCTCTTTTACACGCTGAAATAAAAAGTTGATAGATTTAGCATCATTAAATACCACTTCCCACTTACTTTGCTGGGCATCATTTAAGGCTTGTTTAGCGTTAGTGGGTAAATATATACCCATGTCTATATCACCTGCGATTACCCCTTCTTTTAGCTCTTCAATGCTATTAAAGGTTTTAGTACCTTTATAAAGTTCAAAGCTTTTATGATAAAACACTTTTTCGGTAAACTCTGGCGCGTAGTCGCCATTAATAATGGCGTAGGTATGTACCTTTTGTTCAGCATCGAGTGCCGCTTGAGAGCTAATAAACGCCATAACGGCAAATAATAAGGGAAACACCGCAACGGGTAGAGCGACTACAAACAACAAGGTTTTTTTATCGCGTAAGAGTTCTGTTAATTCCTTTTTAAAAACTTCAAACATCGTGTTTCTCCGTTAAAATATTCATAAACGCTTGGTTTAGCTCTTCACTATTACCTGCCTGTTTGAATTCAGCAAGTGTGCCATCAAAGCAGCTTACGCCTTCATTAATTACCGCAACACGGTCACATAAAAGGGCGACTTCATCTAAATGGTGCGTTGAAAAAATAACAGGCGTGCCTTGCGCCTTTAAGCCTTTTATAAAGTTGATCACTGTTTGTGTGGTCATGATATCAAGGCCTGTGGTTGGCTCATCGAGTACCACCACTTCTGGGTGATGTACCACAGCGCGTGCAATATTGGCTTTTTGCTTCATGCCGGTAGATAGGTTTTCTGCACGTTTATCAATAAATTTATGCATGTCGAGCAAAGTAAAAAGTTCTTCACAACGAGCCGCTATTTGCTCTTTGTTCATTCCATGAAGCTTTGCAAAGTATTCAATATTTTCTTTAACGGTCAGGCGACCATACAAACCAGTTGAACCGGATAAAAAACCAATAGACTTGCGCCCTACTAACGGCTTTTTAATTATGTCGTTGCCGGCAATAGTTATTGTGCCTTCATCGGGCTTAAGTGCAGTTGAGAGCATACGCAATGTAGTAGTTTTACCCGCGCCATTAGGGCCAAGTAACCCTAACACTTCACCTTTTGCACATTGAAAGCTGACATCTCTTACAGAATGAAAAAAATCTTTATCTTCACGCGGGTCTATATCATCAACTTTATTTTTTTTATGATCCTTGGTTAACTTAAACTTTTTTTTAAGCCCTGCGACTTCTATCATTTTCGTATCCTTCGTTTAGCTCTAAAGTAGTCGGTATTATCATAGAACAATTCATTCTCATTTGCGTCATGCCACCCTGGTACACCTAATAATGGCAATGGAGAAAGCTGTTTGTTATCGGCTAAGCAATGCTCTATTTTTATCTTCTCATAAAGTACTTGGTCTAGGTACTGATATTGAGTAACTAAATCTTTACAAAATATTTCATCCGGTACACTTACAAATAACGCTTTACCCGTTAAACCAATATAGGGTTTTGTAAGCATTTCATAATTAGCGTGGCCAAACATAAAAGGTTGTATTGTTTTGCCCCACTCTTCACGGTGAGTTATAAATGCAGTTTTCCATTGGTGCTCTGTTAAAAGCGTTTGCCACTTAGTATCACTAATGGCAAGCACCACGCCGCACTCGTCAAATAATGTGAGTGCATTACGATGTTTAGTACGTTGCTTTAAGCCATGTTGCGCTATTTCTTGTACGTGACGCTGATTAATAAGCGCCTTGGTTTTTGGAAACAAACACCAAATAAAGCCACCAAATAAGTCGTGCCAATTTTTACTGCGTGTTGGCACTACGCCAGTTTCAAAAATGACTTGCTCGTAATAGCGCTCACCAAAATCAACGTTTGCATCGTCTTCAAACGTTATTGGCAGGTTATTAGCATTAATGGCATTCAAATATACAGTGAACCAATCGGGGGTTGGCCAATCAGTTTGTTTATCAATATTAAACAGTGTTCGTAAGTGCTCAAACGCACCGCTTTTCAAACTACTAACTTGCCATTGCTCGGGCGGAGTAAAGCGCTTCATTTATACCTTTAACAATTTATGCTGTTAATTTGCGGGCAGTTTACCGCAAAAACTGGTTCTAATTAATAGAAGTTAATATACTAATCACATCTTAGAACAAGAATAGAGCTACTATGAAACGATATTTCTCTCTCACACTGATTGCTGGCGCTGTGTTAGCTGGCTGTGCAACAACAAGTATTACACCTACCGATATAACAAATGGTTACAACAGTATTAAAGCAGATGAACTTGCAGCGCACATTAAAGTGCTTGCCTCTGATGAATTTGGCGGTAGAGCGCCTTCATCTGAAGGTGAAAAACTAACCCTAGATTACTTAACTACACAATTTAAAGCATTAGGGTTTGAACCCGGTAATGGTGATAGCTTTTTACAAGAAGTGCCGCTTGTTTCATTAGAAGCTGATTCAAATATGGTATTAAGTATTGGTGGCAAAGATTATCAATACAAAAAAGACATGGTTATGGGCAGTAGCCGCATTAGCGCACAAGAAGGGATTGAAAATTCAGAGCTTGTATTCGTAGGTTACGGTGTAAATGCCCCAGAATATAACTGGAACGATTACGAAGGCCTAGACGTAAAAGGCAAAACTGTTGTTATGCTTGTTAACGATCCGGGTTTTGCTACAAAAGATCCTGCGTTATTTACCGGCGATGCAATGACCTACTACGGCCGCTGGACTTATAAATATGAAGAAGCGAGTCGTCAAGGTGCAGCCGGTGCTATTATCATTCACGAAACAGCCCCTGCGTCATACCCGTGGTCAGTGGTTGAAAACTCATGGAGCGGTGAGCAGTTCGGTTTTCAAAAAGAGAACAACAATATGGACCGCGTTGCGGTTGAAGGCTGGGTGACCACTGATGTAGCAAAAGAGTTATTTGCTAAAGCGGGTCTTGATTTTGAGACTGCAAAAGCCAATGCAGCTAAAGGTGCGTATAACGTTGACATGGGCGATTTAACTGCATCGGTTAATGTTAAAAATACAATTAAAAAATCGGTGTCGTATAACTTTATTGCAACGTTGCCAGGTAGCGAAAAAGCGGATGAACATGTTATTTATTCAGCGCATTGGGATCACCTAGGTACAGATACAACCCGTAAGGGCGACCAAATTTATAATGGGGCGCACGATAATGCCACAGGCACTGCGGGGCTAATTGAGGTTGCAGAGGCATTTACTAAGCTGCCAAAGCACCCTACTCGCTCAATGACATTTTTAGCTGTTACGGCTGAAGAGCAAGGCTTACTTGGATCTAAATACTACGCTGCTAACCCAGTTATTGCTGCCGATAAAACAGTCGCCAATATAAACATGGATAGCCTAAACTTATTAGGTAAAGTAAAAGACATGAACGTAGTAGGTTTAGGTAAGTCGCAAATGGACGACCTACTAGCCAAAGCAGCAAAAGAGCAAGGTAGAACAATAGCGGGCGACCCTAAACCATCATCAGGTGGTTATTACCGCTCTGATCATTTTGCATTTGCAAACATGGGCATTCCGGCTATGTATGCAGGCGGCGGAACTGTTGCTGCTGATGAGGATACAGCAAATTATCGTAAACGTATGAGCTTAGTGCTACGTGGTTGCTACCATCAACCCTGTGACAGATACCGCGATGAGTGGGATTTATCGGGTGCGGTGCAAGACTTACAATTGTTTTATAAAGTAGGCTTTGATATTTCTGAGCAAGCACAATGGCCAGCATGGTACGAAAACTCAGAGTTTCAACGCAAATAATGTATTTAGCCTGAGCGTAGGTTATTTACCATCGAAAAACTCAAACTGAGCTATCAATTTAAATAGATGCAAATGATATTGATTATCATTTGCAAAATGTATACAGTGTGTCCTAGTTAAAATAAAACTGGGGCACACTTATGATTTTACTCTCTCAAATAGGATTTATTACGCCAGCTTCCAAACGGTTTGTTAGCCAAAATAAACGCTTACTCCTACCACTTTTTTTATTGGTATGTTTAGCTGTTCCTAGTCTTCGCGAAATAACCATTACTGCTCTCAGTGATGCGTTTTTTCAGGTTAGTGTATTTGTAGCGGCTACGTTACTTATTTACTACTACGCAATAGAACATATCCCTCAATTAGAAATGAGCTACTTAAGCGCAAAATCTAAGTCGCTTGAAGTGCTGTTTGCATCCGTTCTTGGCGCTTTACCCGGCTGTGGTGGTGCAATTATTGTGGTTACTCAATACACTAAAGGCCAAGCAAGCTTTGGGGCTATTGTTGCTGTACTTACCGCCACAATGGGCGATGCTGCTTTTTTACTGCTTGCTACGCGCCCTACTGAAGGCTTAACAATAATGGCTATAGGTTTAGTGGTAGGCACGCTGTGTGGATTAATAGTTAATGCAATTCACAAACCTGATTTTTTACGCCCCAGCGCACAAGAGCAAAAACACCAAGTAAAAGTTTTGCCCACTAAAATAATAAAAATTAGCAAACCTGTGTGGATGTTTGCCATTATTCCAAGTTTAATCATTGCGTTTTTAATTGCATTTAATGTGGACTTTAACCAATTTGGTCAATATACCAGCACCGGTATTAGCTTATTTGGTGCAGCAATGGCACTGTTTACGGTTGTTATATGGGCCTACTCTTCTAAAGGCGAAAGCTATAAAGAAGTAACCTCTGAAGACGATGAATGTAATCCGCCTTCAAAGCTTATAAAAGTATTACAAGATACCCATTTTGTAACTGCTTGGGTGGTGGCTTCGTTCATGCTGTTTGAAATATTAGTCAGTGTGGTAGGCCTTGATTTAAAAACCTGGTTTATGCACTACGCCTATTTAGCACCGTTAATTGCAGTCGTCATTGGTTTTTTACCTGGCTGTGGGCCACAAATAATTGTAACCACGCTTTATATACAGGGCATTATTCCTTTTAGTGCATTAGCTGCTAATGCGATTTCAAATGATGGCGATGCGTTGTTTCCTGCCATTGCAATGGCGCCAAAAGCGGCTGTAATTGCTACCTTGTATACCTCTATACCTGCTTTAGTTGTTGGTTACGGGCTTTACTTTTTAAGTTAACAGTTTAAAAAATCATAAGTACAAAAAAGCTCAGCAATTGCTGAGCTTTTTTAATGTTAGCGTTGTCTTGTCCTGAAATGTGTTTACACATTTAGGACTTATTTTATGAAAACCACTAAAACTAAAGACGTTAAGCGTACTCAGCGAGATTATACATTAGGCTTTAAATTATCTATTGTTGAGCAAGTAGAAAAAGGCGACTTCACCTATAAACAAGCGCAAAGTCATTACGGCATTCAAGGCCGCAGTACCGTTCTGGTATGGCTGCGAAAACATGGTAAATTAGATTGGTCTAAACCAACTTATATAGCCAACATGCCTAAATCGAAAGAAACCCCAGCACAAAAAATTAAACGTTTAGAGCGCGAGATAGAAGAGTTACGCCTAAAGGATTTAATCAAAGATGAAATGATTAATATTATGGATGAAGAATATGGAGCGGGCTTGCGAAAAAAGTACATATCCGAGCTATCACGCGCGCAAAAGAAAACCATCAAATAAAGCTTACTCCGTTATGCCGTGCATATGGCATAACGCGACAAGGTTACTATCAAGCTATGCGCAGAATAGATGCTCGGAATAAAAAATTGGAGCCAGTCAAAGAATTAGTGATGTACTGGCGGCAATTCATGCCTCGTATTGGTGGGAAGAAACTTTATCTGATGATAAAGCCAGACCTGCAAGAGCGTGGCATTAAACTAGGTCGTGATTGTTTTTTTGATTATTTGAGAGAGCATGACTTTCTTGTAAAACCAAAGAAAAATTACACTAAAACAACAAACAGTAACCATTGGATGCGCAAGCATCCCAATTTACTAAAGGAATACATGCCTACTGCGGCCGAAGAAGTCTTCGTTAGTGACATTACATACGTAAAGTCAGCGCAAGGCGTGCATTACCTATCGTTAGTCACTGATGCTTACAGTCGAAAAATAATGGGTTATGAGCTGAGTGATGAAATGAAAGCAACCGATGTAGCCAAAGCATTAGAAATGACAATTAAGCAACGCGTATATAAACGTGATGCCATTCATCATTCAGATAGAGGTTTACAATATTGCTCTGAAGTATATCAAAATTCGCTATTAAAAGAGGGCATTAGACCATCGATGACCGATGGGTATGACTGTTATCAAAACGCATTAGCAGAGCGTATTAACGGGATATTAAAGCAAGAGTTTTTACTGTATAAATGTCGCAATATGGCAGAGTTAAAACAGCTCGTTGAAGAATCGATATTTATATACAATGAAATGCGACCGCACTTAAGTTTGGATATGAAAACACCAAATCAAGTGCATAAAAAAGACCTGGCGCTTTCGCACCAAGTCTTTCATTAAAACCGTCAACCTATTTCAGGACGGGACACGTATTATTTATACAGAAACAGGTTCAGCCGCTAACTCTTTAGGATTTGGGCCATAATCGTTCTCACCTTCATGTGAGTCTTGCGCAAGGAATACAATTATAACAATCCAGCCAATGATTGGCACTAACCAAAGTAGCTGCCACCAGCCAGAGCGGCCAGTATCGTGTAAACGGCGTGCACCTGCGCTTAATTGAGGAATTAACAGTGCCAAGCTATAGATAGTACCAATTACAGCTACGCCCATTAGCTCATCAACAACACCTAGTACTATGCTGATTAATAAATTTATTAAGTAAAACATCCAAAATGCTTTACGGCGATTACGTCCTGAAAAATCTGCGTAGCTACGCAGCGCGTTCATATAATGTTCCATTACAATTCCTTAGTGTTAGTTTTTATATTCCCTAGCGGGTTTGATTTATTACCTTTTAGTAACATTTGTATCTTAATTAAAAACACTGCGCTTTAAAACAAAAAACCAGCAAATTGCTGGTTTTTTGTCAGTTTAATTTTTAACTCATTGCCATCATCATTGCCGATGGGTTTTCTAGGTACGATTTCCACAAATTATTAAAGCGCGCAATTGTACCGCCATCAATAACACGGTGATCGCCAGACCAACTCACTTGCATAATAGCTTTGCTCACAACTTGCCCGCTTTCATCAAAGCGCGGTAAGTGTTGTAACTTCCCTAATGCTACAATAGCAACTTCTGGCTTATTAATAATCGGGGTCGCAATAGTGCCGCCAATTGCCCCAATATTTGAAATGCTAATGGTGCCCCCTTTTAAGTCATCTGGTGCTACACGCCCCTCGCGTGCTGCATCAGTTAAGCGTGTTAAACTGTTTGCAACTTCAACAATACTCTTAGATTGGCAGGATTTAATATTAGGCACTAGCAAACCCACTTTTGAATCCACTGCTACCCCAATATTATGATCGTCAAAGTAGGTAAGCTCAGTGCAATCATCATTTACTTTAGAATTAAGCACTGGGTACTCTTTCATCGCAAGCGATAACGCTTTGATAAAAAATGGCATCATAGTGAGCTTTACACCTTGTGCTTTATATTGCTCTTTTAAACTCGCTCGCAGGGCAATTAATTGCGTTAAGTCTATCTCGTCACTAAAGGTAAAGTGAGGGATTGTAGAGACCGAGGCCATCATTTGCTTTGCCATAGCCGCTTTAATGCCTTTAATTGGCTCTGCTCGCATACCACCGTTTTGTGTTTGTGGCGATTGTGGCTCTTTATTTTGAGTAACGCTGTTTTGAGTAGTAGCACTACTAAGTGGTGATGTATCTATTGTGTTAGGTACCTCACCTTTAATAAATTCTTCTATGTCTTGTTTATAAATACGGCCATTTTTACCGCTGCCCGGTACGCACGTTAAATCAACATCAAGCTCTCGGGCTTTGCGCCTTACAGCTGGAGAGGCAACCGCTTTTTTATTAACAACTTTATTTGCTGTTGTTTGCTGCGTTGCTACAGATTTATCTGCCGCTTTACTTTGTGCTTTTACAACGGCTTCGTTTACATCTACATTTGGTTTAGCTGTACTGCCGGCTATGCTCATTTGAAATAACGGGCTATGTACCTGAGCAATTTCACCTTTTTGATAGTAAAGCTTTTGCACTGTACCTGTGTATTTAGCCGGAATTTGTACAAGAGCTTTGTCGGTCATTACATCACACACAGCCTGATCTTCTTGTATTTCATCGCCCTCGGCCACTAGCCAATCAACTATCTCACACTCAACAATCCCCTCACCAATATCTGGAAGAATAAAATCTTCTAAATGCTCTGACGATGCGTTGTCGCTTTGTGTATTTTGCACTTGCTCTGTGTGTGTTTCATCGCTTTGGCTTTGCTCATCGGCTACATTCATAGCAAACAAGGGTGCATGAACCTGGGCTATCTCCCCTTTTTGATAATACAATTTAGTGATTACGCCATCGTGCACAGCCGGAATTTGCACCAGGGCTTTATCGGTCATCACGTCACAAATGGGTTGATCTTCTTTTACTGTGTCACCCTCTTGTATTAGCCATTCAACCACTTCGCACTCAACAATGCCTTCACCAATATCGGGTAATATAAAATCTTTAGCCATGGTATCCCCTAAAAATCCATTGATTGTTTAATTGCGGCCATTACTTTTAGCGCATCAGGCACATATTCTTTTTCAAGTGCTAATGGGTAAGGTGTATCTAACCCACATACTCGCATAATAGGTGACTCAAGGTGTAAAAAGCACTCTTGCTGAATAGTCGCCGCAATTTCGGCACCAAAGCCATTGGTAATAGGCGCTTCGTGGCTTATCACTAAACGTCCTGTTTTAGTGACCGACTTAGCAATTGTCTCAACATCCCAAGGTAATATGCTTCTAAGGTCAATCACCTCACAACTAATGCCTTGTTCATTGGCTTGTTTTGCTGCGTTTTCAACAATTTCCATTTGCGCTCCCCACGCAAGTACAGTGATATCTTTACCTTCTTGTACTACTTCGGCTTTACCCAGCTCAATGCTGTAATCATCCTCTGGTACTTCGCCGGTAGAAGCGCGGTATAAACGTTTAGGCTCGAAGAAAATAACGGGGTTATCGTCTTTAATACTTGCTCGTAGTAACCCTTTTGCTTGGTACGGGTTACGCGGTACAACTATTTTTAGTCCTGGCGTATGGGCAAAGTATGCTTCTGGCGATTGTGAGTGATATAAGCCCCCCGCAATACCGCCACCATACGGTGTTCGTATCGTTAAATTGCCCACGTTAAATTCATTACCACTGCGGTATCTAAACTTGGCAGACTCATTAACTATTTGATCAAATGCCGGAAAAATATAATCAGCAAATTGTATTTCAGCAAGTGCAGGCGCGCCAAACGCGGCTAAGCCATTGGCAAAACCTAAAATACCTTGCTCTGTAAGCGGTGTGTTAAATACGCGGTGTTTACCGTACTTTTCTTGCAAACCTGAGGTCGCTCTAAAAACACCACCAAAATAGCCAACATCTTCCCCAAAAATACACGCCTGAGGGTGCTCATTCATGGTGATATCGAGTGCAGAATTAATTGCGTGTAGCATGTTCATTTTAGCCATTACTTAATTCTCCCTGCTGTGATTGGGTACGCATCTGGGTGCTGCTTTATATGTGCTTTTAAATCGTTATATTGGCGCTCAAGTGAAGGAATTGGCGTATCGTAAACATCTGATATGAGCTCTTCAAGCGCTGGCTTTTGCACTTTTTCAGCACGTTTAAGGGCGGCTAAAATATCTTCACGAATAGTGTCTTTCGCTTTAGCATCGTCCTCTTCGTTTAACCACTCTTGCTTGATCAACCATTTTTTAAATTTATCAATTGGGCAAACTTTATGCGTGGCCTCTTCATCTTTTGAGCGATAACCACTTGGGTCATCTGAGGTTGAGTGAGCGCCTAATCTGTACGCTATTGACTCAATTAATACCGGCTCGCCCTGCGTTGCTGCAATTTCGCGGGCCTTTTGTGTTGCTGCAAACACGGCTAATGCATCTGAGCCATCAACACGTATGGTTTTAATGCCATACCCTACGCCTCGCGACGCTATACCATCGCCTTTAAATTGCTCATCTGCAGGTGTTGATATTGCATACCCGTTATTACGTGCAAAAAATATAACAGGGGCTTTGTGTACCGCAGCCATATTTAAACCCGCATGAAAGTCACCTTCAGATGCTGCGCCCTCACCAAAGTAACAAATCGTCACATTATCTATGGTGCTTGCAAGCTCGCCAGTTTTTGCGTCAATGTGTTTTACTTTTTGCCCGTAGGCATAGCCTGTAGCTTGAGGAATTTGCGTACCGAGGGGCGATGATATGGTCATATAATTTAATTCTTTTGAACCATAATGAATCGGCATTTGGCGCCCTTTTCCTAAATCTAACTCATTAGAAAACATTTGATTCATAAATTGATCAAGCGTAAATCCGCGGTAATGCAAAGCGGCTTGCTCGCGGTATTGCGCCATAATCATGTCATCTTGATCAAGTGCGGCAGCTGAGGCAGTAACAGCGGCTTCTTCACCTAAACATTGCATATAAAAGCTTACGCGGCCTTGGCGCTGCGCCCCTTGCATCCGCTCATCGAGTAGGCGAATAAAACGCATTGTTTCGTATAGTTTAATCGCTGTGTGTTTAGAAATAGTCGGTGCGGTAGCACTAGGATGAATGTCGCCGTCCTCAGTTAAAATACTAAGGGTTGGAATAGTTAGCGCATGACCGTCTATAAACTCGAGGTCGTGGTTAATATTCAGCGATACGTTATTTGGATTACTCATAACCTACCTTCTCTTGTTGTCTGTGATACAGCGCCCCTTTTAAGTTTTTATTATGGGTGAGGCTTGCGAATAAACTTTGCAGCATCTGCGCTGTATTTAATTAAAGCTGCCACCACCTTACGTTAACGTAAGATGTTATTCAACAAGTGTAAGACGAAACAAAAGTAAAATACGATTAAAAATATGGAAAGTTAACTGTACGCATTTATTAAACTAATAAAAACATACAGTTAAATATATAAGGCGAGTGGTCTGATGAGTTTTATTAGACGAAATTACTATCTACTTGCATAGGAATAACGGTAAGCAGTGCCCTTTGCCCAAGCGCAACGTGCGCATTTGGAAAAATAATAGCTTCCCCTTCCACATCGGCATAATAAGGGGTATCGCCGTCTGTTGCTAGCAACTCACCTTTAGCAAACCCTGTAAAATTTTCTGCATCATCAGAAAACGGAAAGCTAAAGTCCTGCTGCGTTCTATTAATTGTGCGATGTACGGCAAACAGCTCAAAGTCACTTGCATTAAATTGAGGGTATTGGACTTCTTTTTGGCTAATTAATGCAGTTAGCGTTTGCTTGGTTTTTGCAAAGCGAGCCATGTCGTTTTCACCAAACGGTTTAACTTGACCCAGTTCAACGGTAAATGAATCAGCGCCATGAACAAACGAAGAATAGTAACTGAATGTGGTTGCCGGTGATTTCATCATCAATACGGTATTTACACCGCAGCTAAGTAAAAATTGTAACTGCGATTTTTTCCATGGTTTACCATGAAGATAAGGATACACAGCAAATTTTTCATTTTTTGAGCCACGTATAGCAGTATGTAAATCATAATGATAACGTGTACTGCCTTGCTCGCCCCGTGTAAAAAAGTCAGTTACATACTCTTCTAGTTTTGCTGCGCGTTTACGCTCATCATTCATTGGCACACCCTCAACAGTGTGGTGGCCATTAAACAAACGGTTTAGGTTTTCTTCTACAAAGCGCAGGCCAATATTTATTGATTTTGGATTGCCAAATATAAAGAGCACACGCTGATTTAATGCAAGCTCCCCTTTTATTATGGTTTTTATTAGCTCGTCACATATTTCTATAGGTGCGGTTTCGTTACCGTGTACAGCGCTTGAAAGCACAACATCTTTTGTTGTTATGCCCTGTGGTTGAAATTCAATAACACCTGTATCGTGAACGGTTACGTGCGTGCCATTTTCTAAAGCAAATTCACTTGCCTCTAAATGCCATTCATTGTCGCGACTGAGTGTTAAAAAATCGCCGCTATTTATTAGTTCATTTAAATAATCTGGTTTGGCTAACATGATAAGCCCTTTTATAGTGTGAGAGATACAAACAAAAACGGCTGAATAAATCAGCCGTTTTTAAATAGTGTAAGCCTTGTTAGCTGATCACAGAGTCAACTAATTGCTTCGCTTCTTTTTCTAGTAGTGCTAAATGCTCTTCACCTTTGAAAGACTCAAGATAAATTTTATAAATATCTTCAGTACCAGAAGGACGTGCTGCAAACCAGCCGTTTTCAGTCACTACTTTTAAGCCGCCAATAGCCGCATCATTGCCAGGGGCATGAGTCAGTTTTTGTAAAATAGGTTCGCCAGCTAATGTATCGGCTTTAACATCGCTTGCACTAAGTGCTTTTAAACGTGACTTTTGCGCACTGCTAGCAGGGGCATCTAAACGCTTATATAGTGGAGAGCCGAATTCTTGCTCTAGCTCTTTATAAAGCGCTGATGGTGTTTTACCTGTTACTGCGAGTATTTCAGCTGCAAGTAACCCCATAATAAAGCCGTCTTTGTCGGTACACCATACGCTGCCATCAAATCGTAAAAACGCAGCACCCGCACTTTCTTCGCCACCAAAGGCAAGCTTGCCTTTGTTTAAGCCATCGACGAACCATTTAAAGCCAACCGGCACTTCTTTAACTTTTCGCTCATTACGTGCTACTACGCGGTCAATCATTGAGCTAGAAACCAGCGTTTTGCCAATTTCTACACTGCTGTCCCAGTCGCGGTGTTTTAATAAATAATCAATCGCTACCGCTAAAAAGTGATTAGGGTTCATTAATCCATCTGGGGTAACAATACCGTGGCGGTCGTAATCTGGGTCGTTGCCAATAGCAATATCAAAGTCGCCTTTTAATTTAATTAAATTAGCCATTGAGTAAGGTGATGAGCAATCCATACGGATTTTGCCATCTTTATCAAGTGGCATAAATGCAAAACGCGGATCAACACTGTCGTTTACTACGGTTAAATCTAAATTGTATTTTTGCGCTATTAATGGCCAAAAGTTAATACCAGAGCCACCTAGCGGGTCAATACCTACTTTAATACCCGCATCGCTAACGGCTTTTAAATTAACGATATTTTCTAAGTCGTTAATGTATGGCGTCATTAGGTCTTCGTATTTAATAAACCCTGAACGCGATGCTTTAGCAAATGGAAACAGCTCAACTTCTACTAAATCTTCTAATAGTAATTGATTTGCTCTGTCTTCAATCCATTTAGTTACGTCGGTATCTGCTGGGCCACCGTTAGGTGGATTGTACTTAAAGCCACCGTCTTCTGGCGGGTTATGTGAAGGCGTTACCACAATACCATCGGCTAATTCGTTAGGATTTAATTTGTTATGGCAAACAATAGCATGGCTAATGACAGGGGTTGGCGTGTAATCGTGATTTTGCTGGGTGATTACTTGCACCTCATTAGCCACTAATACTTCTATAGCAGAGTTAAAAGCAGCTTCACTTAATGCATGCGTATCTTTACCTAAAAAAAGCGGACCAAAAATGTCGTTTTGCTTTCTGTAGTCACAAATAGCTTGTGTAATGGCTAAAATATGAGATTCGTTAAACTTAACATCGTAAGAGCAACCACGGTGACCCGACGTACCAAAAGCAACACAATGCTCTGGGTTTTGCTCTAAGTCTGGCTCATTTAAGTAATAAGCCGATACCAGTTTTGGTACGTTAACTAAAGTTGAATGTGGCGCAGTTTTCCCAGCACCTGAATGAATAGCCATGTTTATTTCCTTACAAGTAATCGCGAATTTCTTCTGCTTGCTCTGCTGAATAACCTAAGCACAGCGCAACCTCGTGTAGCATCATTTTTTTACGTGTCGTGTTTGAATTTGTCATTACCCAGTACTCACTGTCGGTAATGTTTTTAGGGTTCATACTACTGCCGCTATTAACTAAGTCTTCTTTGCTGGTTGCAAAGTAAACGCGGTCGCGCCCTTTTATATCAAGCACAGCACTAAACTCTTTTTTATGCGTTCTATAAAAAGCACTTAAAATAAATAAAAACCTGCCTACCACCCCTTTTTGCATTGCTAGTTCTTCTTTATTTAGAATATTAAATACATTAGCGTTTGTTTGCTTCACGGGTGTGACAACCTCTTGCTCTTGGCTGTCGTTAGTAGCTGGCGTGTCGTCAAGTGGGGCTTGAGTAGCTGTTTGGTTGTTTTGATTGTTCTTAGCAACGGGAGTGTTGTCATCACCGTTTAGATTTAATAAACGACGTAAAATAGTGGATGCGCTTTCGCCAATACTTTGTGTATTGCTAGCAATATACTGATATAACTCGTCGTCTATGTCGATTTGTTTCATGTTGTTCCTGTCATTACGGGCCACATTTTTTCTTTCCCCGTGATTATACCCAAACCAAATATAAATGCGAGTTACAACAAGCACTCGCACAAACATAACCTATAAACGCGCTAATAAAGGTGTGTTGATTATTTGCTTATAAACCCAATGTAGTAATTAACAGCTTTTAAAAGTACTACCCGTATTATTATCTCCATTAGGCTGGTAACACCAAAGAGCCCATAACTGGCGTAAAAATAAACGGTGTTACCCCATAAAAGGCGCGTGCAGAGCAGTTAACCGTTATATCTTTTGCTTTTTAGGGCAATGCTCGGCAAACTAAGCCAAAATTTTAGGAGGCGGTCATGCTATTAAACTATAAACAATACGGTGAAGGTCCGGATGTAGTGATCATTCATGGTTTATTTGGCTCTTTAGAAAACCTAAATGTTATTGCAAAACCATTGAGCGAGCACTTTAGGGTAACGAATGTAGATTTGCGTAACCATGGCGCTTCACCGCACAGTAATGAAATGAACTACCCTGCAATGGCCGCAGATATTGTTGAGCTAATGAACGCGTTAAATATTAACAATGCGCACCTGATTGGCCATTCAATGGGCGGTAAAGTGGCGATGGAAGTGGCGCTAATGCATAGCCAAAAAGTAAATAAGCTGGTGGTACTTGATATTGCCCCTGTGAGTTACCCTGCCCGCCACACACAAATTATTAATGCACTAAAAAAAGTGGCAACTAGCCAGGTTACTGATAGAAAACAAGCTGATGCTATTATGAGCGAGTACATTAATGAGCTAGGTGTTAGGCAGTTTTTACTAAAAAGCTTAGCTAAAAACGACGATGGACAGTACAAATGGCGATTTAATTTAGATGTACTTGATGAAAAATATTCGACAATCACAGCTAATGTTAATGAAAATAATTCTTGTTTGTGCGATACTTTATTTATCAAAGGCAATGATTCTGATTACATACTGCCAGAATACCGCGATGAAATAACAAAGCGCTTTAAAAATACACGAGCAAAAATTATACACGGTGCAGGACATTGGCTTCATGCTCAAAAACCCGCTGCAGTTAATAAAGCAATAAATGACTTTTTAACAGGGCTTTAATGCAATTTTAATCATGTGTTTTTGGTTATCCGTACTAAATTAATGCATATTTATATGCTATAGTACGCGCCGTTTAATTTAAAGGTTATACGTTGATGGTCAGTCAGTTTATTAACGAATTTGATACCCTAGGGTTGTACTTTGGCTTAGCCGGTATTTTTGTATTCATCGGCCTGGCAATTAAAGACGTACTTAATAGTGGTAACGTACCTAAGTTTGGTCGCTACATTGTGTGGGGCGTCCTCTTTTTAGGGTGTTCTGGCTTTATTGCGAAAGGACTTATACAAGTTTTTTGGCAAGGTGCAGGTGTAGGTTAGGCATGGCGAAGTCAGAAACAGATAGAACAACTCCCGATTTATTTGAATACGAAAAGCGCCCAGGCAGGCCTAAAACGAACCCTTTACCAAGGGATATGCAGTTAAAGGTTAATAAACGTAATCAAATAAAACGAGATAAAGCACGCGGTTTAAAGCGTGTAGAATTTAAAGTTTCATCACAGTTATATCAGGCACTGAGTGATATGGCAGATGCACAAAATATTAGCCGTAGTGCGCTGATTGAAACAATTTTACAAGAAAGATTGGCTATTGATAGATAAAAGGTTTGAAGTCCATGGCAAGTGTAGGCATTTTTTTCGGAAGTGACACAGGTAATACAGAACACGTAGCAAAAATGATCCAAAAAGAATTGGGTAAAAAGCTTGTGGCTGTTCACGACATTGCAAAAAGCTCTAAAGAAGAGATTGCAGAGTTCGATTTAATCTTATTCGGTATTCCTACTTGGTACTACGGTGAAGCACAATGTGATTGGGATGATTTTTTCCCTGAGCTTGAAGAAGTAGACTTTGAAGGAAAGCTAGTGGCTATTTTTGGTTGTGGCGACCAAGAAGACTACGCAGAATACTTTTTAGACGCTATGGGTATGATCAACGATATCGTTACCGAGCGCGGTGCTATTGTGGTTGGTCATTGGTCTAGTGAAGGCTACGACTTTGAAGCATCTAAAGGTATGGCTGATGACACGCACTTTGTAGGCTTAGGTATTGATGAAGACCGCCAACCTGAATTAACAGAGCAACGTGTTAAAGCATGGTGCGCACAAGTATATGATGAAATGTGCTTAAGCGAACTAGCAGACTAACCTCCCCCCCTTTATCGCTAACTGTTTAAATAATTATCAAACAGTTAGCGACTTTAGAATTAATAGCAAAATTGATCAATTGTTCTTTGCACTCAGTGCTTAGGCGCGTTATCCTTGTTATTGCTAATGTGTCGTGTGCATCTGTAAGAGATGTCTAGTATAACCAAACAAATTTGAGACAGATTTAATGACTGATCATAACTTGGAACTTAAAAAAGCCGGTTTAAAAGTAACTTTACCGCGTATTAAAATCTTAGAAATTCTACAATCTCCAGATAACCAACACATCAGCGCTGAAGATGTATACAAAATTCTTTTAGATTTAGGTGAAGAAATTGGTCTTGCGACTGTTTACCGTGTATTAAACCAATTTGATGACGCAGGTATTGTAAGCCGTCACCATTTTGAAGGCGGAAAGTCAGTATTTGAACTTTCTGGCAGCACTCACCACGACCACCTAGTGTGTTTAAAATGTGGTAAAGTTGTTGAATTTGAAGATGACTTAATTGAACGTCGCCAGTTAGAAATAGCCGAAGAAAACGGTATTACACTAACAAATCACTCTTTATACCTATACGGTGAGTGTCAAGACAAAGCAGCGTGTAAAGCATTTAGCGATTCAAATAGCTAATAACGCGCTATAGAAATAAAAAAACCTGCTATTGCAGGTTTTTTTGTGCTTAAAATTAAACATTTAAACTGTGTTTAATACCAATTTGCAATAATGAGATATTATGCAAATTGGTATTTTAAAAGCGTTACTGCTTCTCGATTTTAGCCCATGAATCTCTAAGACCAACCGTTTGGTTGAATACTAAATTTTCTGACTTTGTATCACGTGAGAAATAGCCAGTACGCTCAAACTGGAAGCCTTGAGCCGGTTCGGCTTTAGCAAGCGATGCTTCTAGTTTTGCATTTTCTAATACAACTAACGAATCAGGATTAAGTGTCGATTCGAACTCTTCAGCTGCACCTGGGTTTGGTACATTAAATAAACGGTCATACAATCTAACTTCTGCATTAACCGACTCAGGCGCAGAAACCCAATGAATAACCCCTTTTACTTTACGACCGTCACTTGGGTTTTTACCTAGTGTCTCGTTGTCGTAAGTACAGTAAATAGTGGTAATTTCACCATTTTCATCTTTTTCTACACGCTGTGCTTTAATTACATAAGCACCACGTAAGCGTACTTCTTTATCAAGTACTAAGCGTTTAAATTTATTATTCGCTTCTTCGCGGAAATCTTCACGCTCAATGAAAAGCTCACGAGTAAACGGTACTTCACGACGCCCCATTTCTTCTTTATTAGGGTGGTTAGCTACCGACAATGTTTCTACTTTATCTGCATCTAAGTTTTCTATTACCACTTTAACTGGATCGAGTACTGCCATTGCACGTGGTGCGTTTTCATTTAAGTCTTCACGGATACACGCTTCAAGCATGCCCATTTCAACCATGTTTTCTTGCTTAGTCACACCGATACGTAAACAGAACTCACGTATTGAAGCCGGTGTATAACCACGACGACGTAAACCAGCAATAGTTGGCATACGTGGGTCATCCCACCCTTCTACATAGTTATTTACAACTAAGTCGTTTAGCTTACGCTTAGACATAATTGTGTATTCAAGATTTAAGCGCGAAAACTCAATTTGCTGTGGGTGGCACTCAAGGCTGATATTATCAAGTACCCAGTCGTATAAACGACGGTTATCTTGAAACTCAAGTGTACACAATGAATGGGTTATCCCCTCAAGCGCATCAGAAATACAATGTGTGAAGTCATACATTGGGTAAATGCACCACTTGTCACCTGTTTGATGGTGATGAGCAAAACGAACGCGATAAATAATTGGATCGCGAAGCACCATAAATGAGCTTGCCATATCAATTTTAGCGCGTAGAACACACTCACCTTCTTTGAATTCACCCGCGCGCATTTTTTCAAACAATGCGAGGTTTTCTTCTACTGAGGTGTCTCTGTATGGACTGTTTTTACCCGGCTCTTTTAACGTACCGCGATACTCGCGTGCTTGATCGGCCGTTAAAAAACAAACATACGCTAAGCCTTTTTCAATAAGCTCTACTGCATAGCCGTATAGGGTATCAAAATAGTTTGACGAATATTTTATCTCACCACTCCAGTTGAAGCCTAACCACTGCACGTCTTCTTTGATTGAATTAACGTAGTTAATATCTTCTTTTTCTGGGTTTGTATCATCAAAACGTAGGTTACATAAACCATCGTAATCTTTTGCAATGCCAAAATTCAAACAAATTGATTTTGCATGGCCAATATGTAAAAAGCCATTTGGTTCAGGTGGAAAACGTGTATGCGTAGTTGCATGTTTGCCACTTGCTAAATCTTCATCAATTCGAGTTCTTATAAAGTTACTTGGGCGATTCTCAATTTCCGCCATAGGAGTGCGATCCTCTGAATATTCGTGATAACAAAACTAATGCATTATTACAAAAACAAACACTAACATACAGCACTAGATGCGGGTTTATTCTAGTTATTATGGCAATGGTGCATTAGTTTATTACTTAAATTTGTTTTAGCGCAATATTTGAGTCATGAAAGGCATTTATAGTACCTAAACTTAAGCTCCTTAAAAGGATTCAAAGATGGCCAGTTCTACACAACACAGAGTTTATATTCCAACAAATGCGCGAGCTAATCACTATTTACTCGCTGAAATAACACCCACTGATGACTTTTACACTAGTTTTAGCGATATCGATAGTTGCTATACCCGCATTGCCAAGCAACTATTTGCAAGCTGTGATGAATACGAGCTACATAATGTACATCTACTCGCTAACGACAAATTACCTGTGGTCAGATTTCATGATGAGTCGTATCAATTAGAAACAGCAAAGCAAATGTTGTTTTTTTACAACCCGCGTTACCACGAGGCGCACAAACTACACTACACCCCTACTTTTAAAAGTAAAAAAATTCGCTTGTTATTTTTAGCTACCGGTGATGATTTACGCGCAAGCTCGGCACAATTTCACAGCAGGGTGCAAAAAGTGTTAGATAATTTACAAACACAATTATTTATTGAACAACCCCAGTTTAAGCTTCGCGATCATCAGCATTTAACCTATGACTTATTTGCCAAGAGCAAAGGCTGCTACCAAAGTTACGGCTACAAACTTAGAAGCCTATACCCTCGTTATTTAGCTCGCCAATGTAAAATACCCGCCGAGCATGCAGAAATGACCTATGCAACGTTTTCTATACCGGTTTCGCGCGGCATTAAAACGCAATTTCAAAGCTTAATAAACAAAAATAATTACACTGAGTTTTATAACTACTTTGCCCAATCATTTAAAGGGTGCTGCGATCGATACGAATTATCTCACGGCGCTATGGTTGCTAATGGTGCAAGGCCCATAGTGCGTAATAGCCAAATAGATAAAAATGATGGGAATTCAGAATTGCAAAAAATAAGTTTTGATGTGAATGGCACAGCCACGCAAATACATATTTTTTTCAATGCTGAAAAATTAGTTGAGTCACTACATTTTGTGATTGTTGCCACCCATAAAGATAAACATGAAATGGGCTACGGCCGCTTTATGAATCAAGTAGAAAAAACAATACACGCTATGTGCTCAGAGCTGGCAATAAATAAAGAACGACAAGATTTATTAGTACGGTTTTTTCAACACATTAGTTACCCATACTAATTTTTTAGCCAATAACAAAAAGGCTCGCAAATGCGAGCCTTTTTAAAGATTAAGCAAACTGATTACCAGCCTGTTTTCTCTTTAAGTGCTTTACCGATATCAGCAAGTGAACGTACAGTTTGTACGCCAGCAGCTTCTAGTGCAGCAAATTTCTCATCAGCAGTACCTTTACCGCCTGCGATGATTGCGCCAGCGTGACCCATACGCTTACCTTCTGGTGCAGTTACACCAGCAATGTAAGAAACAACAGGCTTAGTTACGTTAGCTTTAATGTACTCTGCAGCTTCTTCCTCTGCAGTACCACCAATTTCACCAATCATTACGATTGCTTCAGTTTGTGGATCTTTTTCGAACATTTCTAGCACGTCGATAAAGTTAGTACCTGGGATTGGGTCGCCACCAATACCAACACACGTAGACTGACCAAAACCAGCGTCTGTAGTTTGTTTAACCGCTTCGTACGTTAAAGTACCAGAGCGAGAAACAATACCTACTTTACCAGGCTTGTGGATGTGACCAGGCATGATACCAATCTTAGTCTCACCAGGAGTGATAACACCTGGACAGTTAGGACCGATCATACGAACACCAGAGTTATCAAGCTTAACTTTAACGTCAACCATGTCTAGCGTTGGGATACCTTCAGTGATACAAACGATTAGCTCGATGCCCGCATCGATAGCTTCTAAGATTGCATCTTTACAGAACGGTGC
Organism: Pseudoalteromonas sp. Angola-30; assembly: GCF_028599215.1. Classification (NCBI taxonomy): domain Bacteria; kingdom Pseudomonadati; phylum Pseudomonadota; class Gammaproteobacteria; order Alteromonadales; family Pseudoalteromonadaceae; genus Pseudoalteromonas; species Pseudoalteromonas sp. Angola-30. Next base: position 60,435 of record NZ_JAQREI010000016.1, read on the forward strand.
TGGTACGTAGATAACTGACGCTGTTGCGCCTGTTTCTTTAACTGCATCGCGTACTGTGTTGAATACTGGAAGACCAAGGTGCGTTTGACCGCCTTTACCTGGGCTTACACCACCAACCATTTGTGTACCGTACTCAAGCGCTTGCTCAGAGTGGAAAGTACCTTGGCCACCAGTGAAACCTTGACAGATAACTTTTGTATCTTTATTGATTAATACAGACATTATTTGCCCTCCGCAGCAGCTACAACTTTCTCAGCAGCGTCTGTTAGTGATTCAGCAGCGATGATATCTAGGCCAGAGTTCTTAAGAACGTCACGACCTAATTCAGCGTTAGTACCTTCTAAACGTACAACTACAGGCACGTTTACACCTACTTCTTTAACTGCGCCAATGATACCTTCAGCAATCATGTCACAACGTACGATACCACCAAAAATGTTAACTAAAACAGCTTTTACGTTATCGTCAGAAAGGATGATTTTGAATGCTTCAGAAACACGCTCTTTAGTCGCGCCGCCACCAACATCTAGGAAGTTAGCTGGCTTGCCGCCGTGTAGGTTTACGATGTCCATAGTACCCATTGCTAGGCCTGCACCGTTAACCATACAACCTACGTTACCATCTAGTGCTACGTAGTTAAGCTCGAAGCTTGCTGCGTGAGCTTCACGTGCATCTTCTTGAGATGGATCGTGCATTTCACGGATTTTTGGTTGACGGTAAAGTGCATTACCATCGATACCAATTTTGCCGTCAAGACAGTGAAGGTTACCTTCGTCTGTGATTACTAACGGGTTGATTTCAAGAAGAGCGAAATCAAAATCGTTGAACATGTTGCCAAGACCCATAAAGATCTTAACGAACTGCTTCATTTGTGTAGGGTTAAGACCCAGTTTAAAACCTAACTCACGTGCTTGGTAAGCTTGAGGACCCACTAATGGATCGATCTCTGCTTTGTGGATAAGCTCTGGAGTTTCTTCAGCAACAGTTTCAATTTCAACACCGCCTTCAGTAGACGCCATGAAAACAACTTTGCGAGAAGCACGGTCAACAACTGCACCTAAGTACAATTCGTTAGCGATATCTGTACAGCTTTCTACTAAAATTTTAGCAACAGGCTGACCATTTTCGTCTGTTTGGTAAGTAACTAAGTTTTTACCTAACCAGTTTGCAGCGAATTCTTTTACTTCTTCGATTGTTTTAACTAGCTTAACACCGCCAGCTTTACCACGGCCACCTGCGTGAACCTGAGTTTTAACAACCCACATATCACCGCCAATTTTTTCGGCAGCTGCTGCAGCTTCTTCAGGTGTATCGCAAGCGAAACCTTGAGAAACTGGTAAACCATATTCGGCAAAAAGTTGTTTTGCCTGATACTCATGCAAATTCATGATGCTTTATCCAATTTTTTATACTAAAAGAGCTGAATATTTATGCAAATAAACAGCTATCCCAAATTGCGCACCTAGTATAGATCCCAAGGCTTAACATGAAAACCCCAGTAACACCAAAGGCGCAAAAAAAAAGCTGTGAATTGTCATTCACAGCTTATATTTCATACTACTCGATTAAACATCCAGTAATAAGCGAGTTGGATCTTCAAGTAACTCTTTAATAGTTACTAAGAAACCAACAGATTCTTTACCATCGATTTGGCGGTGATCGTAAGATAGTGCCAAATACATCATAGGAAGAATTTCAACTTTACCATTTACAGCCATAGGACGCTCTTGGATTTTGTGCATACCCAAGATTGATGACTGTGGTAAGTTAATAATAGGCGTAGAAAGTAACGAACCAAATACACCACCGTTAGTAATGGTAAAGTTACCACCTGTCATATCGTCAAGTGTTAGTTTACCGTCACGGCCTTTAAGGGCTAATTCACGAATACCTTTCTCGATTTCAGCAACAGATAGTTTGTCGCAATCTTTAAGTACTGGTGTAACTAAACCACGTGGTGTAGATACAGCGATGCTGATATCAAAGTAATTGTGGTAAACAATATCGTCACCATCAATTGATGCATTTACGTCAGGGAAACGCTTAAGTGCTTCAGTTACTGCTTTCACGTAGAAAGACATAAAGCCTAAACGAATACCGTGACGCTTCTCGAATACTTCTTGGTATTGCTTACGAAGGTCCATGATAGGTTTCATGTTTACTTCGTTAAATGTAGTTAACATTGCTGTTGAGTTTTTCGCTTCTAATAAACGATTAGCAATGGTTTTACGTAAGCGCGTCATTGGTACACGTTTTTGTGTACGGTCACCCATAGGTGCAGCAGGTGCTGAAGCAGCTTCTTTTTTAGCAGCTGGAGCAGGTGCTTTTAAGAAAGTATCAACGTCTTCTTTAGTTACACGGCCGTTTTTACCTGTGCCTTTAATTTTAGACGCATCAAGCCCTTTTTCAGCGATTAAACGACGTACAGACGGCGTTAACACATCTGAGCTATCGTTAGACTCACTTGCAGCAGGCGCTTCTTCTGCTTTAGCTGCAGGTGCCGCTGGAGCGCCGCCCGCTTTAACGTTACCAATAACTTGCTCGCCAAGTACAGTATCGCCTTCTGCGTTTAGTTGCTCGCCCATGATACCGTCTTCTTGAGCTACTACTTCAAGAACAACTTTATCAGTTTCAATATCTACCAAGTTTTGGTCGCGAGTTACCGCTTCACCTGGTTGTACATGCCATGTAGCAATTGTTGCGTCTGCAACTGATTCTGGAAGTACAGGTACTTTAATGTCCACTTCTTTACCTTCTGATGCTGGAGCTGATTGCGCCGCAGGCGCGTCTTCTGATTTTTCAGGTGCGGCTTCTTCTTTAGCCGGAGCACTGTCACTTGCTGGTGCTGCATCAGCATCACCAAGTAAACCGATAACTTGGTCGCCAAGTACTGTTGCACCTTCTTCTTGTGATATTTCAGTAATTACACCGTCATTTTGTGCAACCACTTCTAAAACCACTTTATCTGTTTCAATGTCTACTAAGTTTTGGTCACGGCTTACTTTGTCGCCTACACTTACATGCCATGTAGCAACGGTAGCATCTGCAACCGACTCAGGAAGAACAGGAACTTTAATTTCTGTGCTCATTGCTTATCCTTTCTTTTGTATAGTAAGCGCGTCTGCAACGAGCGCTTGTTGTTCTTTAGTATGTACTGACATGTAACCACACGCTGGAGATGCCGACGCCTTACGCCCTGCGTAAGTCAATTTAGCACCCTGTGGGATTGCATCAATAAAGTGATGTTGCGAACAGTACCAAGCACCTTGGTTTTGTGGCTCTTCTTGACACCAAACAAAATCAGTAACGTGTTGGTAACGTTCCATAATCGTGTCCATTTCTGCATGTGGGAACGGGTATAACTGCTCCACACGTACAATAGCAATGTTGTCTTGCTCAAGCTTACGACGCTCTTGTAATAGTTCGTAATAAACTTTACCACTACAAAATACTACGCGTTCTACTTTCTCAGGGTTAATATCATCGATTTCGTCGATCATATTGTGGAATACACCTTGTGAAAGTTCTTCAAGTGAAGATACCGCAAGTGGGTGACGAAGTAGTGATTTTGGTGTCATTACAATCAATGGACGACGAAGTGGTCTAACTGATTGACGACGTAGCATAGCGTAAACTTGTGCAGGTGTTGAAGGAACACACACTTGCATGTTGTGATCGGCACAAAGCTGTAAAAAACGCTCTAAACGTGCAGAACTATGCTCTGGGCCTTGACCTTCATAACCATGCGGAAGCAAACATGTTAAGCCACATAAACGGCCCCACTTTTGCTCACCAGAGCTTAAGAACTGGTCAAATACGACTTGTGCACCATTTGCGAAGTCACCAAACTGGGCTTCCCAAAGGACTAATGATGTAGGTTCAGCTGTTGCATAACCATATTCAAAAGCAAGTACCGCTTCTTCTGATAAAACAGAATCAAATACTTCAAAGGTACCTTGGTCTTCACTTAAATTTTGAAGAGGGAGGTAAGTTGAACCATCCGACTGGCTATGTACTACAGCATGGCGGTGGAAGAAAGTACCACGCCCTGAGTCTTGGCCAGTTAAACGTATATCTGTGCCTTCAGAGGCAATTGTTGCATAAGCAAGTGTTTCTGCCATACCCCAATCTAGTGGTTTTTCGCCACTTGCCATAAGCTTACGGTCATCGTAAATCTTTTTAACACGAGACTGTGCTTTATATTGTTCAGGGAACTGCGCAACTTGTTCGCCAAGTGCTTTTAGCTTATCTACCGGTACGCTTGCGTCGTACTCAACATTCCACTCATGGCCAACATATTTTGCCCAATCAGATGAGTGCGAAGTTTCTGGCTGAATTTCTTCAACAACACAGTTACCTTCATCTAAGCCGTTACGGTATTCATCAGCTAAAGCTTTAATTTCACTCTCAGTGAATGAGCCTTCAGACATAAGTTGATCAGCGTAAATTAAACGCGGAACCGCATGCTTTTTAATTTTTTGGTACATAAGAGGCTGTGTTGCATTAGGCTCATCAGCTTCGTTATGACCATGGCGGCGATAACATACTAAATCGATTACTACGTCACGTTTAAACTGGTTTCTAAAATCAAGTGCAAGTTGTGTAACAAATGCAACGGCTTCAGGGTCATCAGAGTTAACGTGGAAGATTGGTGACTGAACCATTTTAGCAATGTCAGTACAGTAATCTGTAGAACGTACGTCGTCTTGTTTTGAGGTTGTAAAACCAACTTGGTTATTTACAACAATACGGATACTACCACCACATGAGAAGGCATTTGTTTGCGACAAGTTAAATGTTTCTTGTACAACACCTTGGCCTGTAATCGCAGAGTCACCGTGGATAGTAATAGGTAATGCTTTGCTACCTGAACTGTCACCTAAACGGTCTAAACGCGCTCTTACCGATCCCATAACAACAGGGTTAACAATTTCTAGGTGAGAAGGGTTAAACGCAAGTGCCATATGAACATTGCCACCTTTGGTCGCAAAGTCAGATGAATAACCCATATGGTATTTAACGTCACCAGAGCTTAACGTGTCTTTGTGTTTACCAGCAAACTCATCGAATAACTCAGATGGGTTTTTACCTAACACATTAACTAGGACGTTTAAGCGACCACGGTGGGCCATACCAATAACTGCTTCTTTTTGCCCGCTTTCGCCAGCACGGTGAATAAGTTCTTTAAGCATAGGAACTAACGCATCACCACCTTCAAGTGAGAAACGCTTAGCACCAGGGAACTTTGCACCTAAATATTTTTCAAGACCATCTGCTGCGGTTAATCCTTTAAGGATACGCAGTTTTTCTTCTTTAGAAAAAGTAGGTCGTGATTGAACAGATTCTAAACGCTGTTGTAACCAACGCTTTTCTTCTGTTGATGTGATGTGCATATACTCAGCACCAATAGAACCACAATAGGTGGTTTTAAGTGCCTGGTATAGTTCACCTAAAGGCATAGTATCGCGGCCTACGGCAAACGATCCTACGTTAAATTCGCGGTCAAAATCAGCTTTAGATAAGTCGTGGTATTCTAGCTCTAAATCTCGAACACGCTCTCGTTGCCAAATGCCTAATGGATCTAGGTTAGCATTTTGGTGTCCTCGAAAGCGGAAAGCATTAATAAGTTGTAGTACTTTAACCTGTTTAAGGTCACCGCCACTACCCTCTGCTACCACTACCTCTCTATGCTTGTTTTTAGCAAGCGCCGCAAACTGTGAACGAACTTCTGAATGCTTTACTTCAACATCCACACCATCTACTTTAGGTAATTGTTCGAACACTTCTCGCCATTCTTCTGGCACAGAAGTCGCATCATCTAAATACGCTTCATAAAGCTCTTCTACATAAGCAACGTTGCCGCCGTTTAAATGTGAAGATTCTAGCCATGCCTTCATCACACCTTCGTGCATTTATAAGCCCTTTTCTTTAGCGCAGAAATTAATAGTTGTCATAACAAGATGGCTAATAAAAATATTAGCCATCTTACGTTACTAAGTGATTAAACCGCGCGGTTTAATAACATAGATTTAATTTGTCCAATTGCTTTGGTCGGGTTAAGACCTTTAGGACAAACGCTAACACAGTTCATGATACTGTGGCAACGGAACACACTGAACGCATCGTCTAAGTCTGCTAAACGTTCTTCAGTTGCCGTATCGCGGCTATCTGCCAAGAAACGGTAAGCATGAAGAAGGCCTGCTGGACCAATGAACTTGTCTGGATTCCACCAGAACGAAGGACACGATGTAGAACAACATGCACATAAAATACACTCGTAAAGTCCATCTAATTTATCACGTTCTTCAATAGATTGAAGACGCTCACCAGCCGCTGGCTGATCGTTAATTAGGTATGGTTTAACTTTTTCGTACTGAGTGTAGAACTGACTCATGTCAATAACAAGGTCACGTACCACAGGCAAGCCAGGTAAAGGACGAATTACAATAGTACCTTTGCCGCCTTTTTGCAGCGTAGATAATGGTGTAATACATGCTAAACCATTTTTACCATTCATGTTAACGCCATCAGAGCCACACACGCCTTCACGACATGAGCGACGGAATGATAATGTTGGATCTTGCTCTTTTAATAATAAAAGTGCATCCAATACCATCATGTCCTGACCTTCCTCTGTTTGCAAAGTATATTCTTGCATACGAGGTGCGTTATCAACATCAGGATTGTAACGATAAACTGAAAATTGTACTTGTGCCATCGTCTCGCTCCTAGTAGGTACGTGCTTTAGGTGGGAACGCTTCACGCGTCTTAGGCGCGTAGTTTACGTCACGCTTGCTCATTTCATCCGTTACCGGATTGAATACTGAGTGACATAACCAGTTTTCGTCATCACGATCTGGGTAGTCAAAGCGAGAGTGTGCACCACGGCTTTCAGTACGGAAGTTTGCAGCTACTGCAGTTGAGTAAGCTGTTTCCATTAAGTTGTCTAGTTCAAGACATTCGATACGCTGCGTGTTGAAGTCTGATGATTTATCATCAAGACGTGCATGCTGCAGACGTTCACGAATTTCTTTAAGCTCTTTAAGACCTGTCGCCATAGACTCACCTTCACGGAATACCGAGAAGTTAAGCTGCATACATTGTTGTAGGTCTTTTTTGATTTGAACTGGGTCTTCACCTTGGCCAGCCGTTGAATTTTCCCAACGGTTAAAGCGTGCAAGAGACGCGTCAATATCAGATGCTTTCGGTGCTTTAGTAATTTCAACTTCGTTTAGGTATTTACCTAGGAAGTTACCCGCAGCACGGCCAAATACAACTAAATCAAGTAATGAGTTACCACCTAGGCGGTTTGCACCATGTACAGATACACAGGCAATTTCACCTACTGCAAATAAGCCTTCTACTACTTTTTCGTTGCCGTTAGCATCGATTTGTAGCGCTTGACCATTTACGTTAGTTGGAACACCACCCATCATGTAGTGACAAGTTGGTATTACTGGAATTGGCTCTTTAGCAGGGTCAACGTGTGCGAAAGTTTTAGCAAGGTCACATACGCCTGGTAGACGTAAGTTAAGCGTTTCTTCACCTAAGTGGTCAAGTTTCAGCTTAAGGTGTGGACCCCAAGGACCATCACAGCCACGGCCTTCACGGATTTCAGTCATCATTGAACGTGCTACAACGTCACGAGACGCTAGGTCTTTAGCGTTTGGTGCATAACGTTCCATGAAGCGTTCGCCATCTTTATTTAAAAGATAACCACCTTCACCACGACAACCTTCCGTTACAAGTGTACCAGCGCCTGCAATACCCGTTGGGTGGAATTGCCACATTTCCATATCTTGCATAGCAACGCCTGCACGAGCTGCCATACCAACACCATCACCCGTATTAATGTGAGCATTGGTTGTTGATGCGAAAATACGACCAGCACCGCCGGTTGCAAGTACAACAGCTTTTGATTTGAAGAAAGTGATTTCACCTGTTTCAATCTCAATTGCTGTACAGCCTACTACATCGCCATTGTCGTTTTTAACTAAATCTAGTGCATACCACTCAGAGAATACATTAGTTTGGTTTTTAACGTTTTGTTGGTATAGAAGGTGTAATAAAGCGTGACCAGTACGGTCAGCTGCTGCTGCAGTACGTGCAGCTTGTTCACCACCAAAGTTTTTCGATTGACCACCGAAAGGACGTTGGTAAACACGGCCATTTTCAAAACGAGAAAATGGTAAACCCATGTTTTCTAATTCAGTAATAGCTTCTGGGCCTGTTTGACACATGTATTCGATAGCGTCTTGGTCACCGATAAAATCGGAACCTTTAACGGTATCGTACATATGCCATTCCCAGTTGTCTTCGTGTGAATTACCTAGCGCTACTGTAATACCACCCTGTGCAGATACAGTGTGTGAGCGTGTTGGGAATACTTTAGATATTAATGCACACGTTTTGCCAGATTCGGTAATGGCAAGAGCGGCGCGCATACCAGCACCACCTGCACCAATTACTACGGCGTCAAATTCACGAACAGAATATTTCACTTAAACACCCCATAAAACGATTAGACCAATAGCTACGTAAGCAACGGCCATCAGGTTTAATACAAAGCCTAAAACAGCGCGTAGTTTAGCGTTTTTAACGTAATCCGTTAAAACTTGCCAAAGGCCAATGCGGGTATGAACCATCATGCATACAAGAGTAATAAGTGTAAAACCCTTCATTGCTAGATTAGAGAATAGGCCTGTCCAGGCTTCGAAAGTGACTTCTGGCGTTGCTAAAAAATAGCCGATAATAAAAATCGCGTATGCGGTGATTACTAGTGCCGTGGTACGTAAAGATACGAAATCTTGTACACCATCACGTTTAAGAGTTGCTTGATTTAAGACCATATCCACACCCCTGCCAGTACGGCAAATACAACGCCAAGTGCCATTGCAATTTTAGCGCTAAGGTTACCTGATTCAAGTTCTTCCCAGTGGCCCATATCCATAATGATGTGACGGATACCACCAATAAGGTGATAACCCAATACAGAAAGTGTGCCCCAAGCTATGAATTTGGCAATGAATCCGCTAAACAGACCCTTGACGAATTCAAAACCTTCAGCTGAAGAAAGAGACTCAGACCAAGCCCAAATGACAAACGTTAAAGCAAAAAATAATGCAACACCGGTGACGCGGTGAAAGATTGATGCTTTAGCCGTTGCCGGCATAGATATAGTTGTTAGATCTAGATTTACAGGTCTTTGCTTTTTCACAGTTACTTGCCCATCTTGCTCACATTGGAGCTCATCTACTTGTTTTTCTAAAACCCACCAAAATTTCTGGTGGAACTATCAAAGTAAACGTGTCAATACAGCAAAAGTTCACAAATCTGCAAAAATTACGCTGTAAAAATATGTTTACCTAAATACAAAGCGGTTTAAAACCTCCGATAGTATATATACCCAAAGGTTGTTTTACAATTCTTGTTTAGTTAGAGACGTTTGCGAATTAGCCGATAGTATAATATTTAATTAATACCGAATATTTATTATACATATATGCATAATGTTTATAAAAATTGACTTTAACCCCCTCTTTCACGTTAAAATGCGAAGATGTGCTTAAAACAAGATTTCAGAACTTTAAAAATCTAAAAATCAGAATAGATATCTTAATAGGAGATACATAGATGGCAGATAAAAAAGCCACAGTCCATATTGATGGACTAGATCCAATCGAACTTCCAATTTATCAAGGCACTGCTGGCCAAGATGTGATCGACGTACGTACGTTAGGTTCACACGGTCACTTTACTTATGACCCAGGTTTCATGTCGACTGGCTCTTGTGAATCTGCAATCACCTACATTGATGGTGGTAAAGGTGTATTACTTCACCGTGGTTATCCAATTGAGCAATTAGCTGAAGACTCTAACTACATCGAGCTTTGTTACTTACTATTAAACGGTGAGTTACCAACTAAAGAGCAATACGATGCATTTGCAAAAGAAATCACGCACAACACAATGCTTGATGAGAAAATTGCTAACTTTTTCCAAGGTTTCCGCTTCGATGCTCACCCAATGGCAATGCTATGTGGTGTAGTAGGCGCATTATCTTCTTTTTACCACGAAGATCTTGATATTACTGATGCAAGCCAACGTAAAACAAGCGCGATTAAACTTGTCGCTAAATTACCGACTATTGCAGCTATGGCGTACAAAACAAACATTGGTCAACCGTTTGTTTACCCACGTAATGATTTAAGCTACGCAGAAAACTTCTTACACATGATGTTCTCTGTACCGGCTGAAGAATACAAAGTTAACCCTGTGACAGCTAAAGCAATGGATAAAATCTTCATGCTTCATGCTGATCATGAGCAAAACGCTTCAACGTCAACAGTACGTTTAGCAGGTTCTTCAGGCGCTAACCCATATGCATGTATTGCAGCGGGTATCGCATCTCTTTGGGGCCCTGCTCACGGCGGTGCTAACGAAGCATGTTTAAACATGTTAGAAGAGATTGGTTCTGTTGATCGTATTGATGAATACGTAGCAAAAGCAAAAGATAAGTCTGATCCGTTCCGTCTCATGGGCTTTGGTCACCGTGTTTACAAAAACTTCGACCCACGCGCTACAGTAATGCGTCAAACGTGTCACGAAGTATTAGAAGAGCTTAACATTCAAGATCCGCTTCTTGATATTGCAATGAAGCTTGAACAAATTGCCCTTGAAGACCCATACTTTGTAGAGAAGAAACTTTACCCTAACGTTGATTTCTACTCAGGTATTATCTTAAAAGCGATTGGTATTCCAACAAGCATGTTCACTGTAATTTTTGCAATGGCACGTACTGTTGGTTGGATCACTCACTGGGATGAGATGCTATCTCAACCTGGTCATAAGATCAGCCGCCCTCGTCAAATGTATACTGGTTACACGCAACGTGACTTCGTATCAACTGACAAGCGCTAAGCTTAGTTAGTTAAAAAAGGCCGCTTTTGCGGCCTTTTTTGTGCGCTTTGCTTGTCAATTTTACGAAACCGATTACAATTCCTGCCTAAATTTATAGATGTTGAATAGCCATGCCTTCTCAAGAGTTTGATATAACAAAAATCCGCAACGACTTCCCTACTCTAAACCAAACCCTTAATGGCAACCCTTTAGTTTATTTAGACTCTGGCGCAACGTCGCAAAAGCCACAAAGCGTTATTGATGCAACGACTCGTTTTTATAATTTAGGCAACGCAAACGTTCACAGAGGCCGCCATACTTTAAGCGAGCGCGCTACAGAACAATATGAAGAGGCAAGATTAAAAACAGCGGATTACTTTAACGTAAATGCTAAAGAAATCGTCTGGACAAAAGGCGCGACAGAGGCGCTAAATTTACTTGCTCATGGCCTACAAAGGCAAATTACAGGTGAAGATACGGTATTAATTACCCCCCTTGAGCACCACGCTAATATTGTACCTTGGCAGGTATTAACACAAAATACCGGGGCTACGCTATCTGCACTCCCCCTTGAGCAAAACGCGACGCTTAATATAGCGCGCTGTATAGACATGATCACGCACACTAAAGCAAAGGTGCTGTGTATCAGCCAAGCATCTAACGCATTAGGTAATATTACCAATTTAGCGCCATTAATAGCTGCAGCGAAAGCAGTCGGCACGTTAGTTGTTGTTGATGGCGCACAAGGAGCCATGCATTTACGCCCTAATTTAAAGCAGCTTGGATGTGATTTTTATGTATTCTCAGCGCATAAAATGCTTGGCCCTACGGGTGTAGGGGGCTTATATGGTCGCTATGAATTACTTAATGCGCTTACCCCGTATCAAACGGGTGGTGAGATGATAGATACTGTAACCCTTGAAAAAACCACCTACAGAGACGCTCCTGCTAAATTTGAGACCGGCACCCCAAATATAGCTGGCGTCATTGGCTTTAGTGCAGCAATTGATTATTTATCAGCCCTAAACATACAACAGTTACAGCGCCATGAGCAGGCTATTTTTAATTATGCAGCCACACAGTTGAGTAAAATTGACGGTATTACTATTTATAGCGACCTGAACAATAATATTGGCACCCTCAGTTTTAATTATAAAAGTGAACACCCTTACGATTTGGCAACTTTGCTTGACGGATTTGGTATTGCAGTGCGCAGTGGACACCATTGTACGCAACCATTAATGCACCATTTAGGGGTAAAAGGCACTGTTCGAGCAAGCTTTGCATTTTATAATACCCATCAAGATGTTGATAATTTCATCAATGCTTTGAAAGAATCGATTGAATTATTAGACTAATTTAGGATAACTCATGACAAATACGTTTAAAAACGTAGTAAAACCTATACAGCAGGCGCAATCTTGGCAGCAAAAATATCGCGAAATAATGCTTCTGGGCAAAACACTTCCCGCTTTAGCGGATGTACTTAAAACCGATGACGCGCTTGTGCCAGGGTGTGAAAGCAAAGTGTGGATGTTTATGGAGTTTGACGATAGCGAGAATCGTTTAGTGGTTATTGGCGATTCAGACACTCGCATTGTAAAAGGCTTATTAGCGATAATTTTAGCGCTTTATAATGGCTTAACACCTGAAGAGGTCGTGAATATTAATGCGTATGACGAATTTGAAAAGTTAGGCTTAATTAAACACCTTAGTGCATCTCGAGGGAACGGAATAAAAGCCATGGTCGAGGCAATTCAAAGCATGGCAACTAACAAGCTCAATTAAACTATTGAGCTTGTTGTAAACGCTGTTTTTTATCTAAATATTTACGTACCGCTTTAGCCGCTACAAAAAAGCCAAAACTTCCGGTGATCATAGTTACCGAGCCAAACCCGTTATTACAATCCATATTCATTGTACCATCAGCATTTTGTTTAGCATGGCATACACTGCCATCACTGCCTGGGTAAACAAGTTGCTCAGTTGAGTACACACAATCAATATTAAATTTGCGTTTAGGGTTGTTACTAAAATTATATTGTTTGCGTAAAATATAACGCACTTTAGCAAGTAGCGGATCTTGCGTGGTTTTAGCCACATCACCAAATGTTATTTGGCTAGGATCAGTTTGCCCACCCGCGCCGCCAGTAGTAATAATAGGCATTTTATTACGCTTACAATGAGCAATAAGCGCTGCTTTTTCTTTAACTGCATCGATACAGTCAATAACGTAATCAAAACCTTGAATATGCTCACGAATATTTTCAAGAGTAATAAAGTCATCTATCACAGTTACTTTACACTCTGGGTTTATCAGTTCGCAGCGGCTTTTCATTGCATCTACTTTGGCTTGGCCAATACTGCCGCTAAGTGCATGAATTTGCCTATTTACGTTCGTCGCGCAAATATCATCTAAGTCAATTAAAGTGATTTTACCCACGCCTGTACGTGCTAAAGCTTCTGCGGTCCAACTTCCTACACCGCCTATGCCCACTACACAAAAATGGGCTTGTTGTAGCCAGTCAAATTGTTGATTACCGTATAGGCGTTTGATCCCGCCAAAACGAATATCTGTTACTTGTTCGCTCATTTACCAATCCAGTTGCCACGGCGATTGCCATGCTTGAAATTCTTGATGATTAATTAATTGCTGGTACTCATCACCCGTAGTAGGTAGCAAAGAGCAATTAATTTGCTCCCCATGCCATAAAAAACTTAACCCATAGGCATGAAGATACGCCCGCTCAGCTTTGCTGCCACTATAAAGTGTATCGCCTAAAATTGGCGCCCCTAAACTTTTTAATGCTACTCTAAGTTGGTGGGTTTTGCCCGAATACGGCTTTAAAATATACGCTCTAAACCCGGGCTTATAACTAAAAGAATAAAAGCGGGTAATGGCCGGGTTTTGCACGGTCGGTAAAAGCTTAAACATGCCTCTGCGAGACTTAGCCATATCACCTTTTATCCACCCTTGCTTTTTTTTAGGTTTAGCATTGCTTATAGCTAAATAAAACTTGTTTATTGCGTGCTCAGTAAAAAGAGACGTAAATTTAGCAGCGGCTTCTTTATTGCGACTAAGAATAATAAGGCCAGATGTCACTTTATCAAGGCGGTGAACAGCAAATAATTTTTCGCCAGTTTGCTGCTCAGCTAATACCACAAACCCTTTTTCACCTTCTGAGTGAAAATTAAGCCCCGCTGGTTTTTCAAAAATATAAAAATCAGCGTGGCTAAACACTATGGGTAATTCACTTTTAACCATTATTAGGCTTGCTTAGCTTTTAGGTAGGCAATCACTTTTTCTAAATCCTCGGCCGTATCAACCCCAGCATGTGGCGTTACTTTGGCCTGCTCAATTTTGATAGCGTAACCATGGTACAACACCCTAAGTTGCTCTAGCGACTCAAGTACTTCAAGTGGCGATACACTTAGCTCAATATACTGCTTAATGAAGCCCGCGCGATAAGCATATATACCCACATGGCGCTGAAAAGGCGTTATATCTAACACACTGTCGTTATTTAACATTGCGCTTCTATCAAACGGAATACTGGCACGTGAAAAGTACAACGCATTTTTATTAATATCACTAACAACCTTCACGGCATTAGGATTAAACACTTCGTCTTGCTCTTCAATGGCTACACTTAATGTTGCCATTGGCGCGCTTGAATTATTTAATAAAGTGGCAACTTGCGATACGTTTTCGCTGGCAAGTAATGGCTCATCGCCTTGTACATTGACCACCAGGGTTTCTGCGTCTAGCTTAAGTAGGTCAACAACCTCTGCTAAGCGTTCGGTACCCGATTGATGATCTTCTCGCGTCATCAGCACATCGTTTGTGAACAATTTAACAGCATCAAAAACTTTTTGATGATCGGTTGCAATAACCACTTTACTTGCACCTGACAAACACGCTTTTTCATACACGTGTTGAATCATAGGTTTACCGCATATGTCAGCTAATGGTTTGCCAGGCAAACGGGTAGACGCGTAACGTGCAGGTATAACAACTACGAATTCCACTTATCAACCTCATCTTGAGATAGCTCACGCGCTTCATTTTCTAAAAGTACCGGTATATCGTCGCGTACTGGGTATGCAAGTTTAGCTGCAGTACTAATAAGTTCTGCATTTTCTTTATCAAAACGAAGCTTTCCTTTACACACAGGACAAGCAATTATTTCAAGTAATTTTGTATCAAAGGCCATTGAGGATCCCTTTTTGTTTTAATAATAATTCTAATTTATGTATTACAGCGTCAGTAGGTTTTGCATTTACGGGTAGGTAGTACCAAGTATCTTTTGCAAAGTCTCTACATTTTACTGCATCTTTTTCTGTCATTAATACGTTATCATCATTAAATTGAGTAAAATCAGCCATGCTATAAGCATAGTGATCTCGATAATGATGAGTCGAAAGCAGCTGAATATTTTGCCCCTTTAATGAATCTTCAAAACGTTGTGGGTTACCAATGGCACTTACCGCATGGCCTTTTTCAATGGTTTTATTAACAGGGGTATTGTTAGCAACGTGTTTAAGTGCACCAGTTTGCAAAACGTAGCTAAGGGATGCATCTCCCCCGTTTTCAATCACTAAATCAACGCTATTTAATCTGTTTGTGGTTTCTCGTAATGGCCCTGCAGGCATAACAAAGCCATTACCAAATCGCCTTTGGCTATCAACAATGCAGCACTCTATATCGCGCGCCATTTTATAATGCTGCATACCATCATCTGAGATTATGACATCCACACAAAATTGCTGCTCTAATAATGTAATGTTGGCTTTTCTATCGGGTCCAACAACAAGCGGACATTTTAAGCGATTAAATAAAAGTATTGGCTCATCACCGGCTTGTGCACTTGTTACGCCGCGCTCTACCACCAGCGGGTAGCTGTTGGCTTTACCGCCGTAACCTCGGCTGATAATACCCACTTTTAGGCCTTGCTCTGACAAGTATTCGTAAAGCCATAACACAAATGGCGTTTTGCCATTTCCGCCTACACTTATATTGCCCACCACAATCACTTTAGATTTAGCTTTAAAAGGCGTGGCAAAGCCAACCTTAAAAAACCATTTCCTAATGCTTGAAATTAACCAAAAAAGCGCAGCTAATGGCAGTAAAAGTAGCGTTATAAAACTAAATGGTTTATACCAGCTTTGCTCTATTTTACTCACCCGTGCTCACCAAACTGCATTTTACATAGAGCTGAATAAGTACCATCTTTAGCTAGTAAACTCTGATGATCGCCACTTTCAATCACCCGACCACCATCAATAACGTATATTTTGTCGCTGTTCTCAATGGTTGAAAGACGATGGGCAATGACTATAGACGTTTTGTCTTGCATAAGGGTATCAAGAGCTTGCTGAATTAGTTTTTCAGACTCTGTGTCTAAGGCTGAAGTTGCTTCATCTAAAATTAAAATAGGTGCATCTTTTAATATAGCGCGAGCAATTGCTATACGTTGACGTTGACCACCAGAGAGCATCACCCCGTTTTCACCGACCATGGTATTGAGCTGCTCAGGTAGGTCTTTAACAAATTCCCACACGTGGGCTTGTTTAACCACCTCTTCTAATTGCTGCGGTGTTATTTCGCGGCTTATGCCATAACAAATATTATTAGCAATTGTGTCGTTAAATAACACAACTTGCTGAGATACTAAGGCAAACTGGCGGCGTAAATCAGCCAGTTTATATTTCTCAAGCGCAACGCCATCTAATAAAATTTCACTTGGTGCTTCTAAATCATAATAACGCGGTAATAAATTAGAAATAGTCGATTTACCCGAGCCTGAACGCCCTACAAGCGCGATGCTTTCACCGGCTTTTATACTTATTGATAGGTTATTTAAAACAGCTTCATCTTTAGTTGGGTATTTAAAGGTCACGTTTTTAACCTCAATTTCGCCCTTCACTTTATCTACGCTGTAAGTCCCTTTGTCTTTTTCAATTTCTTCATCTAAAACTAAAAAAATACTTTGCGCTGCAGAAATACCGCGCTGCATATCACTGTTCACGTTTGCTAATTGTTTAAGCGGGCGTAAAAGCATCATCATAGAAGAGATGAGTACCATAAAATCGCCAGAGCTGATCGTATCTATCATTGAAGGCATAGATACAACCCACAAAATAACAGCCATTGCACTTGCTGCAAGCACTTGAATTACCGATACGCTTAACGCTTTAGTGGCATCCATTTTAATACGTTGCTGGCGATTATGATTATTGATTTTTGAAAACTGGTCGATTTCTTGTTTTTGCCCACCAAAACCATGAATAACTTTGTGTCCACTTAGCATTTGCTCAGAGCTACGGGTGACCTGCCCCATTGCAGACTGTATATTTTTTGAAATATGGCGAAAGCGTTTAGACACAAACGTTACAATAATTGCCACTAATGGAATGATCACTAAAAAAATCAGCGAAAGCTGCCAGCTGGTATAAAACATAAGGGCAAGTAAAAAAACGACAAAAGCGCCTTCTCTTACAACAATTAACAGTGCTTTGGTGATTGCTTGCTGAACTTGTTCTGTATCAAAAGTAATTTTTGAAATTAAATCACCTGTTGAGTTTTTATCATGAAACGAAACAGGCAAATGTAATATGTGTTCAAATAACTGCTGGCGTAACGAACGTACTACTTGCGAGCCTACATAGCTTAGGCAATACGAAGACATAAAATTAAACAGGCCACGCCCTATTACCAGCGCAATTACAACAAAAGGGGCATAAGCTAGCACTTCGCTATTACGTTGGTTTAGGCCTTCATCAATAAAGGGTTTCATTAATTGAATAAATAAAGCATCCATACCCGAATAGCCGATCATTCCAATAATAGCGACGAAGGCAACGCTTTTATAATCACCAACGTAAGAAATCAACCGTTTATAAATTTGTGTAGTACTTTGACTCATATTACTCTCGTTATACAATTACAGCCCTTATTGTATCCTTCAAACCGTTAAAACTAAACGTCAATCTTCTATAAACCAATAACTTTCGTGTTTGCGCGCCGTTGTCACTTTAAAGCTATCTTGATAAATACTTACCGTAATTTGCCCATCACGTGCCGTAACATATTGTTTAGCATTTATTGCTTTGTAGCGCGAAACCACTTTTTCACTGGGAAATTGCCATTGGCCTTGAAAAGCTGTTGAGTGAATAACCGTATGCGGATTTACATGGTTGATAAATTCTGTGCTTGAAGACGTATCGCTGCCATGATGAGGGCTTAAAATCACATCGGCTTGTAATGAGTGAGTTTTGATAAGGCTCAGCTCACGTGCTTTAGAAATATCACCCGTTAATAACATAGTAAGTTGCGGTGATTTGATTAAAAGCACACACGAATTATCGTTTTCGTCATTAAATGTGCTATCAGCAAAGCTGCTAATGCGTAATCCATTAAAGTTATAATCTAAAGACATACACTGTGTGGTTATTCCATGTGGGTGAAACCGCTTAAAGCTTTCACCAAATCCTGCATTAATAAAATGTGCTGCGCCTCCTGCATGGTCGTTGTCTTGATGGCTTATTATTGCATCACTGACGGTTAAGTTATGTGTTTTTAAATAGGGAATTAACACACTGTATGTACGGCTAAAACGGTTAAAATAACTCGGGCCAAAATCGTAAACCAGCGCTTGATTGTCTTTTTCGAGTAACGTCATTAATCCGTGCCCAACATCAAACACATGCAATTGCCAAAGAGGTTTTGGTAAATACAGATAATCTATTAATGTAACGCATAGAGGAATGAGTGCTAAACGTTTAAAGGGGCTAAACCAGGCGATTAATATGCATAGATAAGCTGCGACTAAGTACAATGTACGCGGTTTAGCTATATCTAACCATCTGTAATGCCAAGGGATTTCATCCATATATTTAAACAATGTTATAAGTACACTATCGAATAATAAAATGACGGGCGTTATATCTACCACAGCACTTATTATCGTAAATAGCAGCAAAAGTGGCATGATTGCCACGCTTAATAATGGAATTGCCAATAAATTAATAACCAACCCAGCAATACTTACCCCACTAAAATAAATAAGGGTAATGGGCAAAAGCCCAATAAATAAAGCAAGCTGAATAATACACAGCGCCATAAACACGCCAAGCCAATTATATTCAGTTTTAGGGAGGTGTTTTATAACAAGGAAAATAATTGCAACCGCAATAAAAGAAAAATATAAACCTGGGTTTAAAACATTAAAAGGATTGATGAGTAATACAGCGACTAAAGCATATAAAATGCTTCGCCAGCGCAGTGGCTGTTTGGCAATAAAGTAAAGACCTAATACGCAACTTAACATAATAAATGCGCGAGTCGCTGAAAGTAAAAATTCACTTAAATACACATAGATAAATGCCGCTAACCAGCCGATAAAACAATAAACAATAGTTAAATTAATAGACTGCAATACTTTAATTTTAAGGATGTATGCTGTGTACTTACTCAGTAAATAAAAACAGCTGAATATAAGCCCTATGTGCAACCCTGAAATAGCTAATAAATGGCTGAGCCCTAAACTTTGCATTGTTTGTTTATTTTCAAACGACATCAGTGATTTATCACCACTAAGCAATGCATAATAAAGCCAATTAAGCGTTGTTTTTTGATAAGTGTGTTTTAAAAACGACCTGTATTTATAAATTATTGAAGGTGAAGCCGCGCTAGTAATGCGCAATTGTTTATTAAGTACTTTGCCTTTAAATAGTATGCGTTGTTTAAAGGCATGCACATTATTATCAAACACACCGATATTTTTAATTGTTCTGAATTTTTTCAGCGCTATTGTTGCCTCAAAAGTATCGCCCTGCTTAATAAGCTGTGCAGAATCGACACTTAACATGGCTTTAGGTGCTTTAAATTTGTGTATTTCATCCCCATTTAACTTTAATAACGTTGCTTTTATATACTGTGGTTGCTTTGCAGAGATAACGTCATCAACGAGAATTGTGGCAGGGTAAGCATAGTTATTTTCATCATTTGGCAATGTATAGCTATAAAACAGGTAAAAGTGCACAACAATGCAGCAAATAGCTAAAATAAACCCTAACAAAACATTCAAAAACGGCTTAAAATAGGCGCTCGCAATAAGGACAGATATTGTGATGACTGTAAATTCATGGGTTTGATAATAAAATACGGTTGAAATACAACCAATTACAAATCCAAGACTAATCCACACTGAAGTAAATGGTTGCTTGAAATGCCTAAGAAAACGATCCAACGATTTTTACCTGATCCTAATAAAATTAGGCATCATAAAACACTTAGAATATTCGGCCGCCTATTACAAGACGCCAACCTATGGCATTTAAACAGACGCTCTGCAAGGGGCGCATTTGCAGTTGGTTTATTTTTTGCGTTCATCCCTGTTCCTTTTCAAATGGTTTTAGCCGCTGCGGCAGCTATTGTATTTAGAGTTAACTTACCTATTTCTGTGGCATTGGTGTGGCTTACCAACCCACTGACTATGCCGCCAATATTTTACGGCTCATACCTTGTAGGTACGCTTGTTTTAAATCAACCAGAGCAGCATTTTGCATTTGAAGCCAGTTGGGCATGGTTCTTAGAAAGCCTTTCTACCATCGGTCCTGCATTTTTAATTGGCTCACTGGTGTGCGCTTCTGTTGCTGCTATTATTGCTTATTTAGGTATTGATATTATTTGGCGACGCTCTGTGCGCAAAGCCTGGTTAGCGCGAAATACTAATACGTAATAAAGCCAACTATTCAAGTGCGTAAATAGAATGACTTAATGAAGCAAATTGAGATAACTAATTAACGCCAAGCACTTTATTATAGACGAAAAAAAACCAACTTTTATAAGTTGGTTTTTTATGAATAGCGTAAAGCTTAAAATCTAAATACTCTGCGTAAGCCCACTAGCGGCAATAATAACAGTGTGTACCAAGGGAAGCTTGCTGAGCTTCTTTCATAAAGCTCTTCTTCTATAGGTGTACAGTCTTCTACTTCACCATCAATAGGTGTTAGTTTTACTGCAACAGCAACACTTTCGTACTCAATATTACCTTCGATATCGGTTTCTACATTACCAAAGGTATCGCGCTTTTCAACGGTTTTGGTAGCTACACCAAAAATTTCATTGTCTTCATTAATGACTTTCGCTTCAGCCATTGTGTAGGCGTAGTCTGTTTCACCATCTGTTTCGTAACAAGGTAGTAAATCGTTTAAGTTGGTAATTTTATCGTCACCAATTTTATATATAAACGCTTCTTTACGACGGCTGTTTTCAGATGTACCTACCTCGCCTTCACCAACAACATAACCTTGGTTATTAATATCATTACCATAAGCGCTTGAGCTATTAAAGTAACCGGTAGGGAAAACGGTATTGCCAGTACTTATATCATGATAGAAAAACTGATCACGGATCGTGGTTTCAATACGCTTTGATGCATAACCAACAATTACATCGTTGTCATTGACAGCAAGCGCTTTACCAGAAAGCCAATCATCTTCTTGGTCTATAAAATTAAACACGTCACCATTTTTAAAATAAACAGGCATTGTTAAAATAGTGTCGTCATTTTTATAGTAACGAGCATTTGAAGAGCCCACCACTGTGCCATTATTATTTAGCGCAAGAGCGGTACTTGTAAAAGCAAAGTCATCATCTTCTTCTGGCGTTAAGGCAAGGCCTAGTATTTCAGTAGAAGTGATATTAAATGCTTCATCAAGCTCCCATTTTACCGCGCGCTCATCAAATACGCCGGTGGTTACACTTGAATTTAATAATTCCACACAGGTATTGGTTGGCTCGTCTTCGTTATCACAGTTATCTTCAATATTATCAAGCCTGTCTTCAGGAATACCTGTTGAAACATAACCAACGACAGTGTATCCGTCATTTGTTTTAACAATATCGTTAGCTCGGCTAGTACCGCCGTAATCGTCAAAGTCTGGAACTAACTCAACCTTTTGCGTTCCATCTTCAGAAATAACTATTCCGCGCTCAATAAAGTCATGGGTAAACCATGTTTCTTCTTCATCTTCATCATCTGGCGTAAATAAAACTTTATCATATGGAGCTGCACTCCAACCAACGCTCACGCCATCTTCGCTTACCGCATTATAAAAGTTACTAACCGAACGCGTTAAACCATCGTAATCTACCGACTCTTCATCAAACAGTATTTGCTCAGTCGCTATGCCATCGTCAAACTTAATACCAACTACCGAGCTTAACTTTTGGTACTCGTAATCCGTTGGCCTGCCAGCTAAAAAACTAACCATAAATGAATGTGCATCGGCGTTATTAAAAACCGCATCGTTATTTTCTATATCATCAAGTGTAAAAGTAATTTCTTTATCACTTAGCTCAAAGTTGTACTCTTCACTATCGTACGCATTTTCAATAACGCTTTCGGTAAAGTCGATATAGCTAATATCGATTGGTAAATTATACAATCCGTTGGCAGTACCAATAATGTGCCCGCTTTCGCTTACGTCAGTAACGTAAGAATGTTTAGCGCCGTCAAGAGTACCTAGTTCTGTTAATTCATAGGTTGCACTTAATGCAGATGTACTCAATGTCGCTAAAATACTGGCAGCGAGTAATTTATATTTCATTTTAATCCTTACTACTGATTCTGTAATTCTTCAAGTTCTTCCCAGCGCTCAAACGCGGCTTCAAGGTCAGACTCAAGTTTTGCTAAATGGTTCAATGCATTAGTGGTTACGTCGCTATCTTGTTTGAAAAAGTCAGGATCGCTCACTACAGCTTGCTGCGCTTCTACAGCGGCTTCAAGTTGTTCCATTTTATTGGGTAGTTGCTCTAATTCAAGTTTTAATTTGTAAGAAAGCTTAGTGCTTTTGTTTTCAGGCTTTGCCGCGGCTACAGGCGCAGGTTTAACGTCTTTTTTTGGTGCTTGTTGCTGTTTTTCCTGCTCGGCTAAATAGCTTAAATAAGCTTGGTAATCGGTGTAACCCCCTACCATATCAGTTATTTTGCCATCACCTTCAAACGCCCATACACTACTACACGTATTATCAATAAATTCACGGTCATGGCTTACTATAAGCACAGTACCCTGATACTGATTAATAATTTCTTCGAGTAACTCTAATGTTTCAATATCCAAGTCATTGGTTGGCTCATCGAGTACTAAAATATTTGAGGGTTTTAGAAATAGTTTTGCAAGTAAAAGCCTGTTTTTCTCACCACCAGAGAGTGCTTTTACAGGTGTACGCGCACGTGCCGGTGGAAACAAAAAGTCTTGCAGGTAACCAAGTACATGACGAGAACGCCCGCCCATCATTACCTCTTGTTTACCCTCGGCAACGTTATCTTGAACAGTGGCCTCTTCATCAAGCTTTTGCCTGTATTGGTCAAAGTAAGCAAATTCTAAATTAACGCCTTGTTTAACATGACCGCTATCGGCTTCTAAATCACCAAACAGCAGTTTAAGTAAGGTAGTTTTACCAATACCATTTGGGCCTACTAAGCCAATTCGGTCACCGCGCATAACAAGGGTAGAAAAATCATTAGCAATTACTTTATCTTTAAATGCATGACTAAGGTGTTTTGCCTCAAACACTAGCTTGCCGGATCTATCAGCCGTTTCAATATTAAAATCGGTTTTACCTACTTGCTCTACACGAGCTTTGCGCTCAACACGTAACTGTTTAAGTTCACGTACACGGCCTTCGTTGCGGGTACGACGGGCTTTAACACCTTGGCGTATCCAGGCTTCTTCCTCTGCTAAACGCTTATCAAAGAGTGCATTTTGTGATTCTTCTACTTTTAAGTCATGCGCTTTTTGTTCAAGGTAGGTCGCGTAATCGCCAGGGTAAGAGATAAGTTTACCGCGGTCTAAATCTAAAATACGCGTTGCAACAGCACGGATAAACGCACGGTCATGCGATATAAATACAATACCGCCTTTAAATTCTTTTAAAAACTGCTCTAGCCATTTAACACTGTCTACGTCTAAATGGTTTGTTGGCTCATCAAGTAACAATAAGTCAGGCTCACTCACAAGAGCACGTGCTAAAGCAACTTTACGCAACCAACCACCTGAGAGCGATTCTAACTTAGCATCAGGGCTAAGCTCTAAACGCGTGAGTACTAATTGAATACGCGAATCAAAACGCCAGCCGTCACACGCTTCTAAATCGTTAGATAAACGCTCAAGCTTATTTAGCAGTTTGTCGGTGCAGTCGGTTTGTAGCTGTGTGCTTACGTGGTGATAATCGATCAGTAAATTAGCAATATCAGGCATACCCTGTGCTACATAATCGAATACTGAGCCGTTTGCTCCTTTAGGAGGATCTTGCTCTAAGCGAGATATTTTGATCCCGCCAAGCTGGTTAATTTCACCATCATCTAAAATAACTTGGCCATCTAGTACTTTTAAAAGTGTAGATTTACCCGCCCCATTTCGCCCTACAATACAGACGCGCTCACCGCTTTCTATCACTGCATCAGCATCATCAAGTAATGGGTGCGTACCATAAGCTAACTGCGCTTTTTGTATTCTAATTAAATCCATAAATACTGCTCTTTTATTCTTGCGCTAAAAATTCATGCACTGTTTGTGCATCAAACGGCCAATACAAATGGTGGCCGCTTTTGCTCTCAAATACGGGAATACTTAACTGAAAACGCGCTATTAGCTGCTCATCAGTGAGTATATCAATTAATTTAAGCTCACTATTTTTATCCAAAACCGATAATAAAACCTGCTCGGCTTGCTCACATAAATGACAGCCATCGGTGTGGTATAAAACATAATTAGCCATGGGTAATTAACCAACTGTTGTGTATTTTTTTATTACGTTTGAAATCAGGTGATAACGTTTTTTCTGAAATATTTTCAGCTTTTAACCCTAAGCCCATTAAACCTACTTCATCCATAACAAAACCACGTTTGTTATTAGAAAAAATTAATGTACCCGAAGGACTCAAGATTTTTTTTACCCAAGTAAGTAATTTTATATGATCGGTTTGCACATCAAACGCGTCTTTCATTCGTTTAGAATTAGAAAAAGTAGGCGGGTCTAAAAAGATTAAATCGTATTGCCCTTGTGCGTATTCTAGCCATTTTAAACAATCAGCTTGCTCAAAACGGTAGCGGGTATTGCTAATATCATTTAACGCAAAGTTATCTTGGCCCCACTTAAGGTAGGTTTTTGATAAATCAACGGTGGTAATTGCTTTTGCACCCCCTAATGCCGCGTGCACAGAGGCTGTACCTGTGTAGGCAAATAAGTTTAAAAAGCGTTTGTCTTTTGCATTTTGCTGAATATAGCGACGCGCTAAACGATGATCTAAAAACAGCCCTGTATCGAGGTAATCAAACAAGTTTACTTTAAACTTAGCGCCAAATTCTTCCACCACCATAGTGCGGTTTTGTTTAGCCATTGGGGTGTACTGCTCTTCCCCTTTTTGTTTTTTACGCACTTTAACGGCAATGTTTTCAGGCGCTATGTTTAGCTGCTGTGCAGTTAAGCTAATCACATCTTGAAGACGCTTTTCTGATGTTTTTTCGTCAATTTCTTTAGGTGCTGCGTATTCAAAAATAACAGCAGAATCGCCGTAAATATCAACCGCTACGTTGTATTCAGGAATATCAGCATCGTATACGCGATAAGCTTGTACTTCGTTTTGTTTAAGCCAATTTTTTAGGCCTTGTTTGTTCTTTTTCAAACGATTAGCAAACGACATTGAGCCTTCAAAATTAAGAGCCGGTATGTCATCGCTTGTCAGGCTTACCTGTTTATCATCTAACTGATATAAATTTAGCTCTACATCTAATGGGCCGTTTTTAAATTTATAACGCTTTTGTTTGACCAGTTTTAACAGCTTAAATAAGCTTTCATCCATGCCTAGTAACGCAAGCTTCCAATGATTAAAGTGCTTTTTAAAACCCACGCCCATGCTGCGGTGTAAATTTACCAGCTCAGCCATAGAGCCAATACGTTCGCCGTACGGTAAGTTAGAAATAACCACCCCGGGTAATTTAGCAACAGAGGTAAGCTTTGTTGCATCACTTTGCTTAAACTTAATAACATTACCCAGCTCTGCACGCTCGGCATTGGCAATGGCTTTATCTAGAACTTGCGCATCGTAATCGTGGCCAATTAACCACAATTTAGGATCGGTAATTTGCTCAATTAATTCTTCGCGAAGTTGTTTAAATTTGGCCGCTCTAAAACTAGGTAAACGCTCAAAAGCAAACCCTTCTCTAAATAAACCAGGTGCTTCGTTACGCGCCATGCCCGCCGCTTCTATTAAAATAGTGCCGGCACCACAACATGGGTCAAATAAAGGTTGATTTACATTTTCAAGCCAACCACTGCGTTTAATAATCGCGGCCGCTAAGTGCTCTTTAATTGGGGCTTTACCTTGGCCTTGGCGATAACCGCGCTCAGACAAACGAGGTCCCGAGTAATCAATGTACAAAGCCACACCATGGCGATTTAAACGCGCCACAACACGCACATTGGCGTCTTGCTTATCTACATTTGGGCGTTGCTCGTATAAATCGTTAAAGTAGTCAACAATCGCATCTTTAATTACCAAGCCTGAAAACTGGGTATTTTTTAAAGAGTCGTTGGTACCA
This sequence comes from Pseudoalteromonas sp. Angola-30, assembly GCF_028599215.1. Lineage (NCBI taxonomy): Bacteria > Pseudomonadati > Pseudomonadota > Gammaproteobacteria > Alteromonadales > Pseudoalteromonadaceae > Pseudoalteromonas > Pseudoalteromonas sp. Angola-30. Next base: position 86,945 of record NZ_JAQREI010000016.1, read on the forward strand.
TTAAAATCAACGGCAAATGTTTGGGTAGGGCCAAACCATTCTTGCCATGGCTGAAAACGAGCAAATTTATACAGGCTATCTTTATCATTAACGCCTTCTTTTTCTTCAATAAGCATCAGTACACGTGTTGCATAACGAGTTGATAGACAAACCTTTTGCGCCAATGTTGAATCTGCCTCAAAGCGAACAGAACCCACAGTTTGTTTAGACACGACGGCGCCTAATTCTGTTAGTTCATCAACAAGTAAATTTTCGATTCCGATAGAAGTAAGTGCGATAAATTGCAAAGTAATAACCCTTAATAGCTAATTGCGCAGGATTATAACATAGGTTGGCTGACAAACACTTGATAAACGCAGCTCGATTTGTAAATTTGCTAAGCTGATTTAGTGTGATATTGCTCAAGTAATAGCGGGTGAACACGATTGTTTAAAACGCGGATAACTTCAAACTGTTCAAGAGACAAATTATCATCAAGTTTGAATGTTTCGTTAAGGTTTAAGCAAATTGAAGCATCAGGGCAATGCTCAACAATTAAAAACTCACCGGTTTGCGCTTTTGAGGTAAGTTTAACGATGGCTTCTGTACTTGGCTGGGTGCCTGTGTACTCTTCAAAAAACCAACTTTTAGCCAGTACAGGTTTTAAATGAAATTTTACAGCGGTGGCATTGAGCGCAATTTGGCAAATTTGTGCAGGCTTATACAGCTCAAAACCATCTAAGTAGTTATACACCTGTTCATAAAAAGCAGCATCTTCTAAGCTAAAACGCGGGTTTTCAAATACACAGTCGGTGAGTTGTCTTAATTTATACGGTGTACATAACTGCATATCGTCATTTAAATCAAGTAGTAAGCGGTTTTTATTTGCACATGCAATCCACTGCCATTGTTTTGTTGCTTGTAACATTTGCCTCCTCCTTGTTTAAAAATTTATTTTTAATTAAGACATTAATATTAGATTATAACGGCTTTTGACCATTTTTAAAACATTTGTTTAGAACATTTATTGAACGATCAAAAGCTTACATAACTGATCCTTATAAGGAATCAACGATCGATTTTACCAATTGTGGCCCTTTGTAGATGAACCCAGTATAAACCTGCACTAAATTTGCGCCTGCATTTAGCTTTTCTTGAGCAGATTGCGCATCATCAATACCACCTACACCAATAATTGGTAATTTACCTTGTGTTAAACGTTTAAGTTCGCTAACAACGTGTGTAGAGCGCTCTCTTACTGGGCTGCCAGATAAACCACCCGCCTCATCGGCGTATTGCTGACCCATTACTGCACTACGTTCAAGCGTAGTATTTGTTGCGATTACGCCATCAATTTTATTAGTTAATAGTGACTCGCTAACCTGCTCAATTTGGATTTGATCAAGATCTGGCGCTATTTTAACCAGCATAGGTACTTGCTTATTATGCTTGGCAATTAAATCAAGCTGTTCATTCTTTAAACTTTGCAGTAAATCATCTAACGCGGCGCCATATTGTAAATCGCGCAGCCCTGGGGTATTTGGAGATGAAATATTGACCGTAATATACGAAGCATGCTCGAACACTTTACGCATACAATGAATGTAGTCGTCTTTACCTTGTTCATTTGGGGTATCTTTATTTTTACCAATATTAATACCTAAAATACCGGTGTACTTGGCATTTTTTACGTTATTAACTAAATTATCGACCCCTTTATTATTAAAGCCCATTCGGTTAATAATGGCATTTGACTGCGGTAATCTAAAAATGCGCGGCTTATCATTACCTGCTTGCGGGCGCGGGGTAACCGTGCCAACTTCTACAAAACCAAAGCCCATTTGGCTAAAGGCATCAATACACTCAGCGTTTTTATCTAAACCTGCAGCCAAACCCACAGGGTTTTTAAACTCAAGGCCTAAAAAATTAACGGGTTTGTTTTGTAGTTGTTGTGACCAAGCTGTGTTTAAAGGGGTGTGTGCAAAACGGCGTAAATTATTAAGCGCAAACTCATGTGCCCATTCAGCATCTCGGGTGAACATAAAACGGCGGGCTAAATCGTAAAACATGAATTGTTCCTCTTTAAATTACAGACAAAAAAATACCTCAGACTAGGCTGAGGTATTGTATAACAATTTTAACAATTAACTGATTATTTACTGAATAAATAACCAATTAAAGCTAAATTATTTTCCTGATGTATCACAGTTATGGCTTAACAACATTAATTCGCGCAGTGCAACTGAGAACTTAGCAAAGTCGTGACTTTGCGAGGTTTTAAATTCAGCTAACATTTGCTTCCAACGCTGTAGCAGCAGATCTTGGCTGGCCATCCACTGATCGATTTGATTATCAACATCGTTTTCGTCACCTTCAAAGCTGTTTAGCACAACATGAGAAAGCGTACGTTGTTGCCAATCAAGCTCTTCACGATACGACGCACGGGCAAGTGCTTGCCAATGATTAGAAACAGGCTGGTTAGTAATTTGATCTAAGAACCAGTGTAAGCCCATACGCGAGCCAAGTTTAAAGTAGGTATTAGATACCATCGCCACACTGCGGCCTGAATTATGCGCTATTTCAGCAATATCCATTACAGAGAACAGGCTAGAAAGGTCAATAATACGCTTAGCAATTTGCTTAGGTACACCTTTTTCAACTAGCTCATTTGCTTTGCCAGTTAAACATTCGTGTTCTTTGTCTTGCATGTACGTATTTAAGTTTTCGCTTAAATCTTTAAACGTTGGTGCAAAGAACTCGATAGCTTGTTCAATTGTTTGTGACTTATTACGATGACGTAAGAACCAGCGTGTTGCACGGCGAACAGTACGACGTAATTGGTACAGCATTTCGGTTTGAACTGCTGCTGGGATTTTATTATCTAGCGCGCTGATTGATGACCAGGTTTCACGCATTTCAAAAATCTCACTCGCAATTGAATAGCACATTGCGATTTCAGCTTCGTTAGCACCGGTCTCTTCGTTCATGCGTACCATGAAGTTTAAGCCCATGTCATTAACGATATTGTTCGCCAGTTTTGTTGCAATAATTTCTTTGCGCAGTGGGTGATTATCCATCGCGTCGTTAAATTTTTCACGCAGTGGACGCGGGAAAGACTTAACTAGTAGCTGACGGTAGTACGGGTTTTCAGTAATTTCATCTGTTACTAAAGACTCTTTAAGCACCATTTTAGCGTACGAAACTAATACTGAAAGCTCTGGACGTGTTAGGTCTTTACCTGCTGCAGCGCGCTCTGCCAACTCTTCATCAGTTGGTAAAAACTCGATTGCACGGTTTAGCTTGCCTTCTTTTTCAAGGGCATGAATAAAGCGGATCTTCTCTTTAAGTGTTGATGCACCTTTAGACTGTGTAATCGACAATGTATGTGTTTGACGGTAACAATCTTTAAGTACAAGCTCAGATACTTCGTCGGTCATAGAGTAAAGTAACTCATCACGTTGTTTACGTGTTAAATCCCCTTCTGAAACTAAGCCGTTAAGTAAAATTTTAATATTTACTTCGTTATCTGAACACGCAACACCGCCTACGTTATCAATAAAGTCGGTATTTACACGCCCGCCTTTGGCTGCAAACTCGATACGCCCTAATTGGGTTGCACCTAAGTTACCGCCCTCACCTAAAATTTTAGCGCCAAGGTCTTTACCGTTTATGCGCAGCGCATCGTTTGCACGATCCCCTACATCAGCGTCTGTTTCGTGGCTGTTTTTAATATAAGTACCAATACCACCGTTCCACAGTAAATCAAATTCCATCATTAATGAGGCTTTGATCAACTCGTTCGGTGTCATGCTTGCTTTTTTAGTGCCAAGCATTTTTTTCATTTCTGGGCTTAAAGAAATCGATTTAGCTGCGCGCGAGAAAATCCCACCACCCGCTGAAATCAGATCTTTATTGTAATCTTCCCATGATGAACGAGGCAGGTTAAACAAGCGCTCACGCTCTGGGTAAGAGGTCGCTGCATCTGGTGTAGGGTCTACAAATATGTGCATATGGTTAAACGCGACTTGTAAGCGAATGTGCTTAGACAATAACATGCCGTTACCAAATACGTCGCCGGCCATATCACCAATAGCAACCACAGTGAAGTCGGTAGTTTGACAGTCAATATCCATTTCACGGAAATGACGTTTAACAGACTCCCATGCACCTTTTGCTGTTATGCCCATTTTCTTATGGTCATAACCTACTGAACCACCTGATGCAAACGCATCACCTAGCCAGAAGTTGTATTCGTTAGCAATACCGTTAGCAATATCAGAGAAGGTAGCTGTACCTTTATCGGCTGCAACTACTAGGTATGGGTCGTCTTCATCGTGACGTGTTACATTAGCTGGCGGTACAATTTCACCACGCTCAATGTTATCGGTAATGTCTAATAAACCACGGATGAAAATTTTGTAACACTCTTGACCTTCTTTAATAAAGGCTTCGCGTTCACTCGGTAGCTGCTTACATACAAAACCACCTTTAGAACCTACCGGAACAATTACGGTGTTTTTAACTTGTTGTGCTTTTACTAAGCCCAGTACCTCAGTACGGAAATCTTCACGACGGTCTGACCAACGAAGGCCACCACGAGCAACTTTACCACCGCGTAAATGCACACCTTCTACACGCGGAGAGTATACAAAAATCTCAAATGCTGGCAGCGGAAGCGGCATATCAGGAATTAAGCTAGGCTGTACTTTAAACGACACGTAAGATTTAAACTGACCTGTTTCATCTTTTTGGAAGTAGTTAGTACGCAGTGTTGCGACAATCATATCTACGTATAAACGTATAATACGGTCATCATCAAGGTTCGCTACGTTTTCAAGCTCTAAGTAAATTTGTGCACTTAATTTTTCAAGTGTTTTAGGGCTTGCAGGGCTTTTTACTGAGAATTTTTTAGCAAATAAGTTAACTATTTGCGCAGCAATATGCGGGTAGTTTGCAAACGTGCTCTCAATGTAGGTCTGTGAGAAAGTAACCCCAATTTGGCGCATGTATTTTGCATAGGCACGTAATATAGAGGCTTCACGACCTGTTAAACCACCCATTAATACTAAGCGGTTAAAGCCGTCGTTTTCAAGGCGGTTGCCCCATACATTAGTTAATGCAGCGCGAAAACGAGCAGAAATCTTATCAAAGTCGGCCATTCCTTTGCTGTCAATCAGCATAGAGAAGTCCATGATCCAATTGATACGACCATCACTTGTTTTAACAGAATATGGCGTTTCACCTACAACGCGTAAACCAAAGTTTTCTAGCATTGGCATAACATCAGATAAGTGAATTGGCTCATCTTTATGGAACAAGCTTAGGCGTACAATATTGCTGTTAGCTTCTTCTTGCGGACGGTAGAACAACATTTCTAGCTTGTTCTCGTCGTTTAACAATTCTAGTTTTTCAATATCTACAACCGCAGCACTCGGTAGTACTTCATCTTTGTAAGAGCGTGCAAACGCGTTGCAATATTTACGATTTAGCTCATTACCGCGGGCTTCCCCTGCTGACTCTAACAGTGCAGATTGTAATTTATCTTCCCATGTACGAGCAGCTTCTACTAAGTTGTTTTCGATGTCTTTCACGTTATATTCGATATTGTTATCGGTCACACGAACGGTGTAATGTGTACGCGCCAGTGTTGACTCAGAGAAATAGGTAGTAAATTCGACTTTTTCGTCAGAATTAAAGGCGTTAGCTAAAATGTCTTGTGTTTCTCGGCGCAGCGCTGTGTTATATCGCTCACGCGGAACGTACACCATGCAAGAGAAGAAACGTCCGTAGGCGTCTTTACGCACAAACAAGCGACACATGTCGCGCTCTTGAATTTGTAAAACACCCATTGCTACTTCGAGTAACTCGCTCTCGCGAGCTTGAACTAATTCATCACGTGGGTACGTTTCTAAAATATTAAGTACCGCTTTGTATGCATGGGTGCCTTTTGCAAAGTCACACATATCCATGATGCGGTTAATTTTAGTTTTTAGAACAGGCACATCTGCTGCGCTGTTGTTGTAAAAGCTTGATGAAAATAGGCCGATAAAACGGTCTTCACCAACCACATTGCCTTCATCATCAAAGCGTTTAATACCAACGTAATCTATGTACGCTGGGCGATGAACGCGCGATACAGAGTTCGTTTTTGTTAATACTAATAAGTTACTGCTGAGGGCTTCTTGGCGAGCAAATTCTGGTAATTCAGATAATAAACGTGTGTGCTCATCGGTTGAATTTTTCATCAGGCCAAGGCTTGTATCCATTTTACCTTTTAACTGGTAATCACCTTGTACAGGGGTAAGCTCGTACTCGCGATAACCCATTAAAGTAAAGTTATCTTTAGCCAGCCAATCTAAAAACTCTACGGCTTCAGATACTTCGTTTTTGTTTTTATTGTGCTTACGTTTTGGTACTTCTTTAGTAACAGAGACTAATTTTTCGCGAATTGGCTGCCAATCATCTACCGCAATAGAAACATCAACCAATACTGATTCGAGCTCTTTTTTGAAAGACGCAATAACAGATGCATCGGTTTGGCGGTCAATCTCAATAAAGAACACTGTTTTAGTAGAGCTCGATTCTTGCTCTGCTTTTAAATTTGATAAACCAGAAATTTTAGCGTTATCGTCACGCTGAATTTTTAGTGGGCAGTGAAGTAATAAGTGAGAAGCTATATTTTCACGGGTCATAGCCATACGAACAGAATCGACTAAAAATGGCATATCTTTAGCAATAATTTCTACAATTGTATGTGATGACTGCCAGCCATCTTTTGCTACTTCAGGGTTGAAAACGCGAATTACTGCGTCGTCCGTGGTGTTTTTTTCTAGTGCATTCCAAAGGCTGAGTGCAGCACCGTATAGGTCACTATCATTGCGATTTGCCAAATCCTCTTTAGACATATTGCTGTACAAGGCTTTGGCGAATTTCTCAACGAGTAACACATTATCAGCGTGAACTTTTTTCTGGATAAGCTTACAGACATTATCTAGGATAACCGAGGCTTGGCCTTCATTTCGTGTCATTGTATGTTCCTTAATCTATTACTGCTTTTAGTTAAGCAGAATATTTGTACAGCCATTTATTAGCGTGGAGTCAGTTAAATTCTAACCCTTTTAGCGCTAATAAACAGCCTTTTCGATGAAAACATTTTAAGCATTTCAGCTATTTGGTCATCTATTCACAAAATATAGATATAAATGACCATTACAGGTCATTTAGGAGCACAATTATTCACTTTATTTTTTCTGGTCGGTCCACAGCAAACTACCAATTGCGGGTAATAGCAGTACCGCACCTAACATATTTACTAAAAACATGAAGGTAAGCAGTATTCCCATATCTACTTGAAACTTAAGATCAGAGAATATCCACGTACTAACACCTATCGCAAGGGTAATACCGGTAAACAATACAGCACTGCCACGCTCAACAAGGGCATTACGGTACGCCACGCTCAGCGGTACGTTTTGCTTAAGTTGGCCCATCATCGAAGAAAGTATATAAATACCGTAATCCACACCAATACCTACACCTAAGGCTATAACAGGTAAAGTAGATACCGTTAAGCCAATTTCTAATTGCACCATAAGTGCTTGTGCAAGAGTTGATACAATATACAGAGGTAATACCACTGCGATTGTCGCCTTCACACTCTTAAAGCTTAACAAACACAAAATAATAACTGCGCCGTAAACGTAAAGCATCATCGGAATTTGCGCCGCAGAAACAGACTCGTTTGTTGCCGCCATAACCCCTACAGGCCCAGACGCTAACTTAAAGGCTAACTTGTCTGTGCCTTCTTCTTGTGCAAATTGCTTAACACGTTGAATAACGGTATCGATTGTATTTGCTTTGTGATCATCTAAAAATATAATCACCGGCATGACTGAGCAATCGCCATTGAGTAATCCTGTGCTTGTTTCTACACGGGCTGTTGATTGCACTAAGCTGGCTGAATTACGCGGCAAGCTTTGCCATTTTAAGTTACCTTCGTTGTAACCTGCGTTAACCGACTGCGCCACAGAGCTTAAACTAACCGCCGATTGTACGCCTGGCACGTTTTCTACCTTGTACTGAAAACGGCTAATGCGCGCCATCACATCGTGCTCTGTACACGCCGCTGGGTAAGCCTCAACAATCACTTTTAAAATATCCGACGAAATAGTGTATTTGTCCGATATTAAAAAAGTATCTTGATTGTAGCGAGCATCTTGATGCAGCGAAGGCGCACCTGCATGTAAATCACCAATTCGCATTTTATCTGCTTGCCAGTAACCTAAGGCAAATAACACCAGCGTAAAACCAATAATCATTTTTGCGGTTTTAGGGTCTGTGGCTTTTACTAATAAATCGCGTATCGCATCTAGCATATTTGGCTTTTGCGCATCGCCTGATTGAATATGCACAGTGTTGGCAAAATTCATATACGAGGCCCACACTGGTAATAAAATTAAATTAGTAAATATAATAACCGCAACACCTAAACTTGCTGTGATTGCAAGTTCACGAATAATACCTATATCAATAGTCAGCAGGGTTAAAAAGCCCACCGTGTCTGAAAGCAGCGCAATACCACCAGGTACAAGTAATGCTCTAAAGCTTGATTGACAACAAATGCGGGTACTTTTGCCCTCACCTACTTTTTTACCAATGGCGTTGATCATCTGCACGCCGTGGCTTACACCAATCGCAAATACTAAAAACGGCACCAATATAGACATAGGGTCGAGACCAAAACCTAAACTCGACAGCAAACCCATTTGCCAAATTACGGCAATAATTGAACACGCTATAGGTAAAATGGTGAGCTTTAAACTGCCACAAAATAGCCATACCATAATAAAGGTAAAACCAATGGCAATAGCAAAAAATAGCACAACGCCTTTTGCCCCTTGTGCGATATCGCCGGCCATTTTGGCAAATCCAATAATATGAATACTGACTTTATCTGTACTTAAAGGCTCTCTTACTTGCGTTTCTAACTTATCTGCAAATGCGAGTGTATCTAGCTTTTGCTGAGTTTGCGGGTCGGTTTCTAGTAGCTGCGCGGTCACCATGGCACATGAGTAATCGCTGGCAATCATTCGCCCTACTACTTTTGCTTTTTCAATGTTTTCTTTAACTACCGCTAAACCTTTTTGGTCAGCTTTAAAGTTTGCAGGAATAATTGGGCCGCCAGCAAAACCATCTTCAACAACTTCGACAAAGCGCGCACTGGGCGCAAAAATAGAGTTAACTAATGGGCGGTTTACACCGGGAATAAAATACAGTTGATCGTGTACTGCTTTTAACTGGGTGAAAAATTCGGGGTTAAAAATGTTGCCACTGTCATCACACACCGAAATTAAAATGCTATTTGCGCCACCAAATTGTTTTTCGTGTTTGGTGTACACTTTCATGTATTCATGATTTAGCGGAATATTTTTGTTAAACGAGGCGTCTAGTTCAATGTGAGTGGCTTTATAGCCTAAAAAACATGTGATTAGCGCAAAAGCGATCAACATGATAGTACGGTGTCTAAACACCGCCTTTTCTAAAAAATCTAAAAACGTATGCATTAAGGGTTTAACTCCTTCACTTTAATGCCATCTTCTGTTGCCATGACTAATTTATTATTAATTATTACGCCATCAAGAATAGCTTTACCATCGGGGCGTTGTTCATGTGTAAGTAAGCCGTCTTTTAAATGAAAGATCACACCACTATTTGCCAGCAGTAACCAATGCTCATTATTATAATTTATAATGTTATTAACCGTGGCCGTTTTAACATTTTCAAAATGCTGCCATTGTTGTTCATTTTTATTTTTAACAAATACATTTCCTCTGAGCCCTGCCACAATCTCTTGCTGCGGTTCTGATGCTACCGCAAAAAAAGAACCTGGGTAAATTTCATCAAGGCGTTGCCATGTTTGGCCATTATCACTGCTTTTGGCCATTAACCCCATTTCACCGACTAACATCAAACCACTGTCTGTTTTTTCAATACGGTTAAAATGTGGCAGTATAGATGCTGTTTCAGCCTCGTAGCCTTGAGGGTCATTTTCTTTTAAATCATTCAAATACTCTCTGTCTTCACTAAACAGTAAAGAGTCTAAAAAGCGTTTATGCCAGTGCTTGCCGCCATCACTGGTTTGATAAAACATGCCATAAGCGCCAACAGCAAAACCATTTAAGTCATCTTCAAAGTAAATATCTAAACACGGCTTATCAAGCTCTGGCTTTGCTTGTTGTAATTGCCAATTTAAACCACCATCGGTGGTATTAATTATTGTGGCATCGTGCCCGCATGCCCACCCGTGGGTTTCATTAGAAAAATCGACAGCCGTTAACAATACCTGTGTAGGGACGCTTTGCGCTTGCTGCCATTGCTCAGCGTTTTTGCTTGTTATTACCGTACCGTGCTTACCTACAGCCACTAAACCTGCACCTGTATTGGTAATATCAGTTAGTAGGGTTTTATTTGCGTTGATTGCGCTAATAGCATACTGAGGTGCATCTTGTGCAATACTCGCACCGCTTATGATCAGGCTGGCATATACCAAATACTTCATAAATTTTAATCGCCTTGAACTGAAGAATTGTTTGTCTGTTTGCTGAGGAAAATCCTGCGTGTCGTATAGACAAACGCGATGAGAAAGAAAAAAGCAGCTAACGGGCTGTTAGCTGCATATTACGTTGTTATCTACCTTCACGGCGTAATGCGCTTGAAGTAAATTCGTTATCGTTAAACGACTCTGAAAAGTCGTACATTTTTTCTTGGTTATCTAAACCAATAGCTAAGTAACGGCGCGAATTTAAATCATGATACACTTCCAAGGTACTCCACTGCGTAGGTACTTCGTAGTAGTTTAAGCCATATGCCATTGCTACACGATAAAGCTGGTCGCGATTATCATAAATATCGGTCACTTGTACTTGCCAGCTATCTTCATCAATATAAAACACGCGTTTTTTATAAATATGGCGTGTATCATCTTTTAAGTTAGCTTCAACAACCCATACACGGTGCTTTTCATAACGCGTATGCTCTGGGTTAATGTGGCCTGGTTTTAAAATATCATCGTACTCTAGTTTATCACTGTGTAACTTGTAGCTATTGTACGGAATATATAGCTCTTGCTTACCTTTTAACGTCCAGTTGTAACGGTTAGGTGAGCCATTAAACATATCAAAATCATCGGTAGTACGTAAGCTATCTGCGGCTGTACCTGGAGCGTCATATGCAACATTTGGTGCACGACGAACACGACGCTGACCTGAGTTATATGTCCACGCTTGGCGAGGCGTTAAAATTTGATCCATGGTTTCGTGTACAAGTAGCGCTGTACCGGCAAGGCGTGCTGGCTCTGTCACCTTTTGCTTAAATTTAAACAAAATGTTTGAGTCTTGAAGCTCTGCAGGGGTCGCTTTAGGATCTGAATATTTAACCAATAGTTGTTCATCAAAGCCTACATAATTGTACGAACCCGATGCGGTGGGTGCAGCTTGTCCACCAAAACGCTCTATTGATTGTCCACGATAGCGTAATAAGTGATTCCAAATAGCTTCTAAGCCAGATTTAGGAATAGGAAATGGAATACCAATTGCGGTATTTTTTATTCCGTTGCCACCTTCAATAAGCTCAGCCGTTGCAGCAAACTCTTTTGTTGCATCGTATACAAACTGTGGGTAAGACGCAGAGCGGCGCGTTTCATAAACAGGCATTTTAAACGTATCTGGGTATGCTTCAAATAAAGCAATTTGACCAGGGCTTAAGTTAGCTTTGTACTTATCAAGGTTTGTTTTATCAATGGTAAACAACACTTTGTCCGCAGAATACGGGTCTAAATGGTGCATGCCTGGCTCATAACCTTCTGGTGCAGATGTAATACCGCCATTCCACGCTGGAATTGACCCATCAGCATTGGCTGCTTTTTCTGCGCCAAATGGCGTTAAGTCTTGTCCTAAACGTGCAACTTCTTCAGCGCTCATTTTTGCCATTGCCGCTGAACTTAAAAACATGCTACACAAAGCGGTAGCGATGAGGGTAGGTTTTTTAATCATACTAATATTACCCCTAAATTGAATATTTTAAATTGAAAGAAACGTAGTCACGATCTGAGAAAGTATTGATATCGCCACCACCCCAAAATGAGTTGTAGCTCACATCAAGTGACCATGCATTTTGGTAATTAAAGTTCATCGTTACACCCAACGATTTACGGTCTTCAATAAACAAGAACATAGGATCAGGTGTGTTACCGTTTACATCATGAGAAAATACAAATCGTGGAGAGAAGTTAATGCCATTGTAAAGGTTAAAGTAATCACCTTTAGCAATTAGGCGGTAACCCCAAGATGATGCCGTTGCAAACGACTTTTCTTCTGGGCCATTAGAAAGGCCTAGTTGTAATGTTGTGTAGTCAGTAGTGCCTGGGCCTGTGATCACACCACTTCGACCTGTACCCGACACATTTAAACGCATTTCGTCGTAATCAGGCATATCATGAATTTTCACAGCACCTACTTCACCTACTACAGCCCAGCTATCAGCACCTAATGACGGCCCAAATAAATGTGTTGCAGTAAACTGAATTTGTGATGTGTCGCGTTCAATATAACCTTGCGCAACTTCACCTGCCGCTACAGAGCTAATCGCATCACCAAAGCTCATTTGCGAAATACCCGCAAAGTCTGGGCGAATACCAGCAAGCGCCAATTGTTCAGGCATGGCGGTATAAAGTAGCTCTACATCATCAATTTGTAACGGTTCGTCTTTACGAAATGCAAACTCACCAGCAAACGCGGTTTCGCCAATTGTGGTGTTAAAGCTTAAACCGTAAAGTTTAATATCTTCTGGGTAATCATTTTCTGCTTTTGAAAACGCAACTAAATCTGCCACGTTGTCATCTGTAATTTCTGTTGTTGCAATCATCGCTAAATCTTGTGCGATGGCAGCTTGAGAAAAGTTAGATACACGACCAGAAATTAGCGGACGTCGACTATGGTAGTTAACGTGGTATAACGCCACTTCTGTGTCGTTCCACTCAGGTAAAAATACACCTAAACGTAAACCATATTGGCCGCCGTCATCTGGCTCTGTTTTACCGTTATCGCCTTTCCCCTTAAGCGCAACTTTAGTTGGATGAGCTAAATACATGTTTGCAAGCAGGGCTTGGCCTTCAGCACTTGTTGGGTCAATACCCTGTGCTGCGGCTACCTGAGCAAAATTAGTATAAAGGTTATTAAGGCTGTCGGTTAAAAAGGCCATATCAATGTCAGGGTTTGAAGTAAAACCTAACTGTACATTTTGCTGATAGCCGTTTTCTGCTGCAAAGTCATTGGTAGAAAAATAAGTACCCGCAGCCGGTAGGCGTGTTTCATGCCATTGGTACTGATAAAAACCTTCTAAAGTAATATTTTCAGTGATCCCTAATGACGCCCAAAGCATACCTACAGGAATAAATGCTTCTTTAAGCTCAGCACCTGGCGCTTTTAAGCGGTCAATATCGACCGGGTTTACGTTAATACCATGAGAGATAAGTGTACTCTCACCCCAGTTAACTACTTGTTGACCAAGGCGAATTGACAGCGGGTTATTGCCATCGTTTAAGTCAAAATTTGCCCAAACGTAGGCATCTAATAAACGAATGTCGGCACAGCTTTGCTCTTTTGTGTCGTCATCATCACATGGATCTACGCCTTGTCCTGAGGTTGGGTTAACGTAGGCTCTATCACCATCCATTAACTCAAAATCGTAAAAGTACATAAAACGTGTGAATAAGCCGTAGTTATCTTTACTAATTGAAAGGTCGTGTGTTCCTTTCAATAATTTTGAAAACGAATCACCGCTATCAAAATTAAGATTACCTGCATCGCCATTATTAGAGTAAGAGCCTGGTTGAGCCCAAACATCTTGAGAAGAATAAATTGTATTTAATGAAGGATTATACCCAGTCCAATCAAATGCAGGATTATTGCTTTTACCAATAATGTCGAAATCTCTGTCTTCAACACGGACGCTTTGACCATAGGAAAAAGTTGAGTCGAAGGTGACATCAAAGCCCCCTACCTCAAAATTTGCTGCATTCGCTGCTGCAGATAAACCT